>JASJDD010000032.1 GCA_030065735.1 Crocosphaera sp.
CAAGTGTAAGCTCTCAAATTCAGGGAAACCTAAGTCTAGTGTAATAGATAAGGCAATCCTGAGCCAAGCTAAACTTAAGAGAGTTTAGAAGGTGCAGAGACTCGACGGGAGCTACCCTAACAGGTTTAGCTGAGGGTAAAGGGAGAGTCCAATTCTCAAAGCTCAAATGGTGCAGTAGCGAAAGCTGCAAGAGAATGAAAATCCGTTGACCGCAAGGTCGTGAGAGTTCAAGTCTCTCCGCCCCCATCTTAGCCCAACTCTTCCCTCAATTGATTGTCGAAAATGATAGCTATTTATCCAGGAAGTTTTGATCCCATTACCCTTGGTCATCTTGATATCATTGAGCGAGGGGTTTTGTTGTTTGAAAAAGTGATCGTTACAGTGATGTATAACCCCAATAAACGGCCTCTGTTTGCTGTGGACAAAAGGGTTGAGCAAATTACTGAATGTACCCAACATTTACCCCAGGTTGAGGTGGATAGTTATAAGGGTTTAACCGTAGATTACGCCAAATTACGCAATGCTCAGGTAGTGTTACGAGGTTTACGGGTGTTGTCTGATTTTGAAAAGGAATTACAAATGGCTCACACCAATAAAACCCTTGCTGAAGAAGTGCAAACCATTTTCCTCGCTACCAATAAAGAGTATAGTTTTTTAAGTAGTAGTACGGTCAAGGAAATAGCTCAGTTTGGTGGCTCTATTTCTCACATGGTTCCTGAAAATGTGGTTCAGGATCTTCAGGAATATTATAGTGTAAGTTCGGCATCTTAATAAAAAAATGCTCCACGTTGAATCAAATTATTTTTTTGCTCATCACTAATACCTTGATTATCAGCAAATTTTGCCTTAATAACATCAGCATCATTAAAATTAACTTCAGTGAGATTAGCCTTATGTAGATGACTTCTTTTGAGAATAGCCTTATGCAAATTACAGTTACTCAAATTGGCGCAATTCAGATTAGCCCAACTCAAATTAGTATAACTGAGATTACAATCACTTAAGTTAGCTTCACTAAGATTAACACCACTCAGATTAGCATGGCTTAAATTAGTCCCCATGAGAACAGACTGGGTTAAGTCAGCTCCCATTAAATTCGCTTCGATGAGATCAGCCCCAACCAAAGAAATCTTAATGAGATAACTGTCACTTAGGTTAGATTTATTTAAGTTAACACCACTTAAATTGGTTCCTGTAAGATTGGCTCCTTGTAAATCAATTTTACTAAGATTAGCCCAACTTAAATTAACACCTTTTAAATTAGCCCCACTTAGATTAACTCCACTTAAATAGTCCTTAATTAATTTACTTTTATCGATTCCTTGCGTTCTAAGTTTTTGAATTAACTGACATTTCTCTAGTACTTCTACATCTTCAATAAAGCGGACACTTTTAAGAGTAAATTCAGAAAAATCTTCAAATTTTATCTTCTTGAGTAATTCCTGTAAGTCTCCAGATGTAAATAAATCTTCTAGTTTTTTCAGTCCTTGAGAAGACCCATTAAAAATCAAGTTAGCAGTAGATTGATCTATGTAATCTACCTGTATAGACTTATCTTTACTGACTTCTTGTAAGAAAGATACAATTAAATCAAAATTATGGAAATTAATCTCATCTATTAAGCTTTTAACAGAAACTTCTAATCTTCCTTTACTTTCTATTGGATGGTAATCATAATCAACAGACTTATTCCCAGAAATATCACGATTTTTGCCTGAATAACTGTAATTATACATTTTATTTCCTGGGGAGATTAAAAGCTAAAACCTTGATTCAATATTCTATCATACAGTCGAGAAAAATGATTATTCAACAATGAAGACTGAACTCTCTTTTGAAACAGAGGTTTTTAGGCAATTAATTATTAATTATTCATTGATATTGCTCATACCAAGAAGAAATATCTTGATAGGCTTTTTCTCTTCCGCTTGGGGTAGGATAGCCATATGGCTGGCAAAATTAATTTTAGCAACCTGACGATAGGATAAGGAAACTGGACGAATAGTTGATAAGGGAATATCACTCAGAAGAGGGAGTCCAGTAACAGGAATACCAAATCGTTCTTCAGTCCGAGTTTTGAGTAAAATAAGAAAAGGATAGCAATTAGAAACGGTTGAAACCCTTGCATCCTCAAGTGTCTTGGAATTTCCCAATAAAAACTCCCGACGTAGATCCAAAGTTGTCACATTTTCTGAACCCAGATCACTCATACCAAGACCGGTATCCATCGCCCAATTAATAGGAGGACAAGAGACCACCTTAAGTACACCCTCAACGGGAAGAGCAAAAAGATAGTCTTCCTCATTTGATAAAGAAGTGGCTGAAACCCTAAAAACGAGAACCCGTAAAGTATTAGGGTTAGTAGTGGTATGAGATAATTTTTGAAGTTGAAGGGTAGTGTTGAACATAGTCATTAAGTACCTAGAGAAAAATAGATGTTGTTGCGGGAAAAATTTAGAATTTAGAATTTAGAATTTAGAAAAAATAATAAATTTCAAAATCATTAAAAGAAAAATTCTCCCCACACTCACTTAACCGAAATTTTGAGACAGTCAATTAAAAACTTCCGTTAAGTGGTTGGACAAAATTAAAGTGAACTGTCTTAAGAAATGTAAATTACTCCATAGCCTCTCCTCCTCTGCTTCCTCTGCACCCTCTGCTTCCTCTGCTTAACTTAAACGAGTAACGTTTATTTTTGTCCAGGTACTTAGTTGGTCTTGGGTAATCAATTCTCTGATGGTTTCTAATAGTTCTGAGTTAGAACAAGGTTTAGTAAAGTAACCTTTCGCCCCTAAGGCCAAAGCTAACTGACGATGTTTTTTCCCACTGCGAGTTGTCACCATAATTACAGGAATCTGAGAAAAGTTTGCATCTTGTTTCCAGTGACTCAAAAACTCAAAACCATTCATATAAGGCATTTCGATGTCACAAATGATCAATTTTATCTCTGGATGCTGATTTAATTGGGCCAGTGCTTCTTGACCATTCCCTGCTTGCAACACCTGATAACCCGCTTTTTGTAGTGTTTGTAGTAAAGTTCGTCTTTGAACCACAGAATCATCCACCACTAATACCTGAACAGAGTTTCCTGATGGACTTGTTTGTTCTGGGTTGACACTTAAATTCTTCTGTTGCAGAATCGTTGTCATAGGCGATCGCTCATTCGGTTGTTTGGGTTTTAAGAAAGGACTGGCTCTTAGATTGGTTTTTCGAGGTTGAGACACTAAAGCTTTCGGTTCAATTACCAGAGTCAGATTTCCATTACCTAAAACACTGTAACCCTGAATATATGTCGGTAAGGTTAGGGTATCACCCAGAGATTTAATAACCAGTTCTTGTTCAACTAAAATCTGATCCACCTGTAAACACAGATGTTGCTGGTTATGTTTTAACATCAGTAGAGGCTTAACTGAGTTTTTGGACTGGAGAGGAAAAAGACTTTCTGAATTATTGCTCTTGTATAAAGTAGGATACTGGTAATTAACCAAATCAGCTAAAGGATAGATAGGAATCAGTTCTTGCTTTGAATCTTGGGTCCAACAGTAGAACATTTGCTGTTGATGTTGAATCTGTTCCGGAGAGGGTAATACAACTTGTTCGATAACTTCGGCCAGTAAAGCATAAGTTATACCATCTGACTCACAAACTAACAGACGAGCAGTCGTAAAACTTAGTGGTAATTGTAAGATAAAGGTCGTCCCCTCTCCCCGATTTGATTTAATGGAAACTGAGCCTTGCCAAGCTTCAAACTGAGAACGAACCACATCTAAACCAATTCCTCGGCCAGATAACTGGCTAATTTTTTCTGTGGTGGAAAACCCTGGTTCAAATAATAAGTCTGCTAATTGCTCCTCTAAAAGATTAGCTGCTTGTTCTGGGGTTAATAACTGTTTTTCAATGGCTGATTGGCGAATCCGTTCCCAGTTTAATCCTTGTCCATCATCCCTAATTTCGATGGTAATACGATTCCCTTGATGATAAGCTTCAACAGTAATTTGTCCCGTTTCGGGTTTACCTTGTTGACGACGGGTTTCCACTGATTCTATTCCATGATCGTAAGCATTACGAATGAGGTGGAGTAGGGGTTCATAAAGTTTCTCTACAAATACCTTATCAATGAGTACCTCTGCGCCAATCAGATTAAGTTGGGCTGGTTTTTGGTGAGAAGCCACCATTTGTTGCATCAGTCGAGGAAATCGATTGAATACCGTTGCTAAGGGTACCATTCGAGCTTCCAGGAGATCATCTTGGGCTTGAGATAGTAATTGCTGACGCTTTCCCCGACTAAAGCGGAAATTTTGGGCTAATCCTTCTAAACTTTCAATTTGTTCTCCTAGCTGCATCATTTGCTCTGTTAAGTGTTGAAGTAGGAGATGAAGATCACTATAAATATCCATTTCCAAAACATCAAATTCTGAGTCCATATCAGTTAAAGAATTGGAAAGGATAAACCGTTCTCTGTCATTTTTTCTCTTTTTCTTCTGACTTCGTTTACTGTTAGGAAGGAGTAGATTTTTATCTGACCAGTCACGGACTTTATTAAGCTGTTGCTGAGAGAAGAAAAACTGTTTTAAGGTCTTTTGAGTAAGACGATGAATTTGGTCTGATTGTAAGTGTTGTTGGTTTTCGCTGATTAGTAATTCCCCAATGGTATGACTGAGGCGATCGAGTTGTTTAACGGAGACTCTGATACTCGGAAGTGCCTGTGTTGATTGAATTTTAGGCTGAGAAACTTGTTTAGTTTTTTCAGATAAAATGACTGGCTCTTTCTTAATAGATGTTTCCTCATTTCCTGTGCAAATTGATTGTAAAATCTTTTCAACAGGAGAAGTAGTTGTTAAGGAATTTTTATTAATATTTTTTGATAATTTGCTAACCCAAAAGGAGTCATTATTAGCACTTTTTGCTTCATTATATTCTTTTTGTTCTGCAATTACCGTGGAAGTTTTATCGACCGAATCATCAACCATTTCTAATAATTCCTCGGTTAGTTGATGATTAGAGTTGTCTAACTCATCATCTTCTTTTTCTTCTGAAGTAATTAAAAGATTTTCATCGACAGACTCATCGATAATTTCCAATAATTCCTCAGTAAGTTGATGATTAGAATTATTGAAAACTTCTTCTTTTTCTTCTGAAGTAATTAAAAGATTTTCATCGACAGACTCATCGAACATTTCCAATAATTCCTCAGTGAGTTGATGATTAAAATTATTTAAAACTTCTTCTTTTTCTTCTGAAGTAATTAAAAGATTTTCATCGACAGACTCATCGATAATTTCCAATAATTCTTCAGTGAATTGATGATTAGAATTATTTAAAACTTCTTCTTTTTCTTCTGAAGTAATTAAAAGATTTTCATCAACAGACTCATCGATAATTTCCAATAATTCCTCAGTGAGTTGATGATTAGAAGTTTGTACATCATTATTTTCTTGATCGGAAGAGATATTTGTCGGAACATCGATTCCAGGAGACAATTCAGCCCAATGACGTAATTGATCACAGAGATTACCTCCGTGAGTGCGTTCACCAGCCAAAACATCCGTATAAGCTTGTTGAAAGTTTTCTAGAGCGATTTTGGCAATCGTTAGAACATGATCCTTATGATGTTCCATTGCTGTTTTAGTTGCCTGAGCGATGTCAACCAATCCTGGAAGCTCATAAGACACCCCTAACTCTTGGAAAAAATCAGCCTTACTATTAAGAACCGTATAAACTTGTTCTGGGTCTTGAGTCGCGATCGCAGTTTCTAATTGTTGTAAATCTTGGGGAACACTATCCGCAAAGATCAACCCGACTACATCAAATCCTAGTTCTTCAGAAGTGGGTAAGGGAGTTTCACGACCGAAGAAATCACCCAATTTAGTTTGTAATTTAGCAAAAATCTCAGCCGTGCGATCGAGGATTTCCTGCTCATCATAGGGGACATTGGATAAAATGGCAGTTAAGGGGATTTTGAGGCAATCGTAACCTTCGAGCAGCAAAAACGAAAGCTCAGAATCGATTTCTAGTTCAGGAGGGTATAAAGCCTGAAAAACATCTTCTAGATGGTGAGCAATGGTTTCGAGGGTTTTTAGTTCATAATTCGCAGCACTTCCTTTGATGGTGTGTGCGCTTCTCATTAGCGTATGCACTTTGTCGACACTTTTTTCCTCCAGCAACTCCAGCAGGTTTTGTTCAATGGTTTGCAGCAGTTCTGATGATTCATCAAGGAAATATTGTTCTATGGAATCAATAGTCATAAGAATTTAGAATTTAGAATTAAGAATTAAGAATTAAGAATTAAGAATTTAGAATGGGGAATGGGAAATGGGGAATGAAGAATGAAGAATGAAGAATATTCAATTCTAAATTCTGCATTCTACATTCTAAATTTCGCTCCATCTCTCCTTACCTCAAGGAGTGGAGTCTGTCAATTAATCGACCTTAAACTGACGGATATTACTTTGTAATTCGTATGAGGTGTCTTCTAGTTCCTTAAACGAATCAGAAATCTGAGCCGTTTCCTGGGAAGTCTCCTCAGAGATGGCCGAAACATTAGCCATCACTTGGGTCACAATCTGGAATTGCTGAGTTTGATTAGCAGAGGTTTGACTAATTTCGCTCACCAATCCTTTAATATTGTTGGTCGCACTTACAATAGCACTGAGACTTTGCTGTGTTTCTCTGACAAGATTGGTTCCATTAACCACTTGCGCGAGTCCGATTTCCATTGCTTCGGTTACGTCATTGGTTCCTGTTTGGATTTCATCCACTAAGCGACTAATTTCCGTTGTTGCATTCGCTGACTGATGGGCAAGAGAACGAACTTCATCCGCAACCACACTAAATCCTTTACCCGCTTCACCCGCACGAGTGGCTTCGATAGACGCATTGAGAGCGAGTAAATTAGTTTGAGTGGCAAAATTTTCAATCAGGTTAACTACCTTAGTAATCTTTTGGAAGGTTTCTCCGAGACGTTTAATCTTTTTGGCTGTATCAGAAACAGTGGAGCGAATCTCCAAAATTTCATCGACGGTTTTTTCCATCAAAGCATCCCCTGACTGAACCGTTTGATTGGTTTCCTCAACGGTTTGTTCTACCTTTTTCGCACAAGTCGCCACATCTTGGGTAGAAGACACCATTAACTCCAACTGGGTTAAAGCTTGTTTTAGCTGCTTAACCTGCAGATGCGCTTTTTCAGAGAGTTGAGTCACCAAGTTACTATTTAAGTTGGAGGTATCACTGACCCTCGAAGCCGATACCTGAACCTGTCGGACTAACTGTCGCATACTTTGGATGGTGGTATTATAACCATCGGCGATGGTTCCGATTTCATCTTCGGAGAGGGGCGCGCGAACGGTAAGATCACCTCTGAAAGAAGGTTCGAGGGCGCGAAGCACTCTTAATGCTCCTTGTTGTAAACTTTCTCGTTGGTTCCGTTCCTTTTCAACTAACTCTGAGAGTTGTTCTTCCTGGGAACGTAGTTGCGTCAAATATTCTCCCACCTTTAGGGTTACACCGAGGTTGATAGCCACTTGTTCAAGAATAGCCTGTTCTGAATTTTCCCACTGACGAGGGCGATCGTTTTGATAAACCCCTAATAGTCCCCAGAGTTGTTCTCCGTTAAAGATAGGAACCAAGAGATAAGCCTTGGTTTGGCTTTGTTCTAGAAGGGAAAGGGGAAAATCATGCTCTTGGGCTTGATCAATATCGTTAACTTGTAAGCTTTCTCGACGAAGATAACGGCCGCCTTGGTTTTCTTGAATCTGACTGTCTTTAACTTCAGCTAATTCTGTCCCTACTAATTTTGGCCAGTTAGCACCAACCGATTCAATCATAAATTTTCCTGACCAATCAGAAGCAAAGCGATAAATAGCAACCCGATCCACTTTCAGCACTTGTTGTAGTTCTTTGATGGCAAATTGCATCAAGGTTTTAGGATTGTTATTTTTCTGCATTAATCCAGCAAAACGACCCATCAAACGGGATGAGAAGTGTAACATTGCACTTTCCCGTTGGGAGCGTTGTCTTAATTCCTCATTATTGCTTTGAATTTGCTCTAGAAGTTCCGCTTGTTCAATCGCAATTCCCAATTGAGGGGCAATTTTCAGCATCAAATTCAGTTCACTGCTTTTCCATTGCCGTATTCCAGAATTCTGATAAACGGCAAATAACCCCCAAAGTTGATTATTTTGGAAAATGGGAACAATCATATAAGCTTTGGCCTGATATTTTTCCAGGGAGCGCAGATAACAAGCAGAAAATCCTGCATTATAGATATCATTGACCACATTAAATTTTTTGCCCCGAGTATAGTCTCCCCCCTGAGTGTTGATAAAGTAGGTATCTCGATCGAGAGCGGAACCTGCTTGCATATCTTTCAAGGTGCATTGCTCATGGGCGTTCATTTCTTTGCTAAATAGGGTTGGATCGGTTTCCTGAATTTCCATAACGGATACCCATTCCGAACCAGCAGATTCAGCGAGAACTTCCCCTGTCCAATCACGATTAAAACGATAAACCACCGCACGATCCACTTGCAGCAAGTTGCGAATTTCTTGGGTAGCACTACGGAAAATGTCTTGAAGTTTCAGGGAACTATTAATGCGTTGGACAATATTAGCGATCGCTTCTTCTTGTTGTGCTTGAGTTTGCAACTCATCTAAATACTGTTTTTGTTGAATGACGCTGCTGATTTGTAGAACCATTCGTTGCAAAAATTCCAGGTCATCTTCTTTCCAAAGACGAGTATTCGATTGATAGAGATTGATAATCCCCCAGAGTTTTTGATCAACAAAAATGGGCATTTTGACATAAGCCTTAATCTCTAATCTTTCTAAGACTTCAACGAGTCGTTCTTCTAAACCTGACTCACTGACATCATTAACGATAGAGGATTCGCCATTTTGATAGCTTCCTCCTTGATTTTTTTGGAGATCAGGATAGGTGTTTTGAGCAAAAGTGGTTTGAAAACAAGAATCTTGAAGGGTTTTAAACTCCTGATCAAAGGGAGCTTCTACCACATTTTCACCACTCCAATCAGCATTAAAACGATAGATGCTGGTTCTTTCAACGTCTAATAATTTACGGGTTTCTTGAGCCGCAATCTCTAAGGCATTTTCCACAGACAAAGCCTTTTGCATTCGTGCTACCATCTGAGCGACACTTCTTTGACGAAACACCGTTTTTTCCAGTTGGGCAAATTGTTGATTCTGTTGAATGCCAATGCCGATTTGTAAACCCAGTTGTCTGAGGAGATCAATCTCTTCTTTTTGCCATTTACGACAACCCGAATTTTGATAAACAGCCAGTAACCCCCAGAGCTTTTTATCGGTAGCCATATTGCCAATAAAAATCGGAGCGATCGCATAAGCTCTGGCTTCAAATTGTTCCAGTAAAGCGATATGACAGGCTTGATGTCCCACCGCATAAATATCATCCACAGCAAAACATTCACCGTGTTTATAACGTCCCCCTTGATTTTCTTGCAGGAAGGTGTCTTTAACCACTAAAATGGTGTCAATCAGTTTTGACCACTCAGCACCGACAGACTCAGCAATAAATCGACCCCCCCAATCTTCATCAAAGCGATAAACCGCTAGGCGATCGGCTTGCAGTAATTTTCTGCCTTCATAAGTCGCAATTTGGAAAATCCGCTCATCTTCTTTGGCATTACGAATCTGTTCGAGCATCTTCCCTAACGCTCGTTCTCGTTTAACAGCCTTTTCTCGCTGTTGTTCTTGAAATTGACTGTTACGAATAAAGGCGGTTTGTTGTAGGGGAATACGGAATTGAGCCGCAGCATTGAGCATTAGTTTCAATTCTGACTCTTGCCAATTACGAGGCGTGGCGTTTTGATAAGCACACAAGAGTCCTAAAAGCTGATCATTGTATTTGATGGGAACCACAATATAAGCTTTGGCTTCCAAGGGTTCAAGAGCTTCAAGGAAACATCGGGCTAACTGCTTGGCGGAGATATCATTAACGACGTAGTAGGGCTTGCAGTCGTTTTCGACCAAATTATAATCGAAATCAAGGGAAGAACCAGCCCTTGACCAACGACCATCCACCGACTCAGCCAAAACTTGACCACTGCCATCAGGATTAAATCCATAGACCAATGCGCGATCCGCTTGTAGGGATTTGCGGAGTTGATTGAGGCCCTCTTGCATCCTCTGTTGTGCTTGCTGATTAATATTGTTCAACCAGTTGGCACTGTTAAGTTCAAAGTTAAGAATAGAAAGAGAACTAACTTCTCTATAGTTGGCATCTAAAGTTGGGAGATGAGTTTCCTTATCTTGTTTGTCCTCGTTGTGGGGAAAATGTTGTGTATTCATCGTTAATTGCTCAGATTTTTCTCCATTGTTTTGACGATGGCCATTTTGTTCTGCTTCAAGTTGTCCCTTGAGAAGTCCATTGTCTTTGTCTTCTTCTTCGAGTTGTCCCTTAAGAATCAACTTGTTTTGATGATGACCATTGGGTTCCTCGTCTGATTGTTGATTAGAGGAATCGAAAATCCAATTTAATACCATGTTTTTTTAATCCTTATTTATTCAAAACGAATCAATTTTTTGCATAATGGAATCAATATCTAGCACGATCCAAGTTTTCTCTGGAGCGTTAACAAAATAACCCTGAGCTAAAGAAGATAGTTCTTGAGAAAACATTCCTTCTGGAATGGGTAGACACAGTTGGGGGTTAAATATTTCAACCGTCTTGATTTCCTGAATCAATAACCCTATAGTTCCTTCCTTCCAGGGAACCAACAAAGCCATCCCAGAATCAGCAAGGGTTTCTCCCTCACACCAGTGACAAGCTCCCCATAAACTGCCTAAATCGACGATCCAGGTTGCTTTTCCTCGCCAATTAATAATGCCCAATAGGGATTGAGCTACCTCCGGTACGGGTAAGATAGTTGGGAGTGCTAAAGGACAAACCTCTTGCAATTCCCCCAAAGGAAGTAAACCATCGGTGGTTGAATTAAGGGGAAACCGTAAAAATTTCTGACCGTCTTCTAGTTGACTCAATTGGTGATTAATATCAAATACCGAGACATTTTCAGCGACTTGTACCACCTTTTTTTCTCCTTAACCGATTAATTGATTGATGGTTTGCTGAAACGCCTCTTCATTGACGGGTTTGGTTAAGTAAGCATCAGCCCCACTCATACTCGCCCAAGTTTTATCGATTTCCTTATCCTTGGTTGAACAAATCACCACGGGAATGGTTTGGGTTAAGGGATCAGCTTTCAGCTTACGACACAGTTCAAAGCCACTTTCTCCAGGTAAAATGACATCCAAAACAATGAGACGGGGTTTTTCTTGTTTGAGTCTCAGTTCCGCCTCTTCACCACTGGTGACTCCTAAGACGGATAACCCTTGCTTTTGTAAGTAACGGGTTAACTTTTCGGCTTCGACTCGACTATCTTCAACTAAAAGAATGTGACTCATGTTGATTCCTTCTGGGTAGATTGGGTTAAATGCTTGTTGAGGACTTTGATAAATTCCTTAACTTTCACGGGTTTAGATACAAAGTCATTGGCCCCGACCATTTTGGCTCTCATGCGATCAACTAAACCATCTTTCCCTGTCAAAATGATGACGGGTACATTTTTGAGACTGGGGGTTTTTCGCAGTTGGGTACAAAGCTCATAACCATTGGTTATGGGCATAACTAAGTCCAAAAAAATCAGATCGGGTTTGTTTTTTAAAAAGGAGGGAATTGCCTTTAACGGTTCTTGAATGCCAACAAAACTAAGACCTTCTCTGTTGATGATTTTATGTAAAGCTCGACATACTCCAGGACTATCATCTACACAAGCGATTAAGGTTTTCTTGTTGTTATGCGCCCTGTTAGGGGAAATACAACTTTTCTGATTCCTGGGGACTTTAGAAAAGCTGATGGCTTTGAGCTTCACTAAGGGAAGCAGACACAGAATCACGGTGACGATATCTAAACCAGTTTTGAGTGCTAAACTTCGCACATTCTCCATCCCATCAATGAGGGCAATGATTGACAACTGATTTTCAGACAAACTCTCATTAGAAATAAGTTCTGGCTGTTGAATAACAGGAATTAAATTGGGGGAATAACTTGCTAAACCATCATTCTGCCATTGTTGCCAGGTTTGTAGGGTTTGTTTAAGGGTCGGTATCACCTCGATCATGGGTAAGATCAAGGTATGCTTGTTACTCGAATCATCCCTAATAATCTCGTAGGACAAGCAATTGCCTTTTACTTGACTCGATTGGATTAAATCAAAGAGAATTTCTCCGGTAACACTTAACATCAATTCAGTTAACTGTTGCCGTTGAATTAAACCTTGATGAAGCAGTTGAACTAAGATGCTACATCGATCTTTTGTATTTTCTATGGAAGCTATCTCGTTTGACCGAGTACCTTTCAACTCAGGGACAAATAACCCTAAATGTCTTTGCCATCGTTCTTGCGAGTTAGTTCCACCGTCTGACCAACTTAAACGTCCTAAACGCAACCATAAAGTCCAGTTTTGATGATTGCCTATGGTGATCTGCAAGCTCCCACTAAATGTAAGGTTTGTGAGTTCTTGTAACTGAACCAACAACTCTTTTAACCCTACGTTTGTCTGTTTTATGGTTGTTTCAACCTTTGACATGATTTAGTTTCGGTTTAGCTTGGTGTGTAACATTAATATTCCCTAAATGTCACAAAAAAATAACAAGACAACCGTTAACGAAGTCAGAAGTTCCTCACTCCGTTCCGGCGCTATCGCACAGAAGTTGTTTTTGCAGGAGAGGATTTATGCCTCGCTCCAAAACATAAATTTTAGTCCTGAGAAATTATTAGTCACCCGCAGATTCGCTACAGCACCTCACACCCTTGATTCGTGCGTTTTCTCAACTGTTGAACCAAGATGCCATATTTGGGAGCGAAGATCATGGCAAGAACAAATAAAAACGTCAACAACACGACAATACTACCCCCTGTAGAAACATCGAGATGATAGCTGAGATAGGTTCCGAACACAGAGGAAAAGACACTACTGATCACGGAAATGATTAACATATACTCAAAGCGATCGCTTAATAAATAACCAATCGATCCAGGAGTCACTAACATGGAAATAACCAGAATAATACCTACAGTTTGCAATGCTGCCACAATAGTAAGGGCCAACACACAAAGCAAGGTATAATACATCATCTGAGTATTCAAACCAATCGCTTTGGCATGGTTAGAATCGAAACAAAACAGCAGTAAGTCTTTACGCCGTAATAAAATAACAACTAAGGTAATGATTCCTGCGATTAAAGTTTGAATAATATCCTCTCCAGAAATACCCAAGACATTACCAAAGAGAATGTGAAATAAATCAATATTACTGGGAATTTTCGTGACGAGAACTAAACCAAAGGCAAAAAATCCTGTAAAGACAATCCCAATGACTGCATCTTCTTTCAATCGGGTATTAGACTTAATATAGCCGATAGCAACCGTTGCCCCAAAGCCAAATGCAAATGCACCGATGGCAAAAGGAATATTCATCGCATAGGCCACTACGACTCCAGGTACAACCGCATGAGAAATAGCATCTCCCATCAAAGACCACCCTTTGAGGGTAATATAGCAAGATAGAACCGCACAAACCAAACCAACAAAGGCACTCACCCAAATAGCTTGCACTAAAAACCCATATTGCAACGGTTCAGTAAACCAGTTCAAAAGATTAGTTGTGATTAATATTTTCTGCATTCTAAATTCTACATTCTAAATTCTACATTCCTATAGTTAGCCACTGGCAACCCCCCAAAGGTCATCTCTAAATTCTCTTCTGTAAAGGTTTCTTCTGTAGTCCCAGAAGCTAAAATGGTGCGGTTGAGGAGAATAGTGCGATCGCAGAAGGTGGAAATGGACATCAAATCATGGGTGGAGACTAAAATAGTATGACCTTCTTCTCGCAACTGAATCATCAAATCAATCATGCGTTTTTCTGTCTTCACATCCACCCCTGTAAAGGGTTCATCCAGTAAAATGACTTTCCCTTCTTGCGCCAAGGCCCTGGCTAAAAATGCCCGTTTTTTCTGCCCTCCTGACAGTTCCCCAATTTGATGATTACGAAACTCACTCATACCCACTCTTTCTAGGCTTTCCATCACTAATCTTTTATCTTTTGCACTGGGAATGCGTAATAGGTTCATATAACCATAACGTCCCATCATCACCACATCAAACACACTGACGGGAAAGTTCCAGTCTACTTCGTCTGCTTGAGGTACATAAGCCATCCACTGGCGTTTTTGGGCTTTTTTAACGGAAGTTCCTCCTACCAAAACTCGTCCTTGACTGGGGGATAAAAACCCCATAATGGATTTAAACAAGGTGGACTTACCGCAACCATTGGGACCCACTAAAGCAGTGATAGAACCGGCTTCTACGGTGCAACTGGCGTTATACAGAGCGAGTTTAGCGTTGTTGTAGGTGACACTGAGATTATCTACCGTAATATTGAGAGATGGGGTGATTGCTGACATGATGGTGTATTAAATGGTTGGCAAAAGAGAGTATGAGAAACTATTGCGCTTTAGTACCAGCGAGTAACCCGTTAGAAATAACGCGCGCATCGTATTCCAGTAAGTCTAAAAAGGTCGGTACTGGACCTTCTTCGGTGGAAAGGGAGTCTACATAGAGGTTGCCTCCAAACCGTGATCCGGTGGTTTTGGCTACTTGTTTTTGTCCTTCGTCACTGACGGTACTTTCACAAAAAACAGTGGGAACTTGATTGGTTTTCACCTTATCAATGACAGTTTTTACCTGTTTGGGGGTAAACTGCTGTTCAGCATTGATTGGCCACATATATATCTCTTTTAAATTGTAGTCACGGGCTAAATAGGAGAATGCACCCTCGCAACTGACTAAATATCGCTGATTTTCGGGTACTTGTTCGAGATCCGCTTGTAATGCTTCGTCAATGGCTTTAAGCTTTTCACTATAAGCAGCAGCATTGGCGTTATACGTCTCTGCATTGTCGGGATCAAGTTCTACAAACGCTTTACGAATATTCTCTACATAAACTAAAGCATTTTTCGGGGACATCCAAGCATGGGGGTTCGGTTTATCGGTGTAGGGACCTTCTGCAATAGGAATGGGTTCAATCCCTTCTGTCAACAACACTGAGGGGACATCTTTAACATTGCCTAAAAACTGCTCAAACCAACGCTCCAGATTCATGCCATTATATAAAATGAGGTCAGCGTCTTGAGCTTTGGTAATATCGCTAGGGGTTGGCTCATAACCGTGAATTTCTGCACCAATACGGGTAATGGACTGTACGTCCAACTTATCCCCTGCTACGTTTTGGGCGATGTCTGCTAAAACCGTAAAAGTGGTCAATACTTTCTTTTTCCCTTGATTATCGGCAGCTAATTCTGTGGTTTGACTGTTATCTGTTTGGGTTGAAGGTGTAGTGACTTCACTAGAAGTACAAGCGATTAACCCTACCCCTAACATTAAACTCAGCGTCAGGACAATGCCCCGTGAATAGAACATATATATTATGCAAAAATTTATGGGTGTTTCTCATAATCTTATCATAATTCTCTCATGATTGTTTCATAATGGGTTAAGATAAGCATGAGAAACGATGCCAACTACTTTCCCTAAGTTGGCATCAAAGCGTATAATTGTTAAGCAAACACTTGTAGTTGTCGGGTTGAGGGAAAAACCTATTCGACAAAATTAGCGGGGAAACTTGTTTGTAGTTACTAAAGCTATGAAATCTTCAGGCGTTAAAACAGGAATATTGTCTGGTTCTATTTCAAGTTTTGTTTTGGTATATGGATAGACATACATTGGATACGGAACAATTACAAGAGAATAATGCTGGACTATGTTAGTCGGCATTACTATTTCAGCTTTCTTTAAAAACTCCTCTCTCTTTTTTTGTTTACTCCACTTGTTCGCTGTTCTTATTCCTGAATTAATCGTTCTCATAGATCGAGTAAACTTGATTTCATATTTAGAACCAAGGATAAATCCGAGCTGTTCACGGAGTGTCTTACATTCTATCCAAAAGGCTTTATCTTTATATAAGGCAATAACATCAACTCCTTCATCTTCAACCTTAAGACTCCCAAAAACCTCAAAGTCATTACCTCCAAGCACAGTTTCAACATATCTCTCAAAAATCTGACCTAGTGGTTTTGTGAGAGATCCAGCACTATTGACATTCTCGATAAAATCAGTTGTGAACTTCTCTACATACAAGAAAAATTTGGATAAGATTGCTGGTAAACTGAGGTTAGGCATAAAAATACTATCCTCACAAACAAATCCGAAATTTGATGTATTAGACCAATCGTCTATTAGCTCATCATCTGAAGTTGTAATATTTGTAAAAAAGTTATACAAAAAGCTATCCACATCAGTTTTCGAAAATTGTATGCGGTATTCATCCCCTATTGAGGTAACAGAATCCGAACCTTCTTTGACAAATGAATTGGACAACTCATCAGTATTTTCTTGATCTATTGTTTGATGAGATAATAGTTGCTCCAAATCCCCCTGTGTTTCAAATATTTGTCTTTTGGGAAGACCTATTCTGTACAAATACCTGGCTATATCAGCGTTCAACTTTTCAATTTCTTTTTTATCTAAGCTTACAGCATCTAAGTTAATGTTTTCTCTATTGTTAATTGTAGAAATATCAAAACTGAAAATATAAGCTGCTTGATTGACAAATAAATTAAAATGGTCGACAAATTTTTCAAAATCAATCAACACAGGGCTTTCATCTGAATCAAGTGATAAGAGAGCAAGATATATGAATAAACAGAAAGAGAGTGAATAATATTTAATCCTATCAAACGAAAGTTCTCGTAAATCCTTCTCTGGTAGATTTTTAAAGAGTTCTATATACACAAAGAATAAAACTGTTTGAATCTTATCAATAAATTGTACAGGAAAATTATCAGATTCATCAATAAAGGGAGAAAAATGAAAAAGTAACATCTTTACTAACCCATGCTTCTCACCAAAATTCCCAATAAATTGACAACGT
The DNA here is from genome assembly GCA_030065735.1 of Crocosphaera sp. Taxonomy (GTDB): domain Bacteria; phylum Cyanobacteriota; class Cyanobacteriia; order Cyanobacteriales; family Microcystaceae; genus Crocosphaera. Next base: position 17,021 of record JASJDD010000032.1, read on the forward strand.
AAGAATGGAGAATCCCTTTGAGGCCATGATAATAATGGCCTAGACCATATATTGTAACCTGAAAAAAGAGAACGTTCTAAGAACTTATTGAAATGTCTTTCATGATTGAACATTGCTTGTGTACTTTCTTTACTTTTATCGATGCAAATCTCGATAAACTCCTGTTTAGAAAAAATATATAGAGTAACTCCTTTCACAATGTCTCTAGGCATCAAGACAAGCAAATGTTCTATAATTTCGTCTAAAAGTTTGAAATAAATGTGGCTATCGCATTCTGTCTTAATGACTTCCTCTTTTGAAAAAAAAAGTTCATTATTTCTTTTATAAAATAATGAAATCAGGTAGTAAGGATAGTCCGCTAAAGAGCTGGGGCTACTCGCATATTTTTGATGATAGTAGAGTACTAAATCGCTTAATAATTCTTTTTTACTGGGAAATACTCTTGAAAAACTTAAAAAAGCATCAGCGACTAATAATGATATACTCTGATAAATCGACTCCCAAGTATCTTCATTTATTTCTGAATAATTTTCCAAAATGTCTTTCAACGGTTTCGCGAGACTACTAGGAAGTGATTTTGTAGAATAAATAGTATGTTTTTGAGCATCATATATCTTTCCATAATTAGGATTTGACTTTTTTCTTCGATTTGCTTCACCCATAATTCTATTAACTCAATAATCTTTTTTGATTATTTACAGTGTAATTTAACGATAGATTTCCTTGCAACATTTATTTAGGGAATTCTTCATCAACGATTATTTTAGGTGAACCGATACACCCCACTGCAACTTTGATAATTGCTTCACAATTATTATTAACCACACCAAACATCATAGGAGCTTTGTCAGACTACGACCACCCAAGCGAAAAACTGCTCGATGTCCAATGCGAATCACCCAAGGTTGAGCATTGGGTTCCCGTTCATAAAGTCGATCAACTGCTTCCATCGACGTATCAGCTACTTCAAAAGAACCTGTTTCAATATCGATGGCCACAAGTTTGCCATAATTACCTTTTTCAACTTGCGATCGCACTTTAGTTTCATAGATTTCTTTGCCACGTTGCGCAAATTCTTCTTTGCTATATCGAGGTTGTCGAACCACCATAGGATAACTTTCCAATTATGCTTTGATTTCTTTGATTGTAGCCTACGGGCTTTTATTGACCACGCCCTGGCTTACAGTCAGGAAAACTTAATGCTTCTGTGTCTAGAAAACTAGCGATCGCGTCAAAATTGCTATTATACAGTTATTAAGTAATTTAATTTAGTCCATGATTGCTGTATCTGAATCTTCTCCTCTGACTCCTGAAGAATATCTTGAATGGGAAAGCCAACAAGACATCAAACATGAATATATAGCGGGAGAAATTTATGCAATGGCTGGTGCATCTGATACTCATGTTACTATTGCAGGGAATATCTTTGCATTATTGCGAAATCATGTGAGAGGCTCAAATTGCCGAGTTTATATCAGTGATATGAAAGTAAGATTAGAAAACTTTAATCGTTTTTATTATCCTGATGTTTTGGTTACTTGTGATTCAAGAGATCAAGAAACTAGCAATTATAAATGTTATCCTAAACTAATAATCGAGGTTTTATCTGACTCCACAGAAGCTTTTGATCGAGGAGATAAGTTTATTGATTATCAAAGCTTAGAAAGTTTAGAAGAATATGTTTTAATTAATAGTAAACTGAAGCGAATTGAGTGTTTTAGACGAAATGATCAAGGTTTATGGGTGTTAAAAGTTTATCATGCAGATTGTGGGAATATTAAACTAGAAAGTATGAATTTTCAGATTTCTTTAATAGACATTTATGAAGATGTTAGCTTTAATTAAATTCATTATTTTTAATAAGACTTTCTAACTCTTCTAATGCTTGAAAACTGCCAACTTGCCACGATCGCTCAATCGCATCGGGTATTATCTTAGTTAGGTTAATATTGGGAAAAGTAGGACTAATATCTGACTGGATATAGTTGTCATTTTGCAGAATATAAATACTTAGTTTACCACTATCATAAACCCATAATTCAGGGACTTTAATAGCTTGATAAGCTTCCAGAGTTGTTTTAGAAGTAAGATCACATTCAATGGCTAAATCGGGAGGTGGGTCGTCGGGTTGTAAACGACGACGACTAATCATCCGTTGATAATTTTTGATATAAAAGCAAGCATCTGGTTCAACTCCTGCTATTCCTTCTTTTTTAAACGTTGTTGATCCAAAGGGTTCATATTTTCTCTGAGTTACTTTTAACAAGAGTTTAACAACATCTGAAATTAGTTCCTTTGGTCTCTCATGTTCGGGAAGGGGAACCATAACTTCTAAAATACCCTGACTGTAGCTTAATCTGGCACTACGATTTTCTCCCAATTCTTGCAACATTAATTCAAATGCTTGCCAGCTTATATTGGTAATGGTAACTTGACTACCAGGTTCTAGTTTAATTTGATTAATCGGTGTTACAAAAGGAATGGTGGCACTCATAACTTAAAAGGAAGATCGAGTTGATCTTTTTTGCTCAATCATAGGGATTAATCTATGAATCACTCTCTGTTGAGTCATCTGATTTTACATCAGGGACATAATCTGGCTTTTCTGCATTTTCCCAGCCGGCAGGACGCTTGGAATTGTACCACGCAATGGAACCAATGGTAACAGCAGCGATAAAACCGACAACATAGACGATCACAAAATAGGTAGGAAATTGTCCGGCAGTTGCTAATAATAAGTTCATGTTTTTCAGTTTTTCTATTGCGTTTTTTATATTCTACCAAACCTCGTCATCCAATTCAAAAGATAAAGAGACATTAGTGATTTTTTGCCTAAATTTGACAGATATTTAATTGATTGATCAATACGGTTAACCACCCTCTAAATCCCCAAAACTGCATTCCTAGCATGGGTAAATGACCTTGAGGGGCCCAAAGATTAAAATTGAGGTCTTTGTAAGATAGCCAATTTTTGTTGTGTCTCCAGCCGACTTTATCTCCAAACTTACACCAAATTTTAGCATCATAATCTTGTTTTCCTCCTAAGCTTTGATACAGCTTTTTTTGAACCGAAAAGCCAAAATGTCCATTACTTGCTTCATGCCAAAGTTGATTGATAATTTGTAATTCATGACAGGGTAACTTTTCAATATGATGTTTATCTAACCATCCTTTTTTTTCTCTATTTGTTAGTTTTAAGATGATTTTTGCTGTTTCTTGATCCGCTTCTTTTAAATTACCTATAGCCAATAATTTTTGTAACATTTTGTAATTAATTTCTGATGCTGAAATAGAAACTATTTTTGAGATATTTTGAGCAATTTTTGTTTCTTTTTTTGATTTGCTTGTGGATTTAATTTTATTGGCTATTTCAGAATTATCAGATTTTTTATTGATAGATAATTGTTCTTGATTAGCAGTATTAATTACTACTTGTTTAGAATTTCTCCAAATATTTTTTTGACGAACATTAACTTGTTTTTCTGTTAACATTTTTAGCCACTCTTGAATTGATTGAGGACGTTTTTTTACAGATAATTCCATCCCTTGGAGAATAGCAACATTAACAGTATTACTAATATCAGGATTATGCTGTTTTGGAGGAATAAGAGTTGCCCCTTGTTGACGAAAAGGGGCAGGGAAGGGCAACTGTAAGGTGAGAATATAGTATAAAGTGGCTGCTAAGGCATAAACATCTGTATAAGCTCCCCGTTTTGCCTTTAATTCATATTGTTCTAAAGGAGCGAAAGATTCGGTACAAGCATTGGTATGAGTTTGGATTTTATCTTGTACAAATTCCCTAGCTAAACCAAAGTCAATTAAAATAGCTTGCATATCCCGTTTGCGAATCATAATATTACCGGGTTTAACGTCTCGATGAATAAATCCTTGTTCATGAATATAGGTTAAAGCTGAACCAATTTGTTTAATATATTTTAAGGCTTCTTCTTCAGAGATACTATTTTTTTTATAATTCACATATTGTCTGAGGGTTCCTCCTGCAATATAGTCCATCACCATACACCAAAGCTGTCCCTCCTGGCAAACGTTATGAACTTTAATAACGTGGTCATGATTACACTTTGCTAGACAAAAAGCTTCTTGGATAAACCGTTCTTGATGTCTGCTAAAATCAGCTTTATTTTGAATGATGGTATTGAGAGTTTTGATAGCAACTGAATGTCCATGAGGATTTTCTTTGGCGCGATAGGTAATGCCTGATCCTCCATATCCTAAAACTTTATTAATTTCATAGCGACCACTTTGCAATTTTGTTCCGGGTTTCCAGTTACTCATCATAATGTTTAGTCAGGTAAGTCGATAACATTCATGGTTAGGGAGAATGCTGTTAGAAATTGTTTTTAGTAACTATGGTTAACGTGAGTTCGCAGTTATTCCTTCGACTTTGCTTAGGGATAACGCTGAAAGCAGGGGAACCGTTCTGATTTTTCAGGAGAAAATAGTCTTTTTCGCCAACGACTTCATTAGCCTTTCAGCTTATACCGAACTCAGGTTATGATTAGTATTCCCAAAATAGTCGCCAAAATCTTCACTTATACCGCTAAATGAATCCCCAACTATAATCTGTGATTTAGTTGGGGTGTGTTCAAGGC
>JASJDD010000033.1 GCA_030065735.1 Crocosphaera sp.
TTCGGGGCGCGTTTGGCGTTTCGCTCTCAACCGCGCATTTACAAATATAACTAAACTTCCCAGCCATGTCAACCCTTTTTCCAAATCTTTTTTTGACCTTTCTTTGAAACCTCCTCTCACTCAGGGTTTGAGATGATGAAATTCTTTGGAACTTCGCAAGAGTGAACCAAGAAATCGAAGGGAGAAATTATCTCCTCTAATTGGTGGTCAATAAAGCCAAAAAGCTTTAAGCTAATCTAAATACTTTGTTAATATTGTTGAGATAAGCAATCTGATCGGAGAAACACTATTATTATGACTCAATCCACCAAATCTACTGTCATTGCCCCTTCCATCCTTTCGGCTGATTTTAGCTGTTTAGGCGCAGAAATTGAGGCAGTGGATAAAGCTGGCGCAGACTGGATTCATGTTGATGTCATGGACGGTCGTTTTGTTCCTAACATCACCATTGGTCCATTAATTGTTAATGCCATTCGTCCCTACACAAAAAAACCCCTTGATGTTCACTTAATGATCGTCGAACCTGAAAAATATGTTGCTGACTTTGCCAAAGCAGGGGCTGATATTATCTCCGTTCATGCAGAACATAACGCTTCACCTCACTTACATCGCACCCTAGGTCAAATTCGGGAATTAGGAAAACAAGCAGGAGTGGTTCTCAATCCTTCTACTTCTTTAGATTTGATTGAGTATGTTCTAGAATTGTGTGATTTAGTCTTAATTATGAGTGTTAACCCTGGTTTTGGGGGTCAAAGCTTTATTCCTGAAGTGGTGCCTAAAATTCGTAAATTACGTCAAATGTGTGCTGAAAAAGGACTCGATCCCTGGATCGAAGTGGATGGGGGACTCAAACCTGGAAATACTTGGCAAGTATTGGAAGCCGGGGCTAATGCTATTGTGGCTGGATCGGCTGTCTTTAAAGCTGCTGACTATGCCGAGGCGATCGAGGGTATCCGGAATAGCAAACGTCCTGAACGTGAGTTAGCAACTGTATAAACTAAATATGTTGAACCTCGTTATCAAACTTAGTTTAACAAACTGATTGGTCAGAATTCCCATTGATAAAATTCATTCAACCCCAACTATAGCTACACTATAGTCGGGGTTATTCATCTGATTGCAGTAATAGTTATTGATCTCCTATTGTTTAAACAAAGCCAAAAATTGGCGAATGATTAGCCCGAATGGGAAATTGATTTAAGTAGGCCACGGGATTACTTGGATCAAAAGACCGACCATCAATAAAAGAGGTTGTTGGTTCCTGTTTCATGGTGTCACTGGGGAGGATAATATTTAATGCTTCGGCGACCTCTTCATAAAAATTAATGGGGTAAATTTTATCTAATAATTCATCGGCATCTTTAGGATAGTCAAAGATTTCTAGATCATGCCAACGAATCATCTGGGTTAACATCCAGACAGCATGGGAACGCCAGGGATAATTAGCATGGTCGTTGTCTGCTAAATAGTCAACATTGCGATGATGGAAAATGGTATAATCAGGGATAATTTGCTGATACTTATTAGAGACTTGACTACTATAAGAATAATTGCCAATTAGGGTGGATTCAATTAAACCAGCTTCTAAGTTTAAATAATTAGGGTTGGCCAAAATTGTTGCAATTTCTGCCTGATTATCTAGGCGATCGCAATATTGACAAGCTTCTATCAAAGATGCCATTAATGCCTTAGTGGTGGTGGGATGTTTTCTAGCCCAACCATCCATAGTAGCTAAGATTTTATTGGGATGTCCCTTCCAAATATCACGGCTAATATAACTAATAAATCCTGCTTTTTCCAATACGCTTTGTTGATTCCAAGGAGAAGATGCGCTATATCCATCAACGATACCTGCTTGCAGTTTATAAATCATTTGAGACGCAGGAAATTCCACAAATTCTACCTCAGTGGTTGGGATTAATCCAATGGCTGATAACCAGTAACGAGTGAGATAAGCATCAGTTGAAAAGGCAGATTCCACAGCAAACTGAAGGGGATTTTCATGATTTCGCCAATAACGTCTAATCTTCTGCTCAAAATCAGTAAAATTAAAATAGTCTACGGAAGGGCGTATCCCTGCATCCCAAGCTTTTTGTGTCAGTGTGATGGCACTACCATTGAGGTTTAATGTCATCAAGGAAATTAAGGGGGCCTGCTCTTTTCCTAACTGTGCCATCATGGGGAAAGGATAGGGGATTTGTCCTGCGTCCATTTTCCAGCCTAAGAGTTCATCTTTGACCCCTTGCCAACTATTAAGCCGTTTTAGGGTAACAGACAGGCCGTAACGCTCAAAAAAGCCCTTTTCCTGAGCAATAATTAAAGGGGTTGCATCCGTATTAGGCACAAACCCCAAAATTAGGTTACTTTTTTCTAGAGTACCAAAATCAACATCGGTTTTTTGTCCATTGTTAAAAGAAAAAATATCTGTATGGCTACAAGCTGTAATTCCCAAGCTGGCTAACCCTAAACTGCTGTATTTAATAAAATTTCGACGTTTCATAAATAATGGTAATTGATAATTTTGTGTTCTTTAAGGATAAATAGAGATAAATAGATTGGATTTTAACAAGTTGGGGTGTCGTTTCGCCATTAAGAAATTTTCTGTTTAATCAGTTGCGGATCACCCTGTTGAACGACCTTCCCCCCTTCTAATAAAAAAGCCCCATCACAGTAATTTAACTCTTCTAAACGGTGTGTCACCCATAAAGCGGTAATCCCTCGACTTTTGACGAGATTTTGCACTTGTTCGACTAATTCGATTTGAGTATCAGGGTCAAGTAAGGCCGTTGGCTCATCCAATAACAACACCGAACAATGACGAGCGATCGCTCCTGCGATGGCAATACGCTGTTTTTGACCCCCACTGAGGGCATAAATAGGTCTTCTTTCTAACTCTAAGAGGTTGACAGTGCTTAAGGCTTCTCTAACGCGATAACGCACTTCCAAAGGGGGTAAATTTTCCTCAACTAAGCCAAAAGCAATATCAGCCCCAACGGTTGGCATGACTAACTGGCGATCGGGGTTTTGGAAGACAAAGCCCACAGGAGGAGTCATGGTAATGGTTCCACTTTGAGGGGTTAATAAGTTGGTAAGAAGTCGCAGCAAGGTGGATTTACCACTCCCATTTGCCCCTAAAAGCATCCAAAATTCTCCTTCTGGCACAGCCAATGAGCAAGAATTTAGCACCTGGGCATTTTCATGCCAACTGAAGCTAATATTATCAACATTAATTGCAAAATTAGTCATATTACATCAACAGGAGGTGGGCAATGTTTCAATTACTGTGTAGCCAAGTCTCCTAAATTAAAGAGAAAGGGAACACTACTGTTACTCTCTCCCCCCATGACTAGCACTTTGGGCATTTGTGCGCCCCCTTCTTTCCAAGCTTCAATGGCTTCTTTTTGTAGCACCAATTCACCCCCTTGGGCTTTTAAGGTTTCTGCTAACAAGCGTTGAGCCTCTGCTTTACCTTTAGCCCGGTTAATGTCAGCTTGTGCCTCTTGTTCAGCTTCTTGAGCAATATAGACAGCCCGTTGTGCTTTTTGTTCGGCAATCTGTTTATCTTCTACTGCTTTCGCAAATTCAGGGGAGAAGTTAAGGTCAATGACACTGGTATCTAAGACAATAATGCCATACTTTTCTAAGCGAGAATTGAGAGCATTGTCAAAGTCTTCTTTGAGTTCGCTTCTTTGGGTAATGGCCTGTTCTACAGTCCGTTTAGCTGCAGCAATTTTAAATGATTCTTGGGTTTGAGGAGCAACAATTTTGGAAACAATATTTTGTAAGGTTCCTTGAGTGCGTCGGATAGTAACAACTTGGACTGGATCAAGACGAAAATTAATGGCAAAACTTGCACTTAAATCTTGTAAATCTTTGGTTGCACTTTGTGCTGGAACTTCAAACTTCTGCACGGTAACATCATAAACATCCACGGCAGACACCAAAGGAGGTTTAAAATGTATTCCCTCTAATAATGCTCCATCTTGGGCTTTTCCTAAAATACTTAAAACTCCTGCTTGTCCAGGATTAATGACAACAAATGAGTTGAAACTAATCACCACTAATAACGCAGCAATAATACCACCCAATAAGGGTTGCAAACTTGGGGCTGATTGACGAGTCACAAATCTTTCTCCTTAATCCTACCTAGCTTCGATTTTAGCGGTTATTGGTCAATTTATATGTAACGAAAACTAACCAATCAGAAGAGTCACATTTACTTAGACTGTTTCTTAGCCTACCGTTACTTTCTCCAAAATGATACAAAAAAGTAGTATGGTTTGTCAACCCCCATTCTTGCGTTTTTTATTGATAATCTTTTTCAATTTTTTTGCTCAAAATGAACATTTTTTAGGCATTTTGTATTCAATGTTACTATTTTTTGGGAAATTTAGGTTATTATAAATACAAATATAATACATTATTATTCATGATATTAACTTAAATTGCAAGCATTCTGGGGGTTTAGTCATGCTAAACCCCTGCTTGTTTTAAACAATAATAACTATTAACTCTTTACTGAATATAAACCTTTTCTGACCACCGTTGACGATAAATTTCATAAAGATTAATCGCAGCAGCAACGGACGCATTTAAACTAGGAGTTTTTCCCTCCAAAGGAATCGAAATTAACTCATCACAACACCGTTGCGTCAACAAACTTAAACCACTCCCTTCCGAACCAATAACTAAACCGAGCGCACCGCGAAAATTAAAGTCTTGTAATCGTTTTCCCCCCTCAGCAACCGTCCCATAAATCCAAAACCCTTCTGATTTTAAGTTGTCTAAAGCACGACTTAAATTAACCACCCTAGCTACGGGAAACGATTCTAAAGCCCCGGCAGCTACTTTAGAAACTGTTGAAGTCACACCCACAGCCCGTCTTTGTGGTATAATCAACCCTTGAGATCCCAAGGCTTCTGCTGTGCGAATAATCGCCCCTAAATTCTGAGGATCGGCAATCCCGTCAGCAATGACAATCACTGGTTCATCGCTGTTAGCCTTAGCTTGAGCAATTAACTCATCTAACTCATGATAAGTATAGGGTGCAACTTGAGCAGCAACCCCTTGATGGTTGGCTCCATGAGTAATTTGAGAAAGTCGTTGTGGGGAAACCTCGTCAATCACTGCACCTTTAGCTTTTGACCCTTGGATGAGGTTGTGAAACCGAGGATCATAATGCAGTCGATTGGTGATCCAAATACGATTTAACTGACGATCGCTTTCTAAAGCCGCTAAGACGGAATGACGACCATAAATGAGATCGTCTTCGGTTTCTTGGGGTGATGGGGGTGTCCTTGGATGAGATCGAGAGGAAACAATGGTTTTTTTCCCCGACAGCTTAGGTTTCTCTGAGGAACGGCGATCGCTTCGGGTAGTGGGTTTATTAGACATAATTATGACTAGAACGAGGATCTAGAGAATGAGGGTTTCGAGGAGTTCACTTAAGCGATGAGTGTCTTGTAAATAGAGATAGCCAATTAATGTTTCTAAACTGGTCGCTTGTTGATAAATTTCTGGTTTGAGACGACGAGGACGGGTTGTCGCTGCATTACGCCCTCTGCGGACGATATCTTGTTCAACCGCCGTCAGGTAAGGGGTTAATTTTTGGAGGGCTTTAGCTTGGCTTTCAGCCCTAACTTGAGCAACGACTTGATTATGATAGTCTCCGACTTTACGCGGAGGTAATAAATAGCAAGTCCGCACATATAGTTCATAAACAGCATCGCCAATGTAGGCTAAAAAGGTGGGGGACAATCGATCTATGGTTTCATAGTCTTTTGCCTCCATAACGACTTGAAAATAAACTCCAGGACGACTTTGACTCATTGGATTCGATGACGAGGACTGATGTGAGCCAAGAGAGATTGAGTGTACATCTTAACTATTTTTTCGGTTTCTCCAGGTTTTCAATGGCAGTGTCTACGTTGGGTTGTAGGGATAAGAATTTTTCCAGACGTACCAGTTTAACGGTTTGAGTCACCCTGGGGTTAGTGACGACTTGTAAACTGCCGTCATGGTTTTGGACCTGTTTGACTAACTGTACTAATGCTCCTAGTCCTGAACTATCGATAAAATCGATTTGAGCAAGAACAAGAATAATATTGTAAGGTCCTTCCTCAATACATTGCTGAATGACTTTGCGAAATACAGGTTCAGAAAAGGCATCTAATAAGCCAGTTAATCGGAAAATTTGGTAGTTCTCCCTAACATCACGAGTTCCCCTTAAACTCACGGTTAGGATTAATTGCTCAGGAATGGCTTCCTCCTTAACAGTCGTTGATACAATTTGCTCAAAACTGCATTATAACCTGTTATGAACCCTTATTGCTTGATTCAATTGCAAAGTTATTCTTAATTTTTGACAGCTTAATGTCTAACTACCGCTTTTTTGTTACTTTTCTTTGGTGATCAATGAGGGAGATCCAATAACCCTTTTGGGGGATTAATTTCTATTCTATGCTTTTCTAAATCTACCACAGGGACAATTTCATAAACAAAGGGAATAAACACTTTTTTTTCCTTCTTCTCCTTAGCTTCTAATTCTGTTTTAGGGGTTAATTGAATTTCTAATAAATCGTGACCTGCTGTAAAAATATCCACCACTTTGCCGATTTTTTTTTCTGTTTTTTGTTCATAGACATCTAAATCAATTAGTTGTGAAACATGATATTCTTCTTTCTCTAATTTTGGTGTTGTTTCATCACAAACTAACATCTTATAACCTCGTAAAGTTTCTGCTTGATTCCTATTTTCTATACCTTGTAAGCGAACAATATAGATATTTTTATTGGCAACGGATTTACCACTGATTAATTCAACCGGTTGAGGAGAAGAAGTCTGAGGAGATTGTAACCATCGTTGTCCTGGTATTTCAAATCTTTCGGGAAAATCTGTACTGGATAAAACTTTCAATTCTCCTTTCAGTCCTTTAGGAGCAACAATTGTTCCAATTTCTAACCATTTATTTTTTTTTTCCATTTTATTATTGGTTTGAACCGTCTGGGATTATCCTAAATTATAATCTATGAAAATGAGTTAAAATCTTGTGAGTGAGTGAGTGAGTAAACCGATGGTCAAGAAAATTTGTCAATATGGAGGATTGTTTCCTTTTTTAATTAGTCTAAACTGGATAATAATCTCATCGCTGTGGTGCTTTCCAGCAAGAAGTCAATCGTCGGCGTTAGAGTCGATACCCCCTTTAGAACCCTATCCAGACCTGCAATATCAAGGTTATGGATTATCCACAGAAACAGAATATACTTTAGGTGCTGGTGATGTGATTAGAGTAACGGTGTTTCCTGTGGAAGAATTTAGTGGAGAATATCAAATCTTAGTGGATGGAACCCTCTCCTTACCCTTATTAGGGACTTTTCCAGTCGAAGGATTGACCTTAACCCAATTAACAGAATTTTTGACGCAACAATACACCCAATATGTTAAACGTCCCTCCGTCACCGTCAGTTTAGTGACCCCTCGTCCCTTAAAATTAGCGATCGCAGGAGAAATCAATAGTCCGGGTTCCTATTTGCTTCCCGTCGAAGGAGGACAAAAATTTCCCACTGTCACCCAACTCATTCAACAAGCAGGGGGACTCACCACGGTAGCTGATCTCGAAAAGGTACAAATTCAACGCAAATTTAAGGGAGAAACCCTGATTTTAACCCTAAATTTATGGGATTTAGTCAGAGAAGGTCAACTCAAACAAGACATTACCCTCAGAGATGGGGATGAAATTATTATTCCCACCCAAGAAACCATTGATTTGGCCGAAACCAGACTCCTCTCTGATGCCAATTTTGGTATTACCGCTAATCAAGAAATTAACGTTGCTATTGTTGGGGAAGTGTATCGTCCTGGGTCCTATCGTGTCATTCCAGAGAGTAGCACTGTCAGTGGTTCCACAGGAACCATTCGCCGACAACCTCCCAGACTCACCTTTGCCATTCAACTAGCGGGTGGAATTAAACCCTTAGCAGATGTACGTCAAGTGGAACTGCGTCGTTATAATCGAGATGGTTCTCAACAAATCATTGCCATTGATCTCTGGAACTTACTGCAAACCGGAAATATTGAAGAAGATATTATCTTGCAAGAAGGGGATACTATTATTATTCCTACAGCCGAAAATTTACCCTCAGAGGAATCAGAACCTTTAGCGGCCGCTAGTTTTTCCCCTGGAGCCATTCGTGTTAACGTTGTGGGAGAGGTTAGAAGTCCAGGAACTGTCGAAGTTCCCCCCAATACTCCCTTAAATCAAGGAATTTTAGCGGCCGGAGGCTTTGATAAACGACGGTCTAACAGTGCTACTATCGAGTTAGTTCGTTTAAATCCCAACGGAACGGTAACAAAACGGGATATTGATATTGATTTTGCCCGAGGAATTGCGGAAGGGGATAATCCTATTCTCAAGAATAATGATGTGGTTATTGTCAATCGCAATTTTTTAACGGCTGCTTCTGATACCTTGATCACCGTATTTAGTCCGATTGGCGCACTAACGGGCTTTATTAACTTTTTTAATGTATTTAGGGATTAATCTATCTTAATTTGAGTTTGGTAAGGTAACAGCTTTGTTTAAAACTGTTTACACAGTTTCCTTGATTTCTGTCCGACTAATTAACTGGTCACTGATAACTGGTCACTGGGAACTTCTCATCCTAAAGATTGATATTTAGGCCGTCCTAAAGTGGTAATATAAATAACCGCTTCATCTTCAGGAATACCCAAAACTTCATTCACTTGATCATCAAAAAATCCGCCAATTCCACTCACCCCTAACTTAAGATGTATGGCAGCTAAATTTAATCTTTGGCCTAAATGTCCCGCATCTAAATGTAAGTAACGATAGACGCGATCGCCGTATTTTTCTACTGCTTTTTCTAAGTCTGCGGTATGAAAAATAATTGCTCCTGCATCTCTTCCTAATTCCTGTCCTAAACAGAGATAATGTAACTCACGGCGAAAGTTTTTGAAGCGAATTTGTCTTAATTCCTGTGCTTTGGGCGCATAATAATAACAACCAGCTTCTAACCCGTCTACCCCAGAAACGGCCACAAAGGTTTCAATTAAATCCAGATCAAAATAGTCAGGATTTTTATCAAAACCTTGGGTTACATAATCTTGAGGTTGATAAGTAAAATGTAATAGGGCTTCTAGTTCATCTAAAGTTAAGTTTTCTCCCGTATAAGCGCGAGTTGATCGTCGTTTTAAAATGGTTCTTTCGAGGGAATCTAGGTTATTTCCCCAGTCAATCGCTACGGTTTTTGTAGAAACTTTCAAACAAAAGGGAAAATTATATTTATCTTCTAAATTATCAGTTTGTGTCACAATTTCTTTAACTTCATTTCCCTCTAATTCTTGAATTTCTGTGGCTTGATGGAAATAATATAATAAATCTCCATCGGAAATTTCAGGGTAATCTGTTTTAATAGTTGAAGGTAAAGCCGTGGGCTTAAATTGCTTGACATTTTCGCTATTTTCTGATAATAAATCTGTTAAAGGAATCACCGTAATAACCCCTTCTTCTTCGGGATTAAAATAGAATAATTCATTGACAAGATGATCCACAAAACCGCCGATTAAATGGGGACGATAATCGGTCATTGCACAAGCCAATTCAATGTTACCTAATAAATGACCTGTATCTAAACAAATACGCCGATAAGCCCGATCTTCGTATCGCCAAGAAGACCGATAAAAGATAGCCGTTGTGACAATCGCTAATTGAGTATTTTCTAAAGCCTGATGGTAGACACAACCCTGTTGTAAATTCTCCCAAACATCACTATCCCAAAAATGTAGTAAACTGTGAGTTTGGGGTTGATAGTTATACAGTCCAGGCGGTAACAAAGGAGTTCCCCGAGAAATTAGATAAACTTCTGCAGGATAGAGTCCACCGGCCGAGGGCGCGGCCCTTAAATACACAGGACTCCCCATAGTAGGAATTTTAGCTGTTAATCCATAACTACAACCAAACAGGCGTGATAGTCGTCGCCATTGTAAAGCATCGGGAACATCGGGTAATTTTGCTGATAAATAGGGAGTCAGATCATAAGATTTGCCAATTTTATACACTTTAAAAGGAATGGGTTGCTTTGACCAATCTAAGCCTTTGTTTTTGCTTGCAATGGTTTGAGGATCGTACTTTGTCCGTTGATGGTAGTGGGTGGAGATAGAGTTTGACAAATCCGGCATAAATGTTAGTTCAATATCGATGCGTCTGTTTTAATTTTAACGTTCTTCTATGGTAGGGTTATTCAGGCACTATGGTTTTTTTGGCCTTTTTGCCCTTAAATATTATTCATTGGGTAAATTTAGGAGAACATAATGGAGTTATTAGCAGCCCTTAATTTAGAACCGATTTTCCAATTAACCTTTGTTGGATTGATTGTTATTGCTGGCCCCATCGTCATCGCTGTATTAGCGTTTCGAGGTGGTGATCTCTAAAAGATCACGTCGAAGTTCAATCTTTGTTCTTTGATTCATACCTTCCTAGTCTTAGGGAGGTATTTTTATTAATAATATTGTATATCGTATATCGTAAGGTGGGCCATGCCCACCCTACAAGGTTTTGCTGATTTTATCAATTAAGAGATTTGATACTTATTAACAAAATAGAGTAAAGATTGATTGCTTTCTTTTTTGATTACTGTATTGAGATTATAAGCTTTTAACACTTCAATACTTGATACTCTTTTAATCCTAACCACCCCTTAGCTTCCTTGCAGTAAACTATGTGGCAAAAAAACAACTGACAGGTAGATTTATCCTGTCAAGTGTTATCTAATTATCCTTATGGTAACTAATTGTCTGTTAACTCTTCAACCAGTCTTTTGAACAGTAATCTTGCTGCATGACTAGCTGTCTTCATGGTTAACAATCTGTAAGGGGTTCCCTGTAATTTAGGCCGGTTCATCCATTCATGTATCTCACATAAGATGGGATTGTTTTTTCTGGCCTGCATGGGTTGGACACTGGTATAAATCCATTGCCAGAAAAGCTTACGGCATAAAGAAGATCCTCCAACAATTTTCTTATTTTTTTTCCCTCCACTACTGTTTTCAGTGGGGGCAACTCCTAACATCTTCTCGAATCTTCTCCGAGATAAGTATCTCTTTGTATGAGAATTTTTACTATTCTTAGTAGAGCGTTTAAACACCACAATAGGTTTCCCATCATCTCCTAAGAAATTCTCAAAAGGATAAATCTGACTGATAAGAATTGCTTGATGTCTGAACCCAAAACGAAACTCCGTAAAAACCTTTCGATAAGAAAAGAATCGAGGATCATTAATCAATGGGTCTAATTCTTGCTCAATCTTAATCTCTTCCCGTTGGAGATCACATAAGCGTTTAGCGTGTAACCTAACATCATCAGTTAACCCTAAACCAACAGTTTGAGAGTATTCCTTATCATACTTTTTAGATGGACTTTCTCCAGCTAACCAACGATAAAAAATAGGGACAGTGTACCCACTTCTCCTAACTTGTCTTTGGCTAATTTCTGGAAACTGCCAAGCTAAGTCTTGCCTCATGCGATTAATGATAGGATTTTGTACCCGATTAAGATGTTCTAATCTTAGACAAAGTTCCCTGATTCTCGTAATAGGCTGTTCTCGAACAACTAAGAACTTATCCTTATTATTTAAGTTTTCTAAACCATAATGAGCCAGAGCAAAACTGTCAGTTTCATCCTCCTTATCAGGTAAGTCCAAATGATCCCGATGAGTGCTTAATGCTCTATGACTAATTAGCCTTACTTCTACCCCATTTTGAGCGAGAATGTTACCCCAGATTTTCTGGTAATTAACTCCTGTGGGTTCCATAATAGCAATGTCAGGTTTAAGGGCTAATAACTCCTTAATTCCCTTTACCTTTTTCTTAGGATTTCCCCTTGCGCTGGCCTCGAAGTGATGGTAGATTGCCCGGTCAATATAAAATTGTCTAGGTTCGCTCGGCAGTTCTTCAAGAAGACAACAGACTGCCGTACCGTTGCCGATATCAATGCCAACTATTTTCATAGTTCCTGGGAGATAAATTACACCCACATAAAACCCCAAATCAAAAGCCTACGAATCTCCCAAAAGCCACGCCCAAAGGTTGCCTTATTCCTTGCTAAGTTGCCGTTTTAGCCTAGCTAAGAAGAAAAACTAGACTAACTGATTTAGGCATTCTGTTAAAGACTATCCGAGCCTACGAACCCGTAAAAGCCGAAGCCTGGTTCGCCCCTAAAGCCCTAAAATAGTCCTAATTTAGAATGACGAAGAGTTGTGGAGGCTCTCCGCGACTTCCCTTTGGGGGGAAGTTTCGACCTGTAGCCATCAGGTCATCATCAGGCGGCTGAATGAAGTGAGAAGTCAGAAGTTTGAAGTCAGAAGTAAATTTTTTATTGTGATTGTTGGTTTAAAAACTTAGTAAACTCCTCCTTAAAAAGCTTCATTCTTTCTCCTGTGTAAGCTCTGGTGTAACCTCTCTCAATTCCTCCAAACTTGACAGTAATCATGTCCGGATGTTCTTCAACCTCTTTAATAAGGTTGACATTAACCCAACTAGCAGGGATTTCACCCTCTTCATCTGGTGGTAAATAAATAAAGTAAGCATTCGGTAACTTTGTAATGTTCATACTGTTAATTAGGTAAACGTTTTAATTAGCTTTAGAAAGGGATTGGGTCGTCGTTTTCTTCTTCAGAATTCGTCGGGTTCGTCCCCATTTTTTTTTTCCTCTTCGTCATCATTGACGTAGTTTTCAGGCCAG
Organism: Crocosphaera sp.; assembly: GCA_030065735.1. Classification (GTDB taxonomy): domain Bacteria; phylum Cyanobacteriota; class Cyanobacteriia; order Cyanobacteriales; family Microcystaceae; genus Crocosphaera. The sequence goes on from JASJDD010000033.1 coordinate 12,757, forward strand.
AGAATTCGGTCAATGGATTCGACAACAACGCTGACAAATTCCTCCCAATCTCCTTGTAAGTTTTCTTCCTCGGTATCAATATGCACCTCAATTCGGCGCGGCTCGTACTGCTGTACCTGCCTCGTTTGACTGACAACTATTTTCATGGCTTATTTCACAAAAAAAATATTGTGGATTACTTATTTAAACAAAAAAAAAAAAAAAGGCAAGCATTGTTGTGAAATTTAATTTAAGCTTAATATTGTGCTGTCGCCTGTAGTACCTTTATGCCAAAAAAACTCAAAGTCCCTAAAACCATGGCCTCCATTACCATGACCCCTGAAGCTTGGGCAATTGTCCATGAACGTTCTAAAAAAGCTGGTCTTAGTAAGTCAGAATACATTGAAAACTTAGTTAGAAGAGGTGATTTAGATGTTTATGATATAATTAGAGAGTTTTTGCTCAATTTACTTGAAGATTCTTCTAATGACGTTGTTTTACAGCAACAACTTTTCAACAATTTACAAGATAGAGAACAGCGTCTGCGAGACATTTTGAAGCGTATAGGGGTGAGTCCTAATCAGATTCCTGATTGACCATATAAAAACTAACATCCTCATAGATATGCGACACACAGCTTACTGTGTGTCCATCTATTGTGAAGTGTTGTAAAGCGTTGTGTATTTCTACTGAATCATAGATAAGATATTTTTATTAATTAATATTTAAGTATTTATGTATTGATGTGTTTACTTATCGTGGGGGGTATGATTTATCTAACAGAGGTTTAAAACCAGGAGTTTTATGAGTGTATCTGTTAGGTTTGATTATTGACAAGGTATTTGTTTAGTCGACTATGAATCTGAGATTAAAATGATTTTAGATTCAGTATGTGAATTACTCCCGGTTGGGGATTCTTGGTCATTACTAAATAGATCCTTATTCCTCGGCGAATCTTTTACCAGTGCATTTTGTTCCATTAGAGGTAAATTATACGGCGGTTATCGTCGTGAAAATACAGGGTATAAAATACTCTTACAAATCCCTGGCTCTTATTGGTCACAATTAGAAACCAGTAATTATTTGTCACTAATTGAGTTACTAAGTGACTTGGGTTTTCACTTCACAAGAGTAGACATTGCTCTCGATGATTATGACCGCAGAATTGACTTTGAATCTGTTAAACAAACAGGAGAATTAGGTCACTATAAATTAGTTAATACCTATAAATGTGTTGAATCTTCCCTAATTCGTGGTGAGCTACCAATCCCAACTTGTTACTTCGGGTCATCCGATAAAATTCTCAGATTTTATAATGCTGAAGTCATTCACGGTATCGAGGCCGATAGATGGGAACTTCAACTTAGGGGAGATCATGCTCAATCAGTTATCTGTGATTATCTCGAAGATCAAAACTGTCTAGGAGAATTTGTAACCGGTGCTGTCGACTTCGGTGTTCTGTCCGGTGAGTCTTGGGATTCCTTTAAACGGTTCGATTGGTGGGAAGGTTTAAGGGTAAAAGCGGGTGGAGCTAAAAAAATACAATTACCTAGCTTTAATCCCTGTTTTGAAAAGTCTTTGAAATGGTTATATGCTCAGGTTGCTCCTACATTAGCTGTAGCTTATTCTGGCTATGGTCAAGATGGATTTAACCAATTAATTAACGATCTAGTTAATGTTGGTAATGGTCGATTAAAAATGTATCACCATCAATGGATTAATGAATTAAAAAAGGAATATCAAAATGGTTAAATGTGTCGTCCTCGGTGTGGAATCTAGTTCCTATACTTCTCGCTCTGGAGAAGAAGTAAATTATACAAAAATGTATTATTTTGAAGTGAGCAGTAAAGCCAATTCGTCCTTACAAAAAGGATTTACTCTTCTCAATAAAGATGTTTACCCAGACTTTTCATTATCTGACTTTTCACAAGTTCCTGGGGTTTATGAATTAGGCTTTAGAGCTTCAAGAGGATATAGAGGAAAGTTAGAACCTAAGCTAGTAAGTATTGATTTTCTCTCACCTCTATCTATAAAAGAGAATAAAGATTATTTTCTTATCATAGGAGCTAAGCGGTACAACTTTCAACCTACCAATGGGTCACTAATGAAAGGGGTTAAAGTTTTTGCTATCGACCCAATGACTCATGAAGAGTCAGAGAGTTATCTAGGTTTACAAATACTAGAAACGTCGATATCTAAAGCAAAACTAGATAGTTTTAATCAAATTCCAGGCTATTATGATTTAGCTATGGAACAAGTAAGAGGGCGTAATGGGACATCAATTTATAAAGCAGTTGCTGCTACATTTAAAGAGTCTTATTCTCTTAATTCTCCCTCTAGTCCTCCCTCAGTTCAGACTTCTTCTTAATTGCATATATATTAATATATTACATATATGCAATTAAAACAAAAAATTAGTAGAGGTTTCTATGACATTAGAAGAGTCCGTCAAAGTTTTAGATTTACTAATCTCTGTGGTTAGTAGTTCTTTAATTACGATCTATGGTGTAGCATCCATTTTTAAGCTTGTTAAACTGTTTCTTACTTTTTGAGATGTGTTTATGGTTTGTATTGATAATGTGATAGTTTGTAACATTAATAGTTTTTCCAGTTCTGTTCAACAATTAGGATTAAAACTGATTTTAGATGATTCTTCATTACCTAATCCTTTACGGTCAGAAAGTTGTTTAACTACCATTTGTCTTGAGTCTACTGGTGCCGGTTTATTATCTGCTTTGACTCCTCTGATAACTAAGCTTGCATTTATGGTTATGCTTTGGCTAATTTTACATCTTTTCTACTCACTAATACCGGGAGAAATTTAATAATGTTTGAGTTAGTAATTGCCTTTGGAACTTGGTACTGGACTAGCAAAGCTTGGCTGTGGGTTTCCCTTATTTTAATGATTCCTATAGTAGCTTGGCAAATTATTAAAAGAATGCCTAATAATTCCAAATTAAATAAAAGGAGAAAATCTCGTGCTAAACGTCGTTAATCATTTAATCCCTTTTCTCTTATCTACTAAAATTGATTTTAGTTCCTTAGATATTCCTCAACCCGTTCAATTTGTCAATCAGTATTTTATTGAGAATATTCAGGAAGATTTTGTGGTTTACCTTTCTGCTTTGGCTGCTGTTACTATCATGAAAAAATTACTGAATTTTTAATTATGCGCTGTTTTATTGAAGTTATAGATAATGAATCGGTTTGTGTTTGTGGGGAATTTAAGCCAGATATTAGTAAAGATCCCTGTTACCAACAATTAGACGGTCAATCAGGGGTTGACTTTGCTCAAAACTTGTCAAATCAAGCTCTTGATTATTTTCAAACTTCTGGAATCTTATCATTATTCACTCTATCTGTCCTGATTTCATTTACTTTTTCCCGATTTAGATAATGTATTACTTTTCAACGACTAATACCAGTGCTGCTTTTCAGCAAAGTATTGAAGACATCCAACAAATGCCTCAGTTTTTTTCTGATTCCATTAATTGGGGAATTGATGCTTCTTACGCTGCTTTTGGGTTTATTGTTTTACTGTCATTAGCTGTCAAAATGTTCGATAGAAAATAGCCTTTGTTTGGTACTTTATAGGGGTTCAATTCCCCTTAAAGGTTTGCCCTATTCATCCCTTGGGCAAGGATAAAAACTACTCTTTTAGGAGGTCAAAATGGTTCATAATTTATCAATTCTTCAAAAAAACGCAATGTTAAGTCTTTTGGTGGCGGTTGCCGTGGTTGGGGTGGCCACTAAAACTCAAGCCCAAACCTTTGAGACGGAAGTGGAAAAAGTCAACGTCATGTCCGATACCATCGCCGGTATTGTGGCCAGCATGACTGATGTGACGATTCTTCCGATGGGAATTGGGGCTAGTATGCGGGTCTTCCGCCATATTGTTTTAGCCAATGTTTAGATTTTTTCGTTGATGAGTTTTAGTAATTAGATTTTATGTTTATGGATGGTTACAAAGTTAGATTATTTATTTTCTGCTTAATCGTTGGTTTATATCTTTCTTTGAGCCATCCTTTTTATCCGGCTTTGGCTCTTCAAGAGGGAGATAGTTTAGATGGTAGTCAAAACGGTGGTGGTTTTGATGATGGTGGTGATGGTTCTGATACTCAAGGAAATCCTGACTTTACCATTGAAACTGAAATTGGACCGGAATTTAAAGAGACAGATTCGGAAGAAATTGAAGCTTGTTCTTTAAATGTTTTTGCTAATAAATTCCCTTTAGATTTTGTTCAAGCTCCTGTCATTGAAGGGACTCGCAGTTGTCCAGAATTAACCATGTTTGGTATTACTCATCAAGCCTGTTTCATCGTGGATGTTTTTGAGAGGATTGAGCCAGGAATTCTTGCTGCTATGTTCATTTTAGCCATTATCTCATTATGACTGATATTCTTTTTTTTCTTCAAGCTTCTCCTCCAGATCCGACCCCTTTGAGTAGTATGGGTTACTGGGTTTGTGGAATTTTAAATAGGGTTGTGGCTTTTCTTCCTGAGTCTCCTGTGACTTTAGCTGATTTAGCCAACCAGTTAGCAGAATCTATCCCGTTTATTGGTTCCTATTTAATTTATAAAAGCTTTACGAATTTATCTACTGTGTTAACTTTAGTCGTCTTTTATAAAATCTTCGTTGTTCTCCCTGGTAAGTTTAGTTAATGGTTAATTAATGAGGTTGATTATGTTATATATTCCTCCTATTTATGGAGTTGTTGGGCCACAAGGATCGGGTAAAAACTTCTCTACGATTAAAACAGTTCTCCCTTTTGCTAACTCTGCTGAATATGATCTCTGTTTTAATTATGAGATTAATTTAAGAGCTTTATATGACTACTGTATTATCCAAGGTTATAACTGGTTAGCTTGTCGAATTCTTCATAACAAAGTCAGGGTTAAAGACTCAGAAGACTTAGAAGAGTTTATGGATCTTCCTAAGACGATTTATATCTTAGATGAAGCTGGTGTTTACTTAAATAGTCGAGCTTTTCAGTCAGTTCCTAAGACTTTTCTGGCTCAATTAGCTCAAGTCAGACATGATCAGAAGATATTAGTTTGGTGCGCCCAATATGCTGACATGGTTGACCGTGTTCTCAGAGAGCTTACAGCGTCTTACTGTCAATGTTTATCGGTTTCAAAGTTTAACAAAGAACTGGGTAATTATGAAATGTACTGGCAGAAAATTTATATTTACAATGCTAGGAAGTACAAGATTTATTTAAGTAAAGTTGACCAGAAATTATCAGGTCTTAAATTTTGGATTAATTCCCGTAAATTAGCGGATTGGCATTATGAAGGATTACTTTCTAGCGAAGATAAGATGATTTTTGATGTTTATCAATCCTTCGGTTCTCATATTGGCTACGGTGATGAAGTTGATGATTATGATAATTTAGAAATTTTTTCTTCTGTTAAGTCTTCACGGTCGGTTAATTCTCCTTTATCTGAGGAAGAGATAGAAGAAATGAAAATCCGTCTTGATTTAATTGTCAATGATTTCAAGGTTAGTTAAATATGTCTAAAAGGTTCTTTTCAAGTTTATTAACAATGGGGTTTTTATTAACTTCATTTCCTGTTTGGTCTGTTGAATATTCGGATCATCCTTATCGTTTACCATCGGCTAGTTATAACTATCAATTACCGGCTGGTTTTGCCTCTGATGCTGAGGGTTTGGAAGCGATGGAATATTATTCTGATTTGGCTTTTTCTAATAAGTTAACCAGTGAAGGTTATCCTTATAGAGCTTGTGGTTATTATTTTGAGTTTTCTGCAGAAATTGATGTTTATCCCTCAGAGATATCCCGAAAAATTACATCAACCCCTTGAGATGACTGTTTGACATCTACCCCAACCCAACCGTTAGGATAAAGAAATTGATAACCATCACTAGCATCTACATAACTTTGTAAACTAGCTAAGCCTACAGAGCAACTAATTAAGCTTAAACTTATTAATGTAAGGATAAGGATTCTTAAAGACTGAAACATAAATTTTTCATAATTTGATCGCCTCTATTGTCTCATTGTAAGGGTAATCTTGTCACCTTTATATAAACCCCGTCGTTAACGACGGGGTCTTATAACCAGTCAATCTGTTTAGCTTGTTCGGATAATTTTGCTGTTTTTTGTCCTTGATTTCTAGCATAAAAATTAAATAAATCAATAGGCATTTTTATTAAATCAATGGGACTTCCTTTCCCTTGCAGTATTTTAATGCTATCTCTTGGTATTTCTTTTAATATCCAACGTCCAAAGCGATAAATGACTTCTTTTGTGGTTAAATTTCTCATTAAATCTACACCGTATAATTCGTGTAAATAGAGATTAGAACGACCATAACGTTGCCATTGATTTCTTAATTCTTTAAAATTAGAACGATGACGATGACGAATAATTGCAGTCGCTGCAAAGCTTAATTTATAGTCTGTTTGTTGTTGAATTCTCCAGCAAATATCTGCGTCTCCTCCTGTGGTTAAATAGGGACGAAATAAACCAATTTTTGTAAAAATAATGCGACGAATTCCTAAGTTTGCTGTCTGTCCGTATGGTAAAAAAGGATGTTCTAATAAAAACTTTTGGGATAAAATACTATTTCGTTCTGCATATTTTTCTAAAAAACTATTTCCTGGTAAAGCTTCAATTTCTCCAACAACAATGCCTATTTTATCATCAATAAATGGTTCGACTAATTCTTCTACCCAAGTGTTTAATGGTCGACAGTCAGCATCTGTAAAGGCTAAAATTTCTCCTGTCGCTTGACGAATTCCTTGGTTACGCGCAGCATAAGAACTTTGAATATTATTCTCGTTTAATGCTTGTAAGTTAATTCCTATTTTTTCAGCTTCAATGATTGCTTGATTAAGAATATTAGGGGTATCATCTTGACTATTATTATTAACTAATAAATATTCTACTTTTTCCTTAGGGTAAGTTTGGGATTGTAAGCAGTTAATTAAATCTGGTAAGTCTTGTTCACCATTATAAATAGGAACAATGACAGAAACTTGAGGTAAAAAAATAGTATTTTTATTCATTATTTTTCCAGTTTATTAACAAAAATAGAAGCTTTTGATTATTATCAAAAAAAATATTTGTGTTAGTTTTAATGAGGTTTTTTATTGCGTGAATCGCTGTTTTAAAATAAATTCTGCAATGGCTAAATCTACAGGAGTTGTGACTTTTAAATTTGTTTCTTCTCCTTCTACGATTTTAACAGGTAATTGGCATTTTTCAAATAAAGCTGCATCATCGGTTACTTTCCAACCCAGTTGATAGCCTTTTTCATGACATTCTTTTAAGGGGTTGACTTCAAATCCTTGGGGGGTTTGTGCAGCCCATAAATTAGAACGATTGGGAGTATCTTGAACGAATTGATTACTATCAACAATCTTAATGGTATCTTTAACAGGAATGGCAGCAATTAAACCTTGACAAGTCAATATTTCTTCTGCACATCTATCCAATAAATTAGGGGTTACTAAACATCTTGCACCATCATGAATTAAAACCCTTTTTGCTTCTTGGGGCAATGCTTGTAAACCATTATAAACAGACTCTTGACGGGTTTCTCCTCCCTGGATTAATTTAACAGGTTTATTGATAGAAATTATGTCTAAAATGCTTTTGAATTCAGAAAAATCGTAGGGTTGTCCGATAATACCAATCCAATCAATTTTTTGAGAGGATTCTGCTGCTAAAAGTGTCCAACTTAATAACGGTTTACCTAAAAGAGTGAGTAGGAGTTTGTTGCGATCGCTTCCCATCCGCTTTCCCATTCCTGCTGCTGGAATTAATAAATACATACTCAGAAAATCTCATAAATAACTTACTTTATTTTACCAAATAAATGCCATTAAGTAGGCATAATAATTTTCCTGATTTCTTCTACTTTTTGATAATAGTTATTCTCAGCTATTACGGAATAACTTTCTAATAAGGAAATATCCTGATTTAGTTGAATCCAAGAACGACATCCACCATAGCTTGAGTTATAAGGAATAGTGATAGGTTGAGGTAGTAAAAAAACACGCAATAGTAAGACAAAAAGCGGTTGATTTTGTTTCCAGTTAAATCGTTCTTCAACAAAGTTTTCTGTCCAGATGTGATAGGGATAAAGTTGCTTAATAATTGAAAACTCTGTCACTTGAAAAATATTAGTAATGTTAGCCCAACTACTAATCCTAATGGTTTTAGGATGCCATCCCGACGGGACGGGATTAACAAAAGCAGCATAATCTGATTTTAAGAGATGGGGTTTTTGATGTTCATAAGTAGGGTATAATAGGACAGGATTATGGTTAACTTGAAATTGTCCTGAAATTTCTTTAATGCCGCCTTTACGTAAGAGTAAAATAGTGTTGCCTTGTTCTAGTGCTTTAACAGCAACTGCCCACTCTTTTAAAGCAGCATTTGAGTTTTTTGATATCATAAATAGTCCTCAAAAATCGTAATCAATAACTATTGTAAAATGAAAAATAATTGAGATAAAAAAGTGCTATTATTGGATAGTTTTTACAGAGGTTTACCTTAAAGTTAACTCATTGAAAACATTGATATTATAGTAAAATGTATCTTATGAATGATATTGCAGCCGTCATCTTAGCAGGAGGGTATGGAACGAGAGTTAAACACCTACTTCCTAATATTCCCAAACCCATGGCTTCCGTTGTTAATAAACCTTTTTTAGAATGGATAATTCGTTATTTGAAACAACAGGGAATTACGCAACAAATCCTTTCAACTGGCCATTTAGGGGAAGTCATCGAGGAACATTTTAAAAGCCATCAGGTCAAAGGAGTAGACATCTACTGTTACCGTGAAAATGAACCATTAGGAACAGCAGGAGGATTCATAAATGCAGTGCAACAAGTTAATCTATCTCCCAAAGCATGGTTAGTTATGAATGGGGACTCTTTAATTGTAGCTAATTTTCAGCAATTAGTGAATTATTTAGATGACAAAGCAGTAGGA
>JASJDD010000034.1 GCA_030065735.1 Crocosphaera sp.
CAAATCAATAGATTAAACATAAAAGAACAAATTCCCCCCTGTTGCTGAGCTTGTCGAAGTACACTCCCCAATACTGCTCGGTTAACAAAATTGATCTGTTGAGACAAGAGGGGGAAGAGGGGGAAGAGAGGGAAGGGAGTGAGGAACTTCTGTGCGATAGCGCCGGAACGCAGTGAGGAACTTCTGTGCGATAGCGCCGGAACGCAGTGAGGAACTTCTGTGCGATAGCGCCGGAACGTAGTGAGGAACTTCTGACTTCGTTAACCCCACCCATCCCACACTTCCCCCACTCACTTAACCGAAATATTGATACACCCAATTGAAAACTGCTATCATAGCGGTTTTCAATTGGATAGATTGAAGTATAGATATTCTTCTTTTTGTTCCCTGAGATGGAACAAATCAGCTACAATAAAACACAAGAATTAATCATAACCCGATGTTATTAAACCGAATTTTTAACGACACTGATAAAAAATGGCGACCGATTATCCAAGCCTTAGAAACAGCCATCGGTAAGGATGGGGTCATTCGTCGTAAAGAAGAATTATTAACCTACGAATGTGATGGCTTAACAGCATACCGTCAACGTCCGGCAGTGGTAGTTTTACCCCGCACCACAGAAGAAGTAGCCGCGGCCGTTAAAATTTGTCATGATTATCAAATTCCTTGGGTGGCCAGAGGAGCCGGAACCGGACTATCTGGGGGTGCATTACCAGTGGAAGATTGCGTCTTAATTGTAACTGCTCGTATGAAACAAATTCTCAACATTGATTTAGAAAATCAACGGGTTACGGTACAACCAGGAGTAATTAATAATTGGGTGACTCAAGCAGTTAGTGGAGCCGGTTTTTATTATGCTCCTGACCCTTCTAGTCAAATTATTTGTTCGATTGGAGGTAATGTCGCAGAAAATTCTGGGGGGGTTCACTGTTTAAAATATGGGGTGACCACTAATCACGTTTTAGGCTTAAAATTAGTCATTCCTGATGGGTCAATTATTGAAGTTGGGGGTAGTATTCCTGAAATGCCAGGGTATGACCTAACCGGATTATTTGTGGGGTCAGAAGGAACGTTAGGAATAGCAACAGAAATCACTTTAAAAATTCTCAAAACCCCTGAAAGAGTATGTGTGCTTTTAGCCGATTTCACCAGTGTTGAATCCGCCGGTCAAGCGGTAGCGGATATTATTAGTTCTGGCGTGATTCCAGCAGGAATGGAAATCATGGATAATTTTTCTATTAATGCGGTAGAGGATACAGTTAAAACCAATTGTTATCCCCGAGATGCAGCAGCAATTTTATTGGTAGAACTAGATGGATTATCTGTTGAAGTTGCAGCTTACAAAGAAAAAGTTGCGGAAATTTGTCGTGAGAATGGAGCAAGAGAAATTACGTCAGCGAACGATTTAGAAACCCGTTTAAAACTTTGGAAAGGAAGAAAAGCGGCTTTTGCTGCTGCGGGTAATATTAGTCCTGATTATTTTGTTCAAGATGGGGTTGTTCCCCGTACACAACTAGCTAATGTTTTGGAAAAAATTGAGCAATTAGGGTCAGAATATGGTTATCGAATCGCTAATGTTTTCCATGCAGGAGACGGTAATTTACATCCTTTAATTTTGTATGATAATTCTATTCCTGGACAATGGGAAGAAGTGGAAGAATTAGGGGGAGAAATTCTTAAATTATGTGTAGAATTGGGGGGAAGTTTATCAGGAGAACATGGCATTGGTTCGGATAAAAATGAGTATATGTCCTATATGTTTAATGAAATAGACATAGAAACGATGCAATGGGTACGACAAGTGTTTAACCCCGATAATTTAGCCAACCCTGGAAAACTCTTTCCCACTCCTCGAACCTGTGGAGAGGCAGCCAATGCTAAAAAATTGTCTTGAGGTTTGAGCCAAAAAGTGTGTCATATTATTTGTTGATGTTAATTATAGTTCATGGTTAGAGTCCTCAACTATAAATTACACTTCTGTGCGATAGCGCATGGTAGTAGTGAGGAACTTCTGACTTCTTTTAAATATGTCCCAACTGAATCATATCTATACCTTATTGGTTAGTAACCTGTTAATATCTTTACCTTTTCTTCTCCTTGGTATTGTCGTTTCTAGTGGGTTATTAGTCTTTATTGATGAACACCAATTAGTCGCTAAATTACCCCGTACTCGTATTCTAGCAGTGATTATTGGTAGTAGCTTGGGTTTTTTGCTTCCTGTGGGACAATATGGTAATCTTCCGATAGTAAGACGCTTATTGCTACAGGGTGTACCTATTCCTTTATGTATCAGCTTCCTTATCGCTTCTCCTACCGTTAACCCTTTTGTTATTAGTAATAGTTGGCAAGTCTTAGGGGAACATCCCAGATTAGTCTTTTTAAGAATTTTGGGAGCCTGGGTAATTGGTATCATAGTCGGTTTAATTTTTAGTGCCTACCCAGAAAAATCTATCATGATAGATGAGTCGTCTTCTGTTCTTAAAAGTCGTTCTACTTTAGTCAGTTCTGGTACTATTTTAGCATCTTCGGAAGGTTTTCAACCGTTTCATCGTTCTGGTAATTTAATTTATGAATATCAAGGAAACATTAGGACTTCTGTAGGAATATGGCAACAATTTTTATTATTTTTTGAGAATATAATTAAGGAGTTTATTGAATTAGGAAGTATTCTTTTAGTTGGGGTTGCCATATCTACTGTTTGTCAAGTTTTTTTGCCTCAAGCACAACTGTTTCAATGGGGAGAAACCCCTTTAAATCAGCTATTAGTTATGATAGTATTTGGTTTCCTAATTTCTCTTAATTCTCTCAATTCAGCTTATTTTTTAACTCCTGTTTTGTCTTCTATATTATATGGTTCGGGTTTAGTATTTTTATTATTAAATTCTCTGTTTAACATTTCTAGTTTAATTCTATTGTTGGGAATAATACGTATTAAATTTGCCAGTTATATATTTATCTTGACAGCACAATTAATTTTAGTTTTGGGTTTATTTCTCAACTTTTATATTAGTTGATAATCAAGATATGCCAGTTTATATTACAGTCTGTTTTTATATGCTAGTCAAATTTTCATTGACCTTCAAATGCGTTAAGAATATCCTCTGGTAAAGGATCGTCAAAATTCTCTGGAACAGTAAATTCTCCTGCACATAAACCAAATGGCCGTAATTGCTTATTATTGACAATCGGTTTAAGTTCATCCATGTAAATGTTTAGTAAATGTTTCAATTGTTTCAAACAATTTCTTGATGTTATTTAGAACATTAACCTCTTCCCTATTCTGGAGATATTTTTTGTATTTGGCATCAGTAGGGGTATGTAAGACATACTGTATATCAAAATTTTCAAAAGAATATTCACAAGCTTTTTTCCAACTATAAGCGGGGCCTTTGTATCTAAATTTATGAAAATATATTTTATCTTTATAGTCTCTTTTTAGTTCTTGAAAATTCTCAATATATCTTGCTTTTCTTTCTTTACCTTGTCTAGTTGTAGGATTTTTTTTTACATCGGGAACAGCAACGACATAATATCTTTTTCCGGTTATATCGGGTGGGAGTTCAAGTGTCTGAACGTATTCAAACCAATCCTCAACATTTTTAATGAGTTCTTTCTTTATGAAAATAAGAGAAGGTTCTTAAAAAGACTATTATCTTAATAGCCAGACTTATATACACTTCATGCAACAGTTCAACTAAACCCTTGTGTCAGGAGTGTGGTCAAAGTCGTTGGTCTGATTTAACTGCGATCGCTAACTATAGTTAACCTTTTGCTACGGTATCTTGTTGAGGGAAAATAACTTGAGCATTTTCTCACATCTCATCAGAAAAAGGTTTCGATCGCATACACTTTTCCTGTATTATCACGCTTGATCTTCTGGAGTCAATCGCTCAAGGATTTGCGCTAGGCGATCTTCTATCGTCTCAATGTGACGAATATAATCAGCTTGAACTTCATAAAAGTCTGCTTGTGCAGCAGCTAATCTAGCCATCCATTCAAAAATACGGCGGCGATCCTGCGCCCATTCTTTTCGCTCCTGCGCTCTTTCTTTTCGATCTTGTGCTACGGCATTACTTAAAGCTTGAATGGATTTAGCATTGGATTCGACAATCTTTTCAATTCGGGTTAATCTGTCTTCTGTCATCGTGTTACGATCAAATTAGTTAGTTTGTAGATGTCTCCTTGGTGAGTGCCAGGGGACTATTTTTATTTTAGGGCTGATCCCACCAATACAATATTAGTGATTATCATATATAGTTGGGAAAATCCTAAACTTTTATTGCGAGAAAACAAGAAATTTCCTCAACATCCATGATATTGAAAAGCATTATCCCAAACATAATCTAGAATCATTTTTGATTGTTCTAAGGATAAAATATTTATATTTCCTTTTTGATCATAAGACAATAAAGAAACTTCTTTAATTTGATCTTCATTGTTATCTTCATAAACAATTTTACCCCGAAGTTTCTCTAAATTATTCAACGGGCCATGAATATCAAAGTCTATATAAATACCTAACTTTTCTGTCATCCATTTTTCAATTTTTTGGTCTAACATTTCAGAGGTTAATTTTTCTTGACTGGTTAAGATATGATAATAAACTAAGATAATTTCTTTACATTCTTCTTCTTCTGCAATATCTACCAAGGCTTGAAACACACTAGCATTATTAGCTAAATTCTTAAAAAATAAGGTATCGCTTACTTCTTTTTGAAACTTAATTTCTTTACTTTTATACTTAGTATATTGTTTAAACGCAAACCCGCCTAATGTCATCGTTAAAGATAAAGTAGCTACTAAAATAGGCATAATATCACGAATTTTTTCCTTATCAACTTCGATAGATTGTACAACATAATCTGCTTTAAGTAAGAGCAAAATAGCCACAATAATTAGTAAAATATTAGGAATTGCCCGAAGAATTAAAGGAATTGCTGCACCAATAGCAGGAACTCCAAACAGTAATTTATCTTTCCATGTCATGCTAGTTTTAATATTAGGAAACAGAAGATCAAGATCAAGTTTTGGTATATTTTTATAGAAATAAAGATACATTTTCCCTGGTGTAAAATTCAGGTCTTGATATTGCTTATTTTTTTTCGCTTTTGCCTGAAAATACCCTTGACCTTTAAACTTAATTAATAACACAACTCTTTCTAAAATATCGATGATTCTTTCTTGCTTAAAAAACTTGAACTTTTTAATGGTAATGTGTTCATCAATATCTCCACGATAATAACAATAGAACTCGTCAAAATCATCAAAGTCAACATCTGTTTTGAGATTAATCAAAGACTTTTCTTGTAATGATTTTTGAACAATATCATCAGAAAGTTGAATATAATTTGCTCTTTCTAAAATATATCTAAACCCCTTAATTACTTCATTTTCCATTACTTCATACTCTTCTAAACTGGTTTCTTGTAACGTTTTAACGTCAGAATTAGGATTAAAAACAGTATAATTATCTTTGATAGTTTCCAAGGTAGAATGAAAGCGAAAATGAAAAAAAGCGGTTAAAATTTCACAAAACTCTTGAAATAACTTAACATCTTTACCTTGAAGTTTACCATCTTCAAGACAGAGATTAATGATATCTGTACGACGAAAAGGAATAAATGATTCTCGAATAGTGGACATAAAATGTTGAAAACAAAATGATTAATTTAAACCCCGTCGTTAACGACGGGGCCTTGATTTATAGATAATACATCCTTAGCAGAAAGTCCATCTCCTTGATATCCAAAGTACCATAAACTAGCAGATGCTTCAGCTAGAGTCACCTGTTTTTTAGGTTGAAATAGTGTCGTATAACCGAAGACACGCCTTACATTAGATTGTTCCCCATTTTGAAAGTCTGCGTATAATGCTTGTATGGCTTTTGTATCAATTTTCGTCGTATCTTGAAATCCCCAGGTTTCTTTTATATTATCAAGAGAGGCTTTTGGTAAACCTTTTCCCATGTCTAAAGGAACTTTCCAAGTAACTAAATCTTCTCTAGTTAAAGGGCTATTAGGACGGAATAAAGAAGCACTACTATGTCCTGTTAAACGAGAAGGAATAACTCCTGCTTCAGCTAACCCTTGAATAATAGGAAAGTCGGGGTCATTGCTAGGAACATCAGAGAAAGCAGGTTGAGAGGTTTCAACCCCTAGTCTGATTTGTTTGGCTGGATTATTTTCATGAAATTTATTATAAGTTTCTACTAACCATTTTGCATAGATTCGACGATTAATTATACTACTTCCATTGATAGCTTCATTTTCAGTTTTGTTAAGGTTTAATGTTCCTAATTTAACCACATCTTCTACATAAGCCTCTAAGGGTTGAGGTATATTATTAACATGAGAAATCTTATCATTTTTTGTATAAGAAGATGTAGGAGTGTTCTCTGTTATGGATGGAGTTGAAGCATTTAAACTTTGATAATTAATAGTATAATCAGTATTGCCATTATTAGCAGAAAGAAAAGATAGTTTCACTTCTAATCCGTCTTTTTTAGCCATCAATGTATTATTTTCAGCATTAAATGGTTGAGTGATTTCCCAAGCATTACGATTAAATTGTTCTTGATAAAAATCACTAATTTGACTAATAGAATCAGAGGATGACCAGCGAATCAAACCTTGTTCATTGCTTAAATTATCAGAAATTTCTTGTAGGTCTGAATTAGAATATTGGGGGATTATCTCAGGAAAATCCTTCGGTATTTTCAAACTAGAGGGAGTAACCTTTTCCTCTTGTTTAGCCAATTCAGGATTAGGTGAGAAGCGAGTTTCTAAGTCACTAATGTTACTACAAGCGGTAACAAAAGGTAACAATAAACTAACAATAAAATAACGATACATAGTAAAATTTTTTAAATAATGAAAAATGATCTTCTAAACATCAAGCTTGTTTATTATTTTGAGGTTCTAAAGCTGCTTTAGGATAAACAATTCTTTGATGATGGAATTGTTGCCAAACCTTGACAAAAACCTCAGCAATAATCGGTAATTCCTCATATTTAATGCCACTATCTTTTAATTGATTATCTCGCCAACGGGCCTTAAAAATCTTTTGAATCATGGCTAAAGCGGTTTCTGGAGTCGCCTCTTTCAAAGAACGTAAAGCAGCTTCACAACCATCGGCTAACATGACAATTCCGGTTTCTCGTGACTGAGGAATGGGGCCAGCATAGCGAAAATCCTCTTCAGCAATTATTTCTGTTCCATTACGTTCAGCTTCTTGCTTAGCTTGATAATAAAAATAGGAAATTAATAAAGTTCCTTGATGTTCAGGAATAAAATCACGAATCACTCTAGGAAGACCATATTTATTAGCCATAACTAATCCTTGAGAAACGTGCTTTTTAATAATTTCTACACTCACCCAAGGATCATTAATCAAATCATGTTTATTGGGATTACCCATTTGATTTTCAATAAAACCCATAGGGTCGTGCATTTTCCCAATATCATGATATAAAGTACCGGCTCTAATTAACTCCACATTACAGTGTAACTCACGGGCTGCTGCTTCAGCTAAACAAGCCACAAATAAAGTATGTTGAAAAGTTCCAGGGGTTTCAGTGGCTAAGCGTTTAAGTAAAGCACAATTCGGGTTAGCCAACTCCACTAAACGAATGGGAGTCACCAAATCAAACAGACGTTCTAAATAAGGAGAAATTCCCAACGCCATAACACTCCAAGCAATTCCTGATAAGCCATAAATAATGGCATCGGGGAGAACCACAGACCAGATAGTACCAGCTACGGGGGCGACAATCAGATAACCCAAAAAATAGAGACTCCCTTGTACCAAGCCTACCACACCCCCTAAACAAGCCAATTCATCCCGTGATCGCAATTTCCAAGCAATAGAAGCGGCCAACAGTCCTCCTGCGGTTCCAGCTAAGACATAACTCCAGTTGATGGTTGTGGCGGCAAACGTGGATAATCCACTTAATAAGACCACTTGAGTAATAGCTAAGGTGGGGCCATAGAAACTACTGGTCAGAAGTCCCACGGCCGGTAAATTAGTGTAACCGAGATTAAAAATACCTAATAAGGGGGTACTCAGACTCAACAGACAGAGAAGGATATGATCTCGGCGACGCATGGGACGATGAACTTTTTGTGTTACCACAGAAAAAATGGTGACCGTTCCCATCACAATCACCACAGAAATCCCTAAACCAACCCAATTAATCCCACGACGACTGAGTTGAAAACTATCTAAGACAACAAACTCTTCTTGAGTAATTTTTTCGCCGGCTTCAACAATAACATCTCCTGCTTTAACTTCTACGATCACTGGTTCCACCGCTTCAGCTGCTTGTTCAGCCCTTTGTTTGGTGGCTTCTTTATCCACGGTCAAATTATGTTGATTTTGGAGAATCTTCATCAATAAATCAGTGATCGCGGTTTGGGGGACTGATGAGGTGGTGGCTTCCAACTGATTTTTAATGATTTCCTGAAGCAAATAATCTGGTATTCCGGGGGGTAGTCCCTGTAATAAAATGCGATTTAAAGTGGTGTTTAAGGTTTTTTGTGTGGTTTGCCAATTGCTATCCTCAAGGTCGAGAAATGTCCCTAATAACTCTGGGGTCAGATTCGAGGTTTTGGCATTTAAGACCTCTCGTTTCGCAGCATGGTAACGTTGACGAGATTGTTTGATCGTCTCGAAAAGACCTTTGAGGGTTGTGTCCGATGTCGTGTCTTCATAGTTTTTTAACTGGGTAATCGCTTCTTTGCTATGGGGTTGAAGAGTAGGGGAGGGTTCCCTGTCACTAACCAGGGTTGATTGAATGGTTTGCCAAGTCTTCTCATCCACGCTACGCAGATACTGCTGGATTTCCACAGGGATCAAAGTCCCACGGATAAATGGAAACGTTCCTGCTTGCTGACGGAGTTGTTTAATTTCGCTAATGGTTTCCCCTAACTCTCCTTTGAGTTGGCTAGTCAGTTGTATATCTCTTTGTAGGATAGGAACAATGCCGGTGCGAACTTCTTTGCGCTTTTCTTCAGTGGTTTTTTCATCGTTGAAAGTCCCATCTTCTGGGGCCAAAACTGTTACAGGGGAGACAGTTCCTACAGACAATTGAGGTTGGTTGTAGAAGCGATAACCAATGACACTGGTGAGAGAAATGACCGTTATTCCCAACATCAGGGGTGGGTGAATTTGGCGAATGGGCTTTGACTTGTGTAATTTGGTTAACCAGTCGGAGTGATGAAGCGGTTTAGCAGGGACTTTTTTGGCTAAATCTTGATTTTCTAGCTGAGAAGAAGGACGACTCTTTTGATAGTGTTGTCGTAACTTCTCTAGATTTCGTTTTAACAATTGCAGCGTTTTCATATTGTGTGAGGTCAATGTAAAAACATCAAACGAGATTTCTTGGATACTCTTGTTTATCCCCTGGACTCGAAGCCATAATCGAATGGGGATAGGCAACGTAGTCTCTTGAGACTACTGAGGGGAAACCACGTCTGGTAAAGGTTTCTTTAAACGATATAACCACACTAGCCCCAAAATCCCTACACTAATCATAACTAAACTGATCCCCTGTGCCACCCTCAATGGTCCCAACATCAAACTATCGGTCCTTAATCCTTCTATCCAAATTCTGCCACAACTATAGGCGATCAAATAAACCAAGGATAGGGTTCCCACATAGAAACGGTTAGGATGCTTTAATCCCCAAAAAAATAAAGATAACAGCAGTATAAAGACCAAGACATTCCACGCCGATTCATAAAGAAAAGTAGGATGGAAGTATTCAGAGGTCAGATAGTCTACGGGACGGTTATTGATGGGAATGTAAAGCTTCCAGGGTAAATTCGTCGGTGCGCCAAAGGCTTCGGAATTGAAGAAATTTCCCCATCTACCGATAGCTTGTCCTAAAGCTAAGGAAGGAACCACTAAATCAATTAATTGCCACACTGATATTTTATTGAAACGGGCAAAAATTACGGCCGCTAAGGTTCCACCGAGAATCGCTCCATGAATGGCTATGCCGCCTTTCCAGATGGCAATGATATCTTCAGGGCGTTGAACGTATTCTTGCCATTGAAAGATCACATAATAGAGTCTGGCACAAGGAATGGCCCCTATGATTAACCAAATGGCCAAATCCCCCATTATCTCGGGGTTAACGTGACGGCGTTTGGCTAACCATTGGGATAAGCTAACCCCAACCAATACCGCACTGGCAATCAAGAAACCGTACCAACGAATGATCAATGGCCCTGCTTCAAATAAGATGGGGCCCGGAGACTGAAATTGAAACCCTAAGAGCATAAGCGATCGCCATTGTTCCCATGACATTTGAACATACTTATCATATCTCTTAACTTTAACAAAGCGGGTGGGGGGAATCGAACCCCCATCATTAGCTTGGAAGGCTAAGGTTTTACCACTAAACTACACCCGCAAACTTTGGCATTTTTTCCAGTTTCACTATCCTAACACAACGAGTGAGCCGTTGGCAACTTTAAATTTTTGTTCCTCACCTTAGGAAATGGCCGATTGCTCCAATAACTGTTTCATCAATACTGGCCAACCAAAAAAGTTCTGTAAGACAGTTTCCATGCGTCCTGACCAAGATTCTTCACTGTGTTGACCGATGGGATCTTCAACCACAAATAAATTTTCATTGTAGCGATAATCAAACTTATTAATTAATAAATCTCGCATTTCTCTTCCCCTTACGGTTGCCCTTGCTTCAATAAAAGAATTATGATAACCTCCCTCTCGAATTAATCCCCAATCTAAATAAATTTTAGGTTGTAATTGTGGATCTTGTAAGGTTTTTAATCCGGCAAAAATCAAGGCTGAATATTCGAGTGTTCCTAATAGATCCTCTGATAAATCCAAGAAATAAGGGTCAATCATAGAATCTATTCCTACCCAAAAAGAGGGAGAAAGGGCTGCTACACATCTAAATCGGTCAGGGTGTTTAATGGCTGTGTAAAATGCTGCTAATCCCCCATGAGAGGCTCCTAAAACCATTGAATTTTCAGGGGTAGAAAGGGTACGATAATTATCATCAATAAATCCTTTTACTCCTGAAGCTACGTAATCGGAATAGTCCTCTAATCCTCCCCAATTTGCCTCTCTAATAGGGGCGTGAGTGTACTCATAATTACGGTCAAGGGGACAAATAGCTACCACAATCACTCGGCGAATTTGATTGGTTACATATAACCGTGTCAAGACCTGCCCCATATTCCAGGTTTTATAATAGTGACCTCCAAAAAAAAAGGCGGTATCTCCATCATTCATATAAACGACGGGATAAAATTCATAGCTATATTCATAATCTCTGGGCAAGAAAACATGGATGGTTCTAGGATTATTATCTGTATCAACTACTTTAAATTGATCATAAGTATGAAAGTAACCTGCCCAATGTCCTTGATCATGATACCAACCATTTTGTCCGCCTATTGTGAAGGGTTCAGCCATTATATTTTTTAATTAAAGTTTTGTTTTGTCAACTTTTTTCTACGCTGCAATTTTAGTTTTTTGATTCAATTTTTGCTCTAATTTCTTCGACCCGTTTACGGTTTAATCCTAAGTCGGATTTTCCGAGCCGAGATGCCGACCGAACATGGACGACATTTTCACTTTTATCAAGGTAAAATTCTACATCATCAACATATCCCATTAAAGGGGTTTTGAATTCAGCATACAGATAGTCGTTGGTTTCTTCAATAATGGTGGTTCTTTCCATACTTTCAATAATCTTTTTTAACTCAGCTATGGCAATCATAGGAAGGGGAGCAATTTTTGATTGTGCATCTGAACTTTGGCTATTGACACAGTTGGGAGTTCCTGGACAAGTGGTTAATTTACCATTTTTAACACCTAAATTATTGGGTCTAGTTCCTGAGAAATTAAACATGGTTTTATTCCTTATTTTGATAGTTTTTGATGTTGATTTTTTTGCTTTTTTTTTGATAGTATTAAGCGACTGGATATCTTCAATCCTTCATTCCTGGAGAATAAATGGAATACAGATACCGCAACAATACTGTATCAGTCTATCAAATTACTGACCTAGAGGATAGTGTAGAATTTAAAATTTAGAATTTAGAATTTAGAATTTAGAATTATTATAAAAAATTAAGTTTGTGTCATGGTCAAGGGAGTAAAAATCAATGAACATTATCCTTAATCCTAAACTAGAAAACCTCATTCAAAAACAAATCATCTCTGGTAGATATACCAGCATCGATAATGTACTCGAAGAAGCTTTAACCCTATTAGAAAAACGCAAGGAATATGAGCAGTGGATTGAAGAAATTGGTGAAGGAATTGATGGAGAAACTGCTATTAACCAATTAAGGGAAAATTTGCAACAGAATAAATAAAGGTAATCATGACTCAATATATTATTGCACCTGAAGCTATTCAAGACCTTACAATTATTATCGTTTTTAAACTTGAGCATTTAGGGTTTTTAGTAGGCGCACCGCAAGGCGAATCTCTTCGAGATCGCTGTTGTAACAGTTAGCTACTTTTGGGACTGTATTTTATAGTTCGTTGGTGAACGTTTGTATTACTTGGCAGGAGGAGTGAGCTAACCTGTTATAACCTGTTATATAGATGGGGATTTAAACTATAGATGCTCAGGTTTTTAGTAAGCGCACCGCAAGGCGGATCTCTTCGAGATCGCTACTGTAACAGTTAACTACTTCTGGGACTGTATTTTATAGTTCGTTGGTGAACGTTTGTATTACTTGGCAGGAGGAGTGAGCTAACCTGTTATAACCTGTTATATAGATTGGAGTTTAAACTATAGTGCTAGGGTTTTTCATGGGAAATCGCTGCTGTAACAGTTAAGGACTTTTGGGATTGTGTTTTATAGTTCGTTGGTGAACGTTTGTATTAATTGGGAAAGAGTGACAAGCTAACCTGTTATATAGATTGGGATTTAAACTTGAGCATCGAGGGTTTTTAGTAGGTGATCGCTGTTGTTATAGTTAACGACTTCTGGGACTATATTTTATAGTTTGGTAGTGAACGTTTGTATTAGTTGGCAGAAGTAAAAAAGTAACCTGTTATAACCTGTTATATAGATTGGGATTAAAACTATAGATGCTCAGGTTTTAAGTCAAAGATCGCTGTTGTTATAGTTAGCTACTTCTAAGATTGTGTTTTATAGTTCGTTGGTGAACGTTTGTATTAATTGGGAAAGAGTGACAAGCTAACCTGTTATATAGATTGGGATTTAAACTTGAGCATCGAGGGTTTTTAGTAGGTGATCGCTACTGTAACAGTTAAGGACTTTTGGGATTGTATTTTATGGTTCGTTGGTGAACGTTTGTATTGATAAGAAGGAGCAATAACCTGTTATATAGATGGGGATTTAAACTTGAGCATCTAGGGTTTTTCTGAGGCGCACCGCAAAGCTGATCTCTCCGAGATTACCATTTTCTAAAGGGGGGATTTTTACTGTAGATTTTGTGATACTTTGTGTCATACTTTTTATCCTAAATTTTGTTTTGACTATTCCTAAATAATCTATTACAGACTTATTTATTTAATCTCCATTTTGTTTGCACGTTGATTCTCTATCCGCCTTTTTTTTCTGTAATAATTTTAAGTTATTCTCCATCTCTTGATTATATGTTGCTGACCAGAAACTGGGTTGTTGTTTGATTTGGTTTGTTGCAATATTTTTAGCATCTGTTAGGTCTGCACAATAGAAATTTGTACCTCCAAATATTACACCTTGAAGATTTGCATTAGTTAAATTAGCATTACTTAAATTAGCATTACTTAAATTAGCATTATAAAACGCAAAATAGATTCCCAAATACTGACGATTGAGTATATTTACTTTTCTTCAAAAATTTATGTATTTAATAACTTGCTCATTCTGTTAACTTCTAAAAACCAGGGCAACACTTTACAAAACGTTACGTCACGGGTATAGTATGCCTACTTGACCTCTGTTAATCAGACGTTAATGTTGTTCATAGGATATGACTATGAAAATCTTAATTACCGGTGCATCTGGGTTTCTGGGAACTAACTTATGTTCTCAACTGGAAACCCAAGGCCACCACTTAATCAAATTAAACTCTAAAAATTGCGATCTGACTCAACCAGACTCGTTATTAAACTTTAACCATGTTAGTTACGATCAAATCTATCATTTAGCGGCCTGGACGCAAGCAGGGGACTTTTGTTTGTATCATCCAGGGGAACAATGGATTATCAATCAACAGATGAATACTCATGTGTTGACGTGGTGGCAAAAATATCAACCTCAGGCTAAATTGATTTGTATGGGAACAAGTTGTGCCTATGATCCCGACTTAGCTTTAGTGGAAGAGAATTATCTAACAGGGATGCCTATTAGTAGCCTATTTACTTATGCGATGACTAAAAGAATGCTCTATGCAGGACTTTTGGCCTTGAATAAGCAATATGGTCTAAAGTATCTTTGTTTGGTTCCTTCGACCCTTTACGGCACAGGATATCATACCGATGGTCGGCAGATGCACTTTATCTTCGATCTCATCCGTAAGATCATTCGCGGTAAACTGTATAATGAACCCGTTATCCTTTGGGGAGATGGCTACCAGTCACGGGAGCTTGTCTTTGTGGAAGATTTTGCTAAAATTGCGATGGAATTAGCCCAAACCGTTGATAATGATTTGATTAACATCGGTGCAGGGGAAGAGTTTACCATTCGTCACTTCGCTAAACTGATTTGCGAAGGGGTGGGATACGACTTTAACAAAATTCAGTTTGACACTTCCCGTTATGTGGGAGCTAAGTCTAAATGCTTAGTTGTTGACAAACTTAAGCAATCTTTACCCAATTTCGGCTTAACTCCATTAGAATTAGGATTAACGAAAACAATTGAGTGGTTTTGGCAGGAACAGGAAAAACTTGTCCCTGCTCATTAACTGATATGTGAGGAAGGAACGGTGAACTATTGGATTCAACATAGGCTCAACTGCCTAGAAGAAGCGTTTAACCCCAAATACTGTCGTGCGCTAGAGCATACCATCGGTATTGTTGCTAGACAGTTCAAAGCGGGAAATAAACTGCTAATATGTGGTAATGGTGGCTCCGCGGCCGATGCTCAACACATTGCTGCTGAGTTTGTGGGACGGTTTCAACTGCATCGTAAAGGTTTACCTGCGATCGCTTTAGGAACGAACCCAGCAACGTTAACAGCATGGTCGAATGATTACGAGTTTGAGACAGTTTTTGCCCGTCAGGTTGAAGCTTTTGCCCAACCAGGGGATATTCTCTGGGGTATTTCGACTTCTGGAAAGTCAGCGAATGTTGTTCGTGGTATGGAAATGGCCAAGGACTTAGGGTTGATTACTATTGGTATGGCCGGCAATAATGGGGGGATGTTAAAGAATTTAACAGATTATCCCTTATTTGTCTCAGAATATCATACTCCTTATATTCAAGAAATTCATCTGATCTCTTATCATCGTATTTGTGAGCAGGTGGAAGCACAGTTATTTGCTAAAGCTGGTTTAGAAGCACAGATTGCTGTGTAAAATAGTGAATATGACAACAACTCTTACCCCTTATACACAACTCCAAAAGGCTCTATTTTTGGATAGAGATGGGGTTGTTATTAAGTATGTTCCTTATCTTAGTAAGGTGGAGCAAGTTGAGCTTCCTCTGGGTGCAGGGGAAGCTTTAAAAGAATGGCAAGATGCTGGTTATTTATTAATTTTAATCACGAATCAAGCAGGGGTGGGAAGGGGTTACTATACGTTAGAAGATGTCGAAAAGGTACACAATCATATTATCAATGAATATGGTAAGTTTGGAGTAACATTTGCTGATATTTTTGTCTGTCCCCATCATCCTCAAGATAATTGTTTGTGTCGGAAACCTTCTCCGAAAATGTTAATTGATGCTTCTAAAAAACATGGTATTTCCCTGTCTCAATCTTTTTTTGTAGGAGATGCCCCTAGCGATGTACAATGTGCTATTAATGCTGAATGTCAACCCATTTTAGTCTTAACTGGAAGAGGAGAAGAAACTTTGCAAAACATTGCTAAATATTCTCGTAAAGTTGAAATTTTTCATAGTTTACAAGATACAGTTAAACTAATTAATATGTAGAGAGGTTTCATGAAATGTCTCTACAAAAGTTAGATAGCAAATTTAATTTTTAATATGAGTCAAGATGAGGGAAAGCAGCGATCACCGATATTTGTATCATTAATTCCTAATTTAATGGAAGGTGAGGGACATATCATTCCCTATCATCAATCCGTTAGTAAAGCAGTTAAAAAATTAGGATGGCAACATAAAGTTATTGTTCCTATTGATAATAACGTGGGTAACTTACCTGGAATTTGGGATGAAAGTTTAACTAATAATAATCTAGAAAAAGAAGGAAATTTAGTTATAAAACTTTTTAGAATAAATGAAAGTATAAAATTAGCCAAGAGTATCGCTCACTATCTAAACTATAATGTTATTAATGATTTCTCCTCTTCTATTATTTTTTTAGAAAGATTTATCCATTTACAATTGTTTGCTTTATATCTTGCTTTATTATGGGTTCCTACTGATAATTTATCCGTTTGGTTATTATATCGATTAGATACTCATAAAGATAATACTCGTTGGATTTATAAACTGCTTAATTTTTTAATCAAAAAGAAGGTAAAACCAGGAAGATTTAAACTTTTAACCGATAGCGATCGCTTATGTACATCTTTATCAAACTACTTTGAAACACCAGTAATAGAGATGCCCATTCCTCATACAGATATTAGTCATTGTAGCATAAAATCTAGAGATATTTCTAAAATTATTTGTTGGTGGCCGGGTTCCCCTAGAGAAGAAAAAGGATGGGAAATTATTAAAAATTTAGCTCATTATTCAGGGGATAATACTAAAGATATTCGCTTAGTTTGTGCAGAAACTTCTCAGGTAGCATCTGTCAAAAATGGAGTTGAATTAACGTTAGTTCAAAACTATTTAAGCAGAGAGGAATATTATCATTGGTTGGGGGTAAGTCAGATTATTTTATTACCCTATAATTATCCTGCGTATGAAGGAAGGACATCAGGAATATTCACCGAGTCTATTATGGCAGGAAAAACTCCATTAGTTACTGAAAATACTTGGATGGCCTCTGAATTATTAAAACATAATTTAGCAGAATTAGTTATTAACTGGGAAGAGTCTCAACAAGTTTTTGAGATCATAAGAAAAGTTGTTAACAGTGACACTATTCAGGATAAAATAAGAAAAATGCAGCACAGTTATCAACAATTTCATAATATTGATAATTATGCTTGTGTTATGAATAAAATTTATCAAGAAATGATGCTTTAAAATGATGTTTAAAGTTTGTATTGATGCAACTCCCGTCAGAGGAAAATTAACAGGTATTGGGGTTTATACATTAAATCTAATTAGCGCATTATATCAACGACAAGAAACAGAAAACTTTAGCTTAGATATTTATTTTCATCCTTCGGTTAAAAACTGGTTAAAACGTAATTTATCTACTCCAGACTTATTGAGTCAATATCTTCAAGTTTCTTGTTTACCTATTCCTGTTAGTTTAGCCAATATATTAGCCAAATATTCTCCTTTTATTCTACCTTATTTTGATAAATACTTAGATAACCCTAATATTATTCAAGGAACAGATCATTATGTTTTTCCTTATAAAGAAGCAGCAAAAATAATGACCATACATGATCTTACTTTTGTTAAATATCCACAATATTCTACAAAAATTGTTAAAGGGTATCTAGAAAGAATTAAACGTTGTTTAAGTTGGACTGATGCTATCATAACCTTTTCAGAAAATACCAAACAAGATATTGTCGAATTACTCAATATTGACCCCAATATCATTTATGTAACCCCCCAAGCAAGTCGTTATTCTCCTAACTATTTAAACCGTCAACTATTATCTGATCATCGTGATGTCATTGATTATTATTTATATAAACCCTATTTTCTTTTTGTCAGTACCTTAGAACCCAGAAAAAACATTTTAACCTTAATAAAAGCATTTGAATATTTAAAACAAAACTATAAAATTCCTCATCAACTCATATTAATTGGCAAAAAAGGCTGGAAATATCAAGATATTTTAGATAAAATAGAATTATCTAAATTTAAAGAAGATATGCAACATTTAGACTATATTTCTGATGAATTAGTGGCTGTTTTTTATAGTCAAGCAGAAGCCTTTATTTATCCTTCTTTTTATGAAGGGTTTGGTCTTCCGGTACTCGAAGCGATGACATTAGGTGCGCCTGTTATTACCTCTCATACTTCTTCTTTACCAGAAGTTGCAGGAGATGCAGCATTATATATTGACCCCAATAACTATTATGAATTAGCACAAATTATGTTAAAAGTAGTAGATAATTCAACCTTAAGAAAAGAGATGATTAATAAGGGTAAAAAACAAGCTAATAAATTTTCTTGGGAACGAACAGCAAAAGCAACTTTAGATGTATATAAATCTTTGAAAAATATCTGTTGAATTTATCGCCAATTATTTTTAAGTTCCTTAATCTATAATTAATATTAAACTATTCATATTAACTCATGAATCATCAATCAAAATTATTGATTAATTTATCTTTACTGTTATCAAAACCAACAGGAATAACAGTTTATGCTAACAATGTTTTTCCTTATTTAAAGTCTTTACAACCCACCTTATTAGCGTCCCAACAATATCAAGATTTTAATACTTATTTAGTCCCCAATAATTTAACCCCAGAACAAGGAACAAAAGGACACTTAAACCGCTTACTTTGGACACAGTTTAAACTACCTACAATTTATCATAAATTACAAGCAGATTTATTATTTTCTCCTGTTCCTGAAGCACCTTTATACACGAAATGTCGTTCTGTGGTAATGGTACATGATCTCATTCCTTTACGCTTTCCCAAAAAAACATCTCCCTTAACCCCTTATTTTAAATATTATATTCCCCAAGTTCTTAAACAAGCTAAACATATTATCTGTAATTCCCAAGCAACTGCTCAAGATATTTGTGACTTTTTTAATATACCTTCTCAGAAAATAACCCCTATTTTACTCGCTTATGATCAACAACATTTTAAACCGTTAGACTTAAAAGAAGAACCGATAGCTATCCCCTATTTTATCTATTTAGGTCGTCATGATCCCCATAAAAATGTTAACCGTATTGTAGAAGCATTTGCTAACTTAAAAAACAACAAAAATTATCAACTCTGGTTAGCCGGACCAACGGATAAACGTTATACGCCGAAATTAATACAACAAGCACAAGAACTAGGCATTGAAAAACAACTAAAAATCCTTGATTATGTTGAGTATGAACAGTTACCTATATTATTAAATCAAGCATTAGCTTTAGTATTTCCTTCCTTATGGGAAGGGTTTGGGTTTCCTGTTTTAGAAGCAATGGGATGTGGCACTCCTGTTATTACTTCTAATCTATCTTCCTTACCCGAAGTTGCAGGAGAAGCAGCCTTATTAGTTAACCCTTATCATGTAGAAGAGATAACAGCAGCAATGGAAAAAATTGCCACAGACGATGAGATGCGATCGCAGTTAAAAACCCTGGGTTTACAACAGGCAAAAAAATTTAGTTGGGAAAAAACGGGACAACAAACCTTAGAAATTTTGAACAAAATCGTTTCGCGCAGTCCCCATCTATAATCTGTGATTTAGATGGGGTGTGTTCAAAGTAATACCAAATCCGATTTAGATACCCCCTTTTAAAATTGATAGCTTAAAGCTTGAAAACCCTTCTGCCTTATGCCTCCTGCCTCTTCTAGAAGATAAGATGGGTCCCGGAACCGGATTTGGTATTAGCTGTTAATTAGATGTGGCTGCTTGGGCTTCATCTGCAAAGGGAATATCCACAAAACCTAACTCGTATAATTGTTGATAAGATTTCTTACCTAAATCTGTGGTTGGGTTTTGGGAACGGATGATTTGAACCAGCAGAGGGACGGCTAATTCAGGTTGATTTTGGGCCCGATGTACCAAAGCTAACTGATAAGTAGCAGCATCTCTCATTTGTCCTGTTTTCAACGCGCTTTCTCTTTGGGAATCATAAACTTTGGTATCAATACCAGAGAAGCTATTGGCCAGTTGTAGATAAAAATTAGATAATTGGTTAAACACTTTACGGGCTTGTTGTAACTTAGTAACAGCCAGGTCATAATTTTCTTGATTGATAGCTTCGGTGGCTTCATTCATTAATTTTTCTCCCCCTTGTAAACTCAAAAGACTATCTGCTTGAGTCAGAGGACGAAGGTTGCTGGGGTCAGAGGGATCATCCGCAGGTATTTCCATCTCTTCTGAGGGGGTTTCCTGGGCTAAAATTTGGGCAGATACCGATTGTGATGCACTCATCCCTAGAAGACAAGAGATAGCAATCATACTAGGTAAATTAAGGCCAAAAAGATGGGATTTTAACATGATATGACTAAATAAAACGAAAAGATATCAAGAGACTATTAGGAATCTTTGAGATATCTTAACATTTGTGGGAAATATTGGTGCTTTTGTCTAACTTGACGTTTCATCTTCAAATTTATATCCCACCCCGACAACGGTTTTGATAAAGGTGGGGTTTGCTGTATCAGGTTCAATTTTTTTACGTAGTCTTCTGACATGAGTATCCACAACTCTTTCATCTCCAAAAAAGTCATTTCCCCATAACTTATCGATGAGTTGGGTTCGACTCCAGACTCTTCCGGGATAACTCATAAAGGTTGATAATAAGTTAAATTCTAAAGTGGTTAAGTCTAAAGTTTCTTCGGTATTATCCTCTAACTTTTTAATAGCGGAATGTTGCTCTAAATCAACAAGAAAATGAGGGGTTTCATAAACATTATTTTGGGTTCCGACCTGTCTTAAACTCCGTCTTAATAAAGCACGAACTCGAGCAACTAATTCAAGGGGACTAAAGGGTTTAACTAAGTAATCATCAGCCCCAGTTGATAGGCCAATCACCCGATCTATTTCTTCTCCTTTTGCTGTTAACATTAAGATATAAGGGTCTTTTGCGGTTAATTTTTGGCGAATACGGGTACAAACTTCTAAACCGTCTAATTTCGGTAACATTAAGTCCAAAATAATTAGGTCGGGTTCTTGTTGTTGGAATAAATCTAAAGCGGTTAACCCATCATAAGCCACCAGACAATCAAAAGATTCTCTTTCTAAAGTGGTTTGGATGATTTTTGCAATTTCCATTTCATCTTCAACAATTAAAATTTTCATGTGATTTTTTACTTTGAGTAAGGAATTATTAACAATCTAATTGTTGGTATAGAACTTTTGATTTGTTCTTCGCTAAAATGATTATAGAATCGAATCATAATCTTTGTATGAAAACTTTTGCTCCTTACCTTAATTTACCTAAAGATGAACTGATTTATGATGACGGAGAACCCTTGGAAACCAACCGCCACCGCATTGCCATGAATGTGTTAATTGACTCTGTTTATCAAGCATTTTTGCCTCGTCAGGACTTTTTTGCAGGGGGCAATATGTTTGTTTATTATAGTGCTACCCAACGGATGAATCGAGATTTTCGGGGGCCTGATTTTTTTGTGACGCTTAATGTCGATGGGACTAGAGATCGCAAAGCTTGGATTGTTTGGCAAGAAAATGGGCGTTATCCTGATGTGATTGTGGAATTAATGTCTGATTCTACAGCTAATATTGATAAAACAGACAAAAAAAACCTTTATGAGCAAATTTTTAAAACAAGAGAATACTATATCTACGATCCCTATGATGCCACTTCTTTACAAGGATGGCGATTAAATGGTCAGCAAACCTATACCGAGATCATAGC
>JASJDD010000035.1 GCA_030065735.1 Crocosphaera sp.
ATCTCGACACTCCGATTACTCAATTGCCTTTATTAACAGCATGGGAAGAGAAACAATTATTAGTTGATTGGAATAATACTCAAACCGATTATCCCCAAGATAAGTGTATTCATCAATTATTTGAAGAACAAGTAAAACGAACTCCTAACGCGGTAGCTTTGGTCTTTGAAAATCAACAATTAACTTATGAACAATTAAACCAAAAAGCTAATCAACTTGCCCACTTTTTACTACAAAACTATCAGATTACACCCGATACGTTAGTCGGTTTATGTGTTGAACGTTCTTTAGAGATGGTGATAGGAATACTAGGGATTCTTAAAGCAGGAGGTGCTTATGTTCCTCTTGACCCAAACTATCCCACTGAACGTTTAAAGTTCATGTTAGAAGACTCTCAAGTTAGGGTTTTATTAACTCAAGAAACCTTACTGGAGTCTTTACCCCAAAATCAAGCACAGCTTATCTGTTTAGATAAACAATGGGAAGAAATTTCTCAATATAGCAACGAAAACCCACAACAGAATGTATCCCCTTCTCATTTAGGCTATATTATCTATACTTCTGGTTCTACAGGTAAACCTAAAGGAGTTTTAGTTAATCACGCGAATGTCGTCCGTTTATTTGCAGCAACAGAAGACTGGTATCACTTCAGTTCTCAAGATATCTGGACCTTATTCCATTCTTACGCTTTCGACTTTACTGTCTGGGAAATATGGGGTGCTTTACTCTATGGGGGACGCTTAGTAATCGTGCCTTATTTAGTGACTCGTTCCCCAGAAGAGTTTTATAACTTGTTATGTCAAGAAAAAGTCACGATTCTTAATCAAACCCCCTCAGCTTTTCGCCAATTAATTCAAGTGGAAGAAACAAAGGCAGATTTAGCAGATTTAGGCTTACGTTTGGTAATTTTTGGGGGAGAAGCTTTAGAAATCAACAGTTTGCAGCCTTGGTTCCAACGACACGGCGATAAATTCCCTCAGTTAGTGAATATGTACGGCATTACAGAAACGACTGTCCATGTTACCTATCGCCCCTTAAGTCTAGCCGATCTCAATAGTAGTGCTAGTGTGATTGGTCGTCCTATCCCCGACTTACAAATCTATTTACTCGATTCCTATTTACAACCTGTTCCCATTGGTATTCCAGGAGAAATGTATGTCGGAGGTGCAGGAGTAACCAGAGGTTATCTTAACAGGGAGGAACTGACAGCAGAAAGGTTTATTTCTAGTCCTTTTGAGGAGGCAGGAGGCAGGAGGCAGGAGGCAGGAGTCAGGAGTCAGGAGTCAGGAGTCAGGAGGCAGGAGGCAGAAGGCAGGAGGCAGAAGGCAGGAGGGAATAAATTATATAAAACGGGAGATTTAGCTCGTTATTTGCCCAATGGAGAGTTAGAGTATTTAGGACGCATCGACCATCAAGTTAAGATTCGGGGTTTTCGGATTGAATTAGGAGAAATTGAGGCTTTATTGGCTTCTCATCCCCAAGTTTGGGAGACAGTGGTGTTAGTGAGAGAAGATACACCAGGAGACAAACGCTTAGTCGCTTATCTCGTTCCACAACCAGACATCACCTTGAAGGAGGCAGGAGTTGAAAGGCAGGAGGCAGCAGCCTCGGTCACAATTGAGGAAATACGGCAATTTCTCAAAGCTAAGTTACCCGATTATATGGTTCCCAATGGTTTCGTCATCCTTGAAACCTTACCCTTAACTGCTAACGGGAAAATTGACCGTCGTGCTTTACCTGCACCAGAATTCCACAATGAAGATAAATATGTTGCACCTCGGACTCCTATTGAAGAAAAGCTGACCAATATTTGGTCACAAATTCTCCAAGTAGAAAAAGTAGGCATTAATGATAATTTCTTTGAACTAGGAGGACATTCCTTACTCGTCACTCAATTAGTTGCACGCATTCGAGACACTTTTAATATTGAAATCCCCTTGCGGGATTTGTTCGTCGCACCAACAGTTAATGAATTAGCCCAATCAATCGAACAGTTACAACAACAAAACTCAGCCCCCATCGTTCCACCCATTTTACCCCGGAGAAGAAAATGAATTACGAACAATTACCCCTATCTTATGCTCAACAACGGTTATGGTTCTTAGCTCAATTAGAATCAAACAGTGGCTTTTATAATATTCCTCTAGTCTTACATCTAGAAGGAAATCTGAATATAGAAGCATTAGAAAAAAGCTTAGAAGCAATTATTAATCGTCACGAAGCTTTACGTACCAACTTTAGGATAATTGAGGGTGAACCTTTTCAAATTATTCATCCCGAAAGTTCTTGGAAATTAACCATTATCAAAGAACAGGAAATAATCAATAATAATGAAGAAAAAAACATAAATGAATGGTTACAAAAGGAAAGTTTTCGACCCTTTGACTTAGCCAACGACCCCTTAATTCGGGTTACATTAGTAGAACAATCAGAAACAGAATACTACTTACTAATTTGTCTACATCATATCGTCTCCGATGAGTGGTCAATGGGGGTATTTACCCAAGAATTAACAACCCTATATAATGCTTATAATCAAGGGTTACAGTCCCCATTAAACGATTTACCCATACAATACGGGGATTTTGCCTTATGGCAAAGAGAATGGTTAGAAGGGGATATTCTGCAAACTCAACTGAATTATTGGCAAAAACAACTAGAAAACGCCCCAGAATTATTATCCTTACCCACAGACTATCCTCGTCCCCCCGAACAACGTTTTATCGGTAGTCATCAAACATTTGTCCTGTCCTCACAATTAAGTGAAGGGATAAAACAACTGTCGCATAAACAAGGCGCAACCCTGTTTATGACCTTATTGACTGCCTTTAATATCTTACTGTATCGCTACACTGGACAAACCGATATTGTGGTGGGAACCCCAACCGCTAACCGTAAACGCTCTGAATTAGAGGGATTAATCGGCTTTTTTGTGAATACTTTGGCTTTAAGAACTGATTTGCAAGGAAATCTCAGTTTTTATGAGTTATTAAATCGGGTCAAAGAGAAAGCATTAGAAGCTTATGCTTATGAAGATTTACCCTTTGAAAAGTTAGTTGAAACCTTGCAACCAGAAAGAAATCTGAGTTATACTCCCCTATTTCAAGTGATGTTTGGGTTAGACAATGATACCCGAAGCGAGATAGCATTAGAAGGCGTTAAAGTAACTCATCAGACAATAGAAAATAATACAGCTAAGTTTGATCTTCTCTTATCCCTAGTGCAAACAAAATCAGGAATAAGAGGCGCTTGGGAATACAATACAGACTTATTTGATCATAGCACCATTGAAAGATTATCAGGTCATTTTATACAGTTATTAGAAGGAATTATTACTAATCCAAATCAGTCTATTAATCAATTACCTTTATTAACAGAAAGAGAACAACAGCAACTCTTGATTGATTGGAATCAAACTCAAGTTAACTATCCTCGTGATCTATGTTTGCATCAATTATTTGAACAACAGGTAGAAAACAATCCTAATGCGATCGCTGTTAAACTAGAAAATGAATCCTTAACATATCAAGAGTTAAACTGTCGGGCAAATCAATTAGCTCATTATTTGCAGGGTTTGGGGGTAAATAATGGCCAATTGGTGGGAGTTTTGCTCGAACGTTCCCTAGAGATGATTGTCGGAATATTGGGGATACTCAAAGCAGGAGCAGCTTATGTCCCCTTGGATGTTAATTATCCTCAAGAGCGACTGGACTATATTTTTGAAGATACCCAACTCAATATTTTATTAACTCAAGCGCAACAGTTAGAGATATTATCAGCTTATCAAGGAACAACAATCTGTTTAGATCGCAACTGGGACACCATCGCAACAGAAAAAACGATTAATCCTGTCACTAACATTGAGCCTCATCATTTAGCTTACCTTATTTATACCTCTGGTTCCACAGGCAAACCCAAAGGAGTGATGATTGAACATTGCTCAATAGTCAATTTTGTGCTAGCTGCTATTGAAGATTATAGACTAACTTCAGATGATAGTATTTTACAATTTTCATCTATCTGTTTTGATGCTTCGGTTGAAGAAATATTTTGTAGTCTTTCATCTGGTGCAACTTTAGTGTTGCGAACCGATCAAATGTTACGTTCTAGCGAAGATTTTTGGCAGTGTTGTCAAGCATGGCAATTAACAATTTTAATTCTTACTACTGCCTATTGGCATCAATTAGTCTCTGATTTAACTCTTGATGCACTTGAAGTTATTCAAGATATTAGATTAATTATAGTGGGAGGAGAAGCTCTTCAATTATCTAAAGTCAAACAATGGCATAAAATTACAGCTAACCATTCCCCTCTTCCTCAACTATTAAATACTTATGGACCAACAGAAGGTACTATTATAGCGACTCAATATGACTTTACTGACCCAGACATAACTAATGTTAGTATTGGCCGACCGATTAATAATATTAAAACATATATTCTTGATCCCTTTTTAAATCCGGTTCCTGTTGGTGTACCAGGAGAATTACATATTGGTGGTGTGGGGTTAGCTAGAGGTTATTTAAACCGTCCCGAATTAACGAATGAGAAATTTGTTGCTAATCCTTTTGAGGAGTCAGGAGTTCCTCACTACTACCATGCGCTATCGCACAGGAGTCAGTCCGCAGGAGGTAATAAATTATATAAGACAGGGGATTTAGTTCGTTATTCACCCGATGGTAATATTGAATATTTAGGAAGGATTGATAATCAGATTAAGCTGCGAGGTTTCCGTATTGAATTAGGGGAAATTGAAACCGTATTAGGTCATCATCCTAATGTTAAAACAGCTTTGGTTAATCTATACGAAGATGACAGAGAAAATAAAAGTTTAGTTGCTTATATTATACCCAAGAATGAACCTCAACCCAGTCCCTCAGAACTCCGTCAATATTTAAAGGCAAAATTGCCAGAATATATGATACCCAGTTTCTTTATTCTGTTAGAAATATTCCCCTTAACTCCCAGTGGAAAAGTTGATCGTCGTGCTTTACCTGCCCCCAATTTTGATAATGATAACTTAAAAGAAATCATAGCACCTCGTAACCCTATAGAAGAGATGTTAGTGCAGAGTTGGGGACAAATTCTTAATCGTAAACAAATAGGAATAAAAGATGACTTTTTTGAATTAGGCGGACATTCTTTACTCGCGACTCAATTAGTGGCTAATCTTCGACAATTATTTAAAGTAGAATTGCCCTTGAAAGCTTTATTTTCTGCCTCAACTATAGATGAATTAGGACAAGTTATTAAACATTTAAAACAAGAAGGATTGACTTGGCAAGAACAACCCATATTAGTCAGAAATAAAACAACAAACTTACCCTTATCTTTTGCTCAAACACGACTCTGGTTTTTAGATAAATTTGAACCCAATAGCCCTTTTTATAATATTCCTCTTGCCTTGAAATTAGTTGGAGAATTAAACAAAAATGCTTTAGAAAAAAGCTTAAAACAAATTATAGATCGCCATGAAATTCTGCGTACTAACTTTATTACTATTGAAGAAGTCGCTCATCAAGTAGTTAAAGATAAAATGACTTGGGAAATGTCCGTGATAGATTTACAGGGACAAGAAAACGCCCAAGAATTAGCTCAAGAATTAGCTCAAAAAGACGCAATAACCCCCTTTGATTTAGAACAAGACCCTTTAATTCGTGGCACTCTTCTCCTTTTATCTGACAGAGAACAGGTCTTACTTTTATGTATGCACCACATTATTAGTGATGGTTGGTCAGTAGGAATATTATTAGAAGAATTGAGGGAACTGTATAATAATTATACGCAAGACATAACCCCTCAACTCAAGCCTTTACCCATTCAATATGGAGACTTTACTCTGTGGCAAAGGGAATGGTTACAAGGAGAAAGATTAAACCATCAATTGCAATATTGGCAACATAAATTAGCCGGTTCTCCTGCTTTATTGGCTTTACCCACCGATAAACCTCGGCCAGCAAAACAGAGTTTTGCCGGTTCTCATTATAAATTTGAGTTATCCTCAGAAATTACCGAAAAATTAATTGAATTGAGTCGTAAACAAGGTGTTACCCTATTTATGACCCTATTAGCAGCCTTTAAAACCTTACTTTACCGTTATAGCGAACAAGAAGACATCTTAGTAGGGACACCGATTAATAACCGCAATCATAGTCAAATTGAAGGATTAATCGGCTTTTTTGTCAATACATTAGTCTTAAGAACTGATTTATCGGGGAATCCTAGCTTTAACGACCTCCTCAGTCGCGTAAGGGAAACTGCCATCGATGCTTATGCTCATCAGGACTTACCCTTTGAGATGTTAGTTGAAGCCTTGCAACCGGAACGAGATTTAAGTCACGCCCCCTTATTTCAAGTGGATTTTCTGCTGCAAAATGAACCCTTATCTGAGATAGCATTGTCAGGATTAACTACAAGCACTTTATCAACAGAAAGTACGGTGGCGAAATTTGATCTAACCTTGGGGATGGAAAATACCTCAACCGGTTTAGTAGGTGCGTGGGAGTATAATACAGACTTATTTGAAAGTCCTACAATTGAGCGGATGACCGGCCATTTAATCAGCTTATTAGAGGCAATTGTAGCCAATGCTGAGCAAAAAATCGGGGAATTACCCTTATTAACAACTCTAGAACAAGAACAGATATTAAAGCAATGGAATCACACCGAAAGCGACTACCCAGTAGAACAATGTGTGCATCATTTATTTGAAGACCAAGTTAAACGAACCCCTGATGCAGTGGCAGTGTGTTTTGAAGGGCAATCTTTAACCTATCAACAGCTTAATCAACAAGCTAATCAATTAGCCCATTATTTACAGGAATTAGGGGTGGGTTCAGAGGTGTTTGTGGGGCTATATTTAGAGCGATCGCTGTCCATGATTGTCGCTTTATTAGCGGTTTTAAAAGCAGGAGGGGCTTATGTTCCTTTAGATCCCGATTATCCTGCGAAACGCTTAGCTTATATCGCCCAAGATTCTCAATTTAACCTATTAATTACCCAAACCAGTTTAGAGAATACCTTACCCATAGAAGGATTAACGGTCATTTGTGTTGATCAAATCTCTGAAACCCTCAAAACTCAAAAAAGAGACAATCCAGTCAGTCAAGTCAAACCAGAAAATCTAGCTTGTCTTCTCTACACCTCCGGTTCAACCGGCAAACCCAAAGGGGTCATGTTAGCTCATGAAGCCTTAGTTAGCCATAGTTGGGCTATTAGTGAGGTGTTTGGACTAAGCAGTAGGGATAGGGTTTTACAGTTTGCTTCCTTTAGCTTTGATGTGGCCGCCGAAGAAATTTTCCCCACTTGGCTGACAGGGGGAACCGTCGTTTTAAGACCGGTGCAAATGTTTGCCACCTTGACAGACTTCGCCGATTTTATCGAATCTCAAGCTATTACTGTGATCAATATTACCCCGGCTTATTGGCACGAGTGGGCCGTGGCAGTTTCTCAAGGGATGGCAACCGTTCCCATGAGTTTGCGAGTTGCAGCAGTGGGAGGAGATGCTGTCATCCCAGAAACTGTGACCATTTGGAAAAAATGGGTAGGAAAACGAGTTAATTGTATCAATGTATATGGACCAACAGAAGCTTCTGTTACGGCCATTGTTCATGATTTGCTCGATAATGAAGCAGAAACCATCAATTCTGTGCTGATTGGTCGTCCCATCGCCAATACAAAAGCGTATATCCTCGATACTAATCTGCAACCCGTTCCCGTCGGAGTCAGAGGAGAATTGCATCTATGCGGAACTCGTTTAGCGCGAGGATATCTGCATCGTCCTCAGTTAACGGCTGAAAAATTCATTGATAATCCGTTTGATCAGGGGGGATCAAGACTATATAAAACTGGAGATGTGGCCTGTTATTTGCCCGATGGTAGTATTGAGTGTTTTGGGCGTATTGATAATCAGGTGAAGATCCGAGGATTCCGTATTGAATTAGGGGAAATTGAGGCTATTCTCAATCAAAATCCTGAGATTCAGACTTCTTGTGTCATCATTCGGGAAGATACTCCAGGGGATAAGTATCTCGTAGCCTATGTAGTAGCTCATGATGAGCGAGTACCTCTGATTAGTGATTTGCGTCAGTATCTTTCTAATCAATTACCCTTGTATATGGTGCCTCAAGCCTTTGTTTTTCTGGAAGCTTTGCCCTTAACACCGAATCGTAAAGTTGATCGTCGCGCGTTACCGGCACCGGACTTATATAGCGATCGCAGAGATAACTATGTCCCTCCGCGCAACCCCATCGAAGAAATTTTAACCCAGATTTGGACAGAGATTCTCAAAGTCGAACAAGTGGGGATTCATGATAATTTCTTTGAACTAGGGGGACATTCTTTACTGGCCACGCAATTAGTGTCTCGTATTCGTGGTTTATTTAAGGTGGAAATGCCCTTGCGAAGCGTATTTGGGGCGGCCACAGTAGCCGAACTGGCTGCTGTGATTAGCCAACTCCAACAACAAGCCATAACGTCAATTATTCCCGAAATTTTACCCAGAACCGAAGAATCTGAGTTAGTCCCCTCTTTTGCACAAACCCGTCTTTGGTTTTTGGATCAATTACAGCCCAATAGTGCCTTATACAATATTCCTTTGGCGTTGCGTTTCCAGGGAAAACTCGATCAAAAAGCTTTAGAAGCAAGTTTAAGCGCAATTTGTCAGCGTCATGAATCGTTACGCACCAATTTCCTCAATATCAATGGACAACCTACCCTCGTTATTCATCCTGAACCCACTCACACCGTTGCTATCTTAGATTGGCGTAACCAGTCTGCTGATGAACAGCAACAGAGTATTAGGGAATTTGTTAACAAGGAAAGTCAAAAACCCTTTAATTTGGCTAATGATTCCTTATTCAGAGCAACCTTATTGGTGTTATCGGAGACAGAAGAGGTTTTATGGGTTTGTATGCACCATATTATTAGTGATGGTTGGTCAATGGAAGTGTTTATCCGTGAATTAACCAGCTTATACAAAACTCATAGCCAAAATGAAGCCTCAAATTTAGCACCGTTACCTATTCAATATACCGACTTTGCTCTCTGGCAAAAACAGTGGTTACAGGGGGAAGTGTTAGAAAATCAGTTAAATTACTGGCAAAAACAGTTAGCTGATGCGCCAGCTTTATTATCGCTGCCAACTGATCGCCCTCGACCGGCAATGCAGACATTTGTGGGAGCTTATGAACAGTTTACCCTTTCCCCAAAAGTGACTCAAGGATTAATCAATTTGAGTCAGCAACAGGGGGTGACTTTATTTATGACCCTGTTAGCAGCGTTTGATGTCTTATTATCCCGTTATACAGGGGAAACGGACATTTTAGTTGGGACTCCCATTGCCAACCGTAATCAGAGTGAATTAGAAGGATTAATCGGCTTTTTTGCTAATACCTTGGTGTTACGGACAAATTTAGCAGGGAATCCTAGCTTTACAGCCTTATTAGAGCAAGTACGCACTACAGCGATGGATGCGTATGCTCATCAAGACTTACCCTTTGAGATGTTAGTTGAAGCATTGCAA
The DNA here is from genome assembly GCA_030065735.1 of Crocosphaera sp. GTDB lineage: Bacteria > Cyanobacteriota > Cyanobacteriia > Cyanobacteriales > Microcystaceae > Crocosphaera. The sequence continues at coordinate 9,524 of JASJDD010000035.1, forward strand.
CCAGAACGGAATTTAAGCCATAATCCTCTCTTTCAAGTAGCTTTTATCCTGCATAATCTCTCTGAATCTAACATCGAGTTACCTGACTTAGTGATTAGCGATGTATCGTTTGAAAATACCACCGCTAAATTTGATTTAACCTTAGCTCTACAACACAGCGAAACCGGACTGGTGGGGGTTTTTGAATATAACACCGATCTGTTTGATGGCAGCACCATTGAGCGCATGGCCGGACATTTTGTGACGTTAATAGAAGGAATCGTTACTAATCCTCAAGAAAACGTTAATCAGTTACCTTTATTGACTCCCGTTGAAGAAAAGCAGTTATTAGTAGATTGGAATCAAACCCAAGTTGAGTATCCTGATACGCTTTGTATTCATCAGTTATTTGAAGAACAGGTATTGCGTTCTCCTGATGCAGTAGCAGTGGTGTTTGAAGGGGAACAACTCACTTACAAGGAATTAAACCGTCGTGGGAATCAGTTGGGATCTTATTTGCGATCGCAAGGCGTTGTCAAAGGGCAAATCGTGGGGTTATGTGTGCAACGTTCCTTAGAAATGATGATCGGATTATTAGGTATTCTCAAAGCAGGAGGAGCTTATTTACCCCTTGATCCCGATTATCCCCCAGAACGTCTCAGTTACATGATTGAAGACGCGCAACTATCAATCTTATTAACTCAAGAAACAGTCAGAGAGAAACTCCCCACCACTCAAGCTTCCCTAATTTGTTTCGAGGAAATACAAGAAAAATTAGGAAAACAACCCTCAGATAATCTTGATGAGAGGGTTACGTCCAACGACTTAGCCTATCTCATTTATACATCAGGTTCTACAGGTAAGCCTAAAGGGGTGATGGTTGAACATGGGGGATTATATAATCTTAGCCAAGCACAGATAAAAACCTTTAAATTATCGAACACTGATCGGATTCTGCAATTTGCTTCCTTGAGTTTTGACGCTTGTATTTGGGAAATTATCATGACAGTCGGAGTCGGAGCAACCCTGTATTTAGACTCAAAAGAGAATTTAGCCCCTGGTGCGCCTTTAATTGAGCGACTAAAAGAGTATAGCATTACTCAAATAACCTTACCTCCTTCGGCCTTAGCTGTAATGTCAGAAGAGGAATTACCAGCGTTAAAGACAATTATAGTAGGTGGAGAAGCTTGTCCCCCTGAATTAGCCAAAAAATGGTCAGTGGGCAGAAACTTTTTTAATGCTTATGGGCCCACAGAAGGGAGTGTTTGTGCAACGGTTGCCCCTTGCAGCGAAAATCAAGAAAAAATCACCATTGGCAAACCGATTAATAATGTTCAAATCTACATTTTAGATACTTATTTACAACCCGTTCCCATCGGGGTTACAGGAGAATTGCATATTGGAGGAGCCGGGTTAGCACGGGGTTATTTGAATCGTTCGGAGTTAACCAACGAGAAATTTATTTTTAATCCCTTTGAGGAGGGTTCAAAACTTTATAAAACAGGAGATTTAGTCCGTTATTTACCTGATGGCAATATTGAATATATCGGACGCATTGATCATCAAGTTAAGGTGCGAGGTTTCCGTATTGAATTAGGAGAAATAGAAGCAACTTTATCTAAGTTACCTGAAGTCCAACAAGCTATTGTTGACATTACAGAGTACGAAACAAATGATAAACGTTTAGTCGCTTATATTGTACCGAAACCAGAAAAAATCCAATTATCCAAGCAACCAGCTAATTTATCCACCGAGAAAATAGAATTATGGCCATCTATCGCAGAATTCTATGTTTATGATGAATTACTATATCGCGTCATGACCAATGACCCTCGACGGAGACATAGTTATACCGTTGCGATTAATCGATTGGTTAAAGATAAAATAGTGGTTGAAATTGGGACTGGTAAAGATGCAGTTTTATCCAGATTTTGTCTTGAAGCAGGAGCGAAAAAAGTTTATGCCATTGAAATAGATAAAAAGACTTCTGAGCAAGCAAAAGATTGTCTGGAAAAGTTAGGGTTAACCGAGAAAATTACAGTGATTCATGGTGATGCGACTTCAGTTGAATTACCAGAACTAGCTGATGTCTGTGTCTCGGCACTTGTTGGTGCAATTTCTGGCTCTGAAGGAGCCGCCGTAATTATTAATAATGCTCGCAGATTTCTTAAACCGGATGGTTTAATGATTCCTGAAAGAAGTATTACTAAAATGGCGGTTGTCACCCTTCCTGATGAAATTTTACATAACCCTAAATTCTCTGAAATTCCTGCATATTACACCCAGAAAATCTTTGAGGAAGTGGGTTATTCTTTCGACTTAAGGGTTTGTATTAAAAACTTTCCCCAAGGCAATGTTTTATCAACGGTGGGAATGTTAGAAGACTTGCAATTTAATGAATATATTGAGCCAGAATTCTCCCATGAAGTTACTTTAGAAATTGAAAAAAATGGGCGCATGGATGGCTTTTTAGTTTGGTTAAATTTACATACCATTGTAGGAGAAGAAATAGACATTTTAGAAGAAGCTTGTTGTTGGCTTCCCGTTTATTTTCCTATATTTGAACTAGGAATTGAAGTGAACTGTGGAGATAAAATTCAAGCTGTTTGTTCCAGGACTCTTTGCGACAATAATCTGAACCCAGATTATGCAATTAAAGGACATTTGCTGAAAAAGAGTGGAGAAATGATTGAATTTGACTATGTTTCTTATCACTACAAACAAAACTTCCGTCAAATTCCCTTCTATCAAAGATTATTTAATCAATCTAAATCGGAAAATTTAGTTCAATCTTTAAGGGTTAATCTCAAAAAACGTTTACCTGATTATATGATCCCCTCTAATTTTGTAGTATTAGAGCGTTTTCCCTTAACACCAAACGGGAAAATTGATCGTCGTGCTTTACCCACTCCAAAATTACAACAAGGAAAGAACTGCATCGAACCCCGTAACGAAATTGAAAGAAAACTGGCTCTTATTTGGTCCCAAGTGCTGAAATTAGAACCCATTGGGATAGATGATAATTTCTTTGAATTGGGAGGCCATTCCCTTTTAGCCACCCAGATTATCTCTCGCACTCAGGAAAGCTTCAATATTTCCCTCCCGTTACGGTATATTTTTGACTTTCCCACCATTGCTCAATTAGGTGAAGCGATCGCCCATGAATTAGAAACGGGTTCACGCTTAAAATTGCCTCCCATTGTACCAGCTAACCGAGATGCTGAGATTCCCTTATCCTGGGCCCAAGAACGACTCTGGTTTGTTAATCAATTGGAAGGGGACAGTGGAGCATATACCATTGATTTAACGTTGCGTTTGCGAGGAAATCTGGATGTAAAAGCCCTAGAACAAGCGTTTCAAGCTCTCGTAGAACGTCATGAACCCCTACGCACTCAATTTAAGCTCAAAGAGAATAAACCCATTCAGGCGATCGCTTCAGACTATCGGTTTACTTTGCCCGTGGTTAAACTGCAGCATCTCAATGAGACTGAAACAACCTTAGAACGAATGTTGCTAGAAGCAGCCTCTGAACCCTTTGATCTGGCCAATGGTTCGGTGTTACGAGTGAAACTTTGGCAAGTGGCAACGGATGAATATGTCCTGTTATTAGCCATTCACCACATTGCGGCCGATGGTTGGTCACTCGGAGTTTTAATTAAGGAATTATCCGCCTATTATCGTAGTTTCTCCACCGAAACCACAGCAGATTTACCTCCTGTCCCCATACAATATGCTGACTTTGCGATTTGGCAACGTCAATGGTTAACCGATGAGATATTAGCGCGTCAATTAAGCTACTGGAAACAACAGTTAAAAGATGTGCCTCTGTTACACCAATTACCGAGCGATCGCCCTCGTCCCCCGATCCAGAGTTTTCGAGGGGGGACAGAGCAACTGCAACTTGATCCGGAACTGACGGAACAACTAAAACAACTCAGTCAACAAACGGGAAGTACCCTGTTTATGACCCTGTTAGCCGGTTTTGCGGTGTTACTCTCTCGCTACAGTGGACAAACAGATTTAGTGATTGGTTCACCTATCGCCAATCGTAACCGGACAGAAATTGAGGGATTAATTGGCTTTTTTGTCAATAGTCTGGTGTTACGGTTTGATTTATCCCAAGAACCAACTTTTGAGGAATTTCTGGCACAGGTAAGGGAAATGACCCAAAATGCCTACGAAAATCAAGATTTACCCTTCGAGATGTTAGTCGAAGAGTTGCAAATCGAACGACATTTAGATCGTAATCCTTTAGTGCAAATCGTTTTTGCCCTCCAAAATGCACCAGACGCACCTTGGGAGTTACCAGGGGTTACAGTGGAAGATATGGCCTCAGCACTTGATTCGGTGCGCGTTGATCTCGAAGTGTATTTCTGGGATGTACCCCAGGGATTGACAGGTTTTTGCTCCTACAACCGCGATCTTTTTGATGCTGAGACCATCGCCCGTTTAATGAGTCATTTTCAGGTGTTATTAAAGGCGATCGCTGACAACCCTCAACAATCAGTGATGACGCTACCTTTACTGACTCCATCGGAACGTCAACAACTGTTAACAGACTGGAATCAGACTCAATTTGCTCATCCTGACATCAAATGTATTCATCAGTTATTTGAGCAACAGGTAGAACAGACTCCCAATGGGGTTGCAATTGTGTTTGAAGAGCAACAACTTACTTATGCTCAATTAAACAGTCGTGCCAATCAATTAGCTTATTATTTAATCAGTTTAGGAGTGAGTGCTGATACGTTAGTGGGGATCTGTGTGGAGCGATCGCTCTTAATGATCATTGGATTATTGGCCATCCTTAAAGCAGGGGGAGCTTATGTCCCTCTCGATCCAGAATATCCTCAAGCGCGTCTCAATTTCATGTTAGAGGATGCTCAAGTTTCCCTACTATTAACCCAAACCTCTTTAAACTCTAAACTGCCTCAACATCAGGCACAGATCATATTTTTAGAGGATATCCCTGAAAAAGTCGCTCAAAACCCTCAAGATAATCCCCAGGTTGAGGTTAAACCTACCCATCTAGCTAATGTCATTTATACGTCTGGTTCGACAGGTCAACCAAAAGGGGTCATGGTAGAACATAAGGGACTGTATAATTTAGCGATCGCTCAAATTGAAACCTTTGGACTAGAAACGAACAGTCGTGTGCTGCAATTCGCTTCTTTTAGTTTTGATGCTTGTTTGTCTGAAATTCTCATGGCCTTGGGTTCGGGAGCGAGTTTATATCTGGGTTCTAAAGACGATTTGATGCCAGGACAGCCTTTAATCTCTCAATTAGAAACCCATCGCATCACCCATATTACCCTACCCCCTTCGGCCCTCGCTGTTTTGCCCAAAAGGGAATTACCCCACCTAAAAACCATCATTGTCGCTGGTGAAGCTTGTTCCCCCGAATTGGTGAAACAATGGTCTGTGGGACGGAACTTTTTCAACGGTTATGGACCAACGGAAGGCAGTGTCTGTGCCACGATCGCTCAATGTTACCCCGATGATGACAAGGTGACCATTGGCCGCCCCATTTCTAACGTGCAAGTGTATATTCTAGATTCCCATCTACAACCCGTTCCCATTGGTGTCCCAGGAGAGTTACATATTGGGGGAATAGGAGTGGCGCGAGGCTATTTAAACCGTCCTCAACTGACAGCAGAAAGGTTTATCTCTTTTGAGGAGTCAGGAGTCAGGAGTCAGGAGTCAGGAGAAAGTAAATTATATAAAACAGGAGATTTAGCTCGTTATTTACCGGATGGACGGATCGAATTTTTGGGACGCATTGACCATCAAGTTAAAGTGCGGGGTTTCCGCATTGAAACAGGGGAAATTGAAGGGGTTTTGAGTCAACACCCGTTAATACAAGACACTGCTGTCATTGCCACCGAAGACAACCTAGAAGATAAACGTTTAGTGGCTTATCTGGTTCCTGGAATCGATAGTCAAGCTTTGCCTCAACAGGTTGAACAATGGCAAAGTGATTATGTCAGCGATTGGCAAACCCTCTATGAAAAGGCTTACAGTCAAGCCAAAAACTTCGCTGATGACCCCACGTTTAACATTTCTGGTTGGAATAGTAGTTACACCCGACAAGCCATTCCTGCTGCTGAAATGCGGGTATGGGTAGAAAGTACCGTCAGTCGGATTTTAGCTCTATCACCGCAAAATGTCTTAGAAATTGGTTGTGGTACGGGATTATTTGTCTATCGGGTGGCTCAATCTTGTCAGGAATATTGGGCAACGGATTATTCTCAATCTGCTGTTGAATATGTGGAACAGGTGTGCCAAACGGTTGCGGGTTTGGATAACGTTCACCTCAGACAACGAACCGCCGATAATTTTGAGGGGATTCCTCAAGGTAAATTTGATACGGTGGTGTTAAACTCGGTGATTCAATATTTCCCCAGTGTGGATTATTTATTGCAGGTAATAGAAGGAGCGATCGCTACCATAAAAGAGTCTGGGTCAATCTTTTTGGGAGATGTGCGGAGTTTACCGTTACTTGAACCCTATCATGCTGCGGTGCAGTTCTATCAAGCGGATGAGAACATGACGGTAACGCAATGGCAACAGAATATTACTGACAGTCTTGCCTCAGAGGAAGAATTAGTCATTGATCCCCAGTTTTTCTTTACCCTGCAACAACAATTTCCCCAAATTACTTGGGTGGAAATTGAACCGAAACGGGGTTACGCTCAAAATGAGTTAGTTCAATTCCGTTATGATGTCACCCTCCATCTCTCAAAGTCGGTAGAAGTGCAGACCGTTGACTGGTTAAATTGGCAATTAGATGACTTATGCTTAAGGGACTTAGAACAGCAATTAAAGCAGGAACAACCAGAGTTTTTAGGGATTCGACGAGTGCCGAATCAACGGCTACAACAAGGACTGCAACTGTGGAAATGGTGCGAAAAGATGCCTAATGTTGAGACAGTTAAACAATTAGGCCAACGTTTAGCCGAGTCTATTCCCGAAGGGATTAATCCAGAGAGTTTATGGGAATTAGGTGAACACTTAGGCTACAATGTCCATCTCAGTTGGTGGGAAAGTAGTCAAGAGGGGTGTTTTGATGTGGTGTTCTGTCGTGATGGTTTAATGCCTTCTGCTAATAGTCTCAAGGTCATTTCTTATGGGGAAAATCAGACTAATCCGCCTAAACCTTGGACAGAGTATACTAATAATCCCCTACAGGGTAAATTGGTTCAAAAATTAGTGCCACAAGTGCGAGACTTTCTCCAAGAAAAGCTACCGAATTATATGATTCCCCAAGGGTTTGTCTTGCTGAATACCCTTCCTTTAACTCCTAATGGAAAAATAGATCGGCGGGCTTTACCTACTATTAACAGTACCACTCGCCATTTAGAAACGGGATTTGTTTCTCCTCATAGTCCGACAGAAGCCAAACTCGCACAAATTTGGAGTGAAGTGTTAGGAATTAACAGTATTGGCACCAAGGATAATTTCTTTGAATTAGGAGGTCATTCTTTACTAGCGACTCAAGTTATTTCTCGTTTGCGAGACATTTTCTCTGTGGAAATCTCGTTACAAAACTTTCTTGAGTATCCTACTATCACTGGTTTAAGCCAAATGATTGAGGTGTTAACTGTTGTTGAAAATCCTCAAACCTTTATTACAGAAAATCATGAAGATTATGAAGAAGGAGAACTATGAAACCTGTTGATCTTTTGTCCCATCTCGACCATTTAAACATCAAAATTTGGGTTGAAAATGATAAGTTACGTTATCGTGCGCCCCAAGGGGTAATCACCCCTGAATTACTGGCAATGTTGAAGGAAAATAAGCAAGAATTAATGGCTTTACTCTCTCAACCAACGTCCAGTGAAGAAGACGTTTATGATGTGGTCATTTGTGGTGGAGGTTTGGCTGGTTTAACCTTAGCACGTCAATTAAAATTACAAATACCAGAACTGAAAGTTGTTGTCATTGATAGAATGGCCCGTCCTTTACCGGAAGCAGGTTTTAAAGTAGGAGAATCAACGGTAGAAGTGGGGGCATTTTATTTAGCCAATACTCTACAATTAAGGGATTATTTTGAAGAGCAACATTTGACTAAACTGGGTTTACGTTATTTTTTTAATAATCAAGAAACTCAGTTTCATAAAAGACCTGAACTGGGACTTTCAGCGTTTCATCTTCCTAATTCTTATCAAATTGATCGGGGTAAATTTGAAAATGATTTACGTCAGTTTAATGTGGAAGCCGGAGTCAATTTATTAGAGAATTGTTTGGTTAATGAAATTGTTCTCGCCAGGGGGTTACAACAAGATCATAAAATTGTTTATACCCAAGGATTAGGAGAGCAGAAAATTACCAATCGTATTCAAGGCCGTTGGGTGATTGATGCTATGGGCCGCCGTCGTTTTCTACAAAAGAAACTGGGTTTAACTAAACCCAATAGTAAACTATTTAATGCGGTTTGGTTTCGGGTTGAGGGCCGTCTTGATGTGAGTGATTTTGTGCCGAATGATGAAGAAAAATGGCATGATCGGGTTCCCCATAGAAATCGTTATTATTCTACCAATCATTTATGTGGTAAAGGTTATTGGGTTTGGATAATTCCCCTGTCTACAGGACACACCAGTATTGGTATTGTTGCTCGTCAAGATATTCATCCATTTGAAAGCTATCATAGCTATGAATTAGCTTTTAAATGGTTACAAAAAAATGAACCTGTTTTAGCGTTTCATCTCCAAGAAAAACAGCCTGAAGACTTTAGAAAAATGCCTCATTATAGTTATTCTTCTCAACAAGTATTTTCGGCTGAAAGATGGGCTTGTATTGGAGAAGCTGGAGTCTTTCCCGATCCTTTTTATTCCCCAGGACTTGATACGATTGGTTTTGCTAATTCTTTAACGGCCCAATTAATTGAACTGGATTTTCAAAACAAACTTGAAAGGTTAAAAGTAGAAGATGCTAATCAGTTTTACCTAACCTATAGTGATGGTATATGTTTTAATGCTCAAAATGCTTATCATTGTTTTGGAAATGGTACAGTTATGACCATGAAATTCCTTTGGGATGTTCTCTCAGGATGGACTTTTAGTGGTTTACTAATGTTTAATTCTATTTTTCTCGATCAGGAATTTAGAATGAAAGTTCAACAGATTAATGGTAAGTTTTTCCCTTTGTCCTATCGGATGCAAAAGTTATTTGAAGATTGGGCTAAGAAATCCCAAAATCGAGTTGTTTTTGAATTTGTTGATTATTTAGCTATTCCCTTTATCGATGAACTGAGAACCCGTAATTTAAAAGCTAATAAAACTCACTCAGAAATTATTCAGGATTACCGAATTAGTCTCGATTTAATTGAGGAAGTGGCTCAAGTCATGTTTCAATTAGCAGTAGAAGATACGATGTCAGAAAAGTTACCTCTAATTCAGTCTAAGGGTTGGTTAAATGCTTGGGCTATTAGTTTAGATCCGATAAAATGGGAAGTTGATGGGCTTTTTTCTCCCAAAAGTCAACCCAGAAAGTTAGACTTAGTTAAACAACAACTGGTGGACAACCACTTTACACGGTTACATCCCCATCAACGGGAAGTACAACCGTTGTCAATACCACTCAGTTAAGGGAAGGGTAGAAAAAGATGGAAGAGGAGGAAGACAAAAAAACTAACTACCTCCTAATTCTCGCTAAACTATGAAATAATTCCTACTCACACTTAATTGTTTGCATTATGAGATGGTCTGTTTTTTATCAAAGTTGGCGGTTTATATTAAAATCTCGCTTTTTACAATTATTTTTAACCACATTTTTCAGTGTTTTATTACTCAGTCATCCTATTTTTGCCTTTTCTCCTCCTAAAACAGAAATTCGCGGGGTTTGGTTAACCACCAATGACACCGAGACGCTACTGGATCAACCCAAACTCGAAGAAGCGATCGCCCAATTATCCCGTCTTAATTTTAATACAGTTTATCCGGTGGTCTGGAATTCCGGTTATACTCTTTATCCCAGTGCGATCGCCGAAAAAAAAGGAATACAACCCTTTGTCCCTAAAGGGTTTCAAGGCCAAGACCCCTTGACAGATTTAATCGCCAAGGCACACAATCAAGGCTTATTAGTGTTACCTTGGTTTGAATTTGGGTTTATGGCCCCACCCAGTTCAGAATTAGCCAAAAAACACCCTCAATGGTTGACTCAGAAACGAGATGGGACAAAAACAACTATCAGCGCAGCAGGAGAGGTAGTCTGGTTGAACCCTTTTCGTCCTGAAGTCCAAAAATTCATTACCTCTTTAGTATTAGAAGTGATGGATTTGTATGATGTCGATGGCATTCAATTTGATGATCATTTAAGTTTACCTAGTGAGTTAGGTTACGATCAATATACGATTAATTTATATAAACAAGAAACGGAAAAAGATCCCCCATTCAACCCAAAAGATGAAGCTTGGTTAAAATGGCGCGCGGATAAATTGACGGCCTATGTTTCTCAATTGAATCAAGCGATTAAAGCTAAGAAAAGTAATGCTATTTTTTCTGTTTCTCCTAATCCTTATGATACCGCTTATAGGGGTCATTTACAAGATTGGTTAACCTGGGTAAGACAAAATATTATTGATGAAGTAGTTATCCAAGTTTATCGGCCAGATTTAGCCAGTTTTATTAAACAATTAGAAAAACCAGAAATTAAAGAAATCAGACAAAAAATTCCTACAGGTATCGGTATTTTAACAGGGTTAAGAAATCGACAAATTGAAATGGAATTTATCCAAGAAAAAGTCTTAGCGGCGAAACAACATGGGTTAGGGGTTTCTTTCTTTTTTTATGATAGTTTATGGAATTATGCACCAGAATCTAAAACAGAAAGACAAGAGAAGTTTTTAGCCTTATTTCCTTATCCTGCTGAACGAAAATTAGAAACACTTTCACCCTCAATTTTGCCAACTCCAGAAATACCTGAAATACCAGAAAATACCACCAGAGTTGATGAATTTAAACCCTATGAAACCCAAGAATATAATAACTTTGATCCCTATAATGAAGTCCCAGATATAATTGAAAATAATCGTCCTAATGAAGTCCCAGAAATTATTATTCCTGTCGAAATAAATGTGCCTAATCAACCACAAGAAATTATTATTCCTGTCGAAACAGCTACCCCAAATGAACCTGTAGAAATCACTCCAGAAATTGAAAACACTACTCCTTATGAATCATCAACAGAAGTTCCTTTTGAGCAAGATTTTCCTCCCTATCAACCCCCAGAAAATATGCCTCTTGTTGAAGACATGAAACCTTATGAACCGTGACATCCTCTCCACCTAAATCAAAGATTATCGAAAATAATTGGGTCTAAAACTCCGCCTTTGAAGGACGTTCGGTGAAGCTCAGTCGAGCCGCGAATCGTTTTTGAGACGGAACTTCTGTGCGATAGCGCCGGAACGTAGTGAGGAACTTCTGACTTCGTTAACTGGGGATTCGTCGAACTCAGCAAGTCCTAGACATCTGTAGCTTTTTCAACGCTTCAATAATAACTTTAGAGTCTGCACCAGGTAAATGAGCATTTTCGCTGATATGTCGTTTCCAGGCTTTTGTTCCTGGAATACCTGCAAACATGGCTAATAAATGTCGACTAATGCGATGAAGTTTATGGCCACGGCTAACCCAATCATCGATATAAGGTAACATTTTCTCGATAATTTCATGACGAGTTGCTGGAATGATATTGTCCTGATAAATATCTCGATCAACGGTAGCAAATAAATAAGGATTATCATATGCGGCCCGACCAATCATCACAGCATCAACTAATGTTAAATGATTACGTACTTGCTCAAGATTGGTAATCCCTCCATTAATCTCAATAAAAAGCTGAGAAAACTCTTGTTTAAGTCGATAAACGTCTTCGTATCGTAGGGGGGGAATATTGCGGTTTTCTTTGGGACTTAATCCTTTTAACCAAGCTTTTCTCGCGTGTACAGTAAACCTTTGACACCCTGCTTCAGCAACGATCTTCACAAAACGGGCCATATCTTCATAACTGTCTTGGTTATCAATACCAATTCGATGCTTGACTGTCACGGGAATATTAACGCTTTTTTGCATCTTATCGACGCATTGGGCGACTAATTCAGGGTTGGCCATTAAACAGGCCCCAAAATGACCACTTTGAACGCGATCGCTCGGACATCCCACATTCAAATTCACTTCATCATAACCCCAATCTTCGGCAATCATGGCACATTCAGCTAATTCTTGGGGGTTATCGCCTCCTAATTGTAAGGATAAGGGTTTTTCGTTGGGGGAAAAGTCCAATAGTTTAGGGCGATCGCCGTGTTTAATGGCTGCGGTGACAATCATTTCTGTGTATAGTAAGGTGTGACGGGTAATTTGCCTCATCAAGTAGCGAAAATGGCGATCGGTATAATCCATCATCGGTGCCACACTTAACGGGTTTATTGGGTAAGTTTGATTGTCATTCATTACTATAACTGGTCACTGGTGACTGGTCACTGCTTTAATAGTTTACTGCTTTGTCTAGGTAGCAAAAATCTATATATATCTGCTAATATATTATAAAGTTTAGCAGATTATTTGACCATTTTTTAACAATTCATCAAGGAAAGCTAATAGTAGCAAATGCACAAACTTTATCACCACAACAAGAG
>JASJDD010000311.1 GCA_030065735.1 Crocosphaera sp.
CAAGCTTGCAAGCTACTGTTAGAGGTTGGGTTTTAACCATTGCTTTTCTCAAGAGGTGATACTATTGTAGCATAGGTTTCTAAAATATGGATGCCTTCGGCGTTTATTTATTGGTCGCCATTCCTCCCACGTACTCAGTCGTACGGGGATTCCTGCCGACATTTAGGTTGACATAATACATGACTGCTATTCTAGCTTAGTTACCTTACTTACTAGCTTTTTTCTAGGAATAATTTAGCCATGAAAAAACTAGCAATGGTTTTTCCGTCTATAATTTCTCCTGATAAGATACCTTGTTCAAATTCCTCAAAACTCATTAAAACCACTTCGATATCTTCGTCCTCATCCTGTTCAGGTGGTTGTTCTAATTTTTCTAATTCTTGTGCCAAAAAAGCATAAATATATTCATCAGAATAACCAGGGGCTAAGGGAAATTCTCCTAAGTAATTCCATTTTTTTGCTTCATAACCTGTCTCTTCTTTTATTTCTCTTTTAATCGTAATTGACGCTTCTTCGTTAACTTCTAAGGTTCCAGCAGGAAATTCTAAGATTCTTTTTTCTACAGCAAAACGATACTGTTTAACTAATACTAATTGGCCTTGTTTAGTAATAGGAACCGCTAAAGCCCCTCCAGGGTGACGAATACACTCCCAGTTCCCTTCAACCCCATTAGGTAACCGTAATTTATTGACATCAAAATTGAATTTTCTGCCTCGATAAAAAAGGCGTTGTTCTAAATAAGTGGGTGACTCTTTTTCTGTTGACATAAACTTAAATGATGAATGGTTTAACCCCTTCACAGTTTAACTCGTTAAGGTGTTCTTGGATCGTTTTTTTTGTAATAGGATGAACCCAAGTTGCTGCAATGTCACCCAAAGGAACTAATACAAATGCTCGTTCTAACATCAGGGGATGAGGTATTTTTAAATTAGGGGTATCTAAGATTAAATCACCATACAATAATAAGTCCAAATCTAAGGTTCTCGGTCCCCATTTTTCCCGACGAATACGCCCAAATTTTTGTTCTATATCGAGTAAAGTTGGTAATAACTTTTCGGGGGTTAAACTGGTTTCTAGGATAGCACAACCATTCAAATAATCCGGTTGAGGTGGCCCAATGGGAGTAGTTTGATACCAAGGGGAATGGCCGATTAATTCAATGGAAGGATGTTGAGATAACAAGGTCATTGTTGTCTCTAAAATGTTGAATGAGTCTCCTAAATTACTTCCCAATGCAATGGCACATTTTGTCATCATTATTGATAATATGACCTAAACTTTAATTAATTGTCAACTCGTTTCATTCTCCGAAAACAAAGTTTTTCCCAAGTATCTTCTAATACAGTATAAAGAACAGGAACCACAATTAAACTTAATACAGAAGATGTAATTAAACCGCCAATAATAGCAACGGCCATGGGTTGTCTTAATTCTGCACCGGCACCTAACCCAACTGCAATCGGAAGCATCCCTAAAATGGTTGATGCAGTAGTCATAATAATAGGGCGTAATCTAATTTCTCCTGTCTTGAGGATAGCATTATGACGACTCATTCCTTGTTCTCTTAATTGGTTAGTATAATCCATCAATAGAATCGCATTTTTATCGAGTAATCCTAACAAAAATATTAACCCAATTAAAGATATCATACCGAAATCACTTTGAGTAATCAATAAGGCAAACATCGACCCCACAATGGACAAAGGCAGAGATAAAAGTACCACAAAAGACTCTAAAAAGCGACCAAATGTTACATATAAAATCACCATCATACAGAGAATGGCAAAGAATAAAGCGATGGCAAATTCTTTAAAAATACTCCGCACTTGGGCTGATGCACCTTGGATATCAAACGTAACATCATTGGGTAGAATTTCCTCAGTAATTCCAATTACTTCTTTTGTAACATTTCCTAATCCAATTCCTTCGGATAAATTAGCCGTTATATAGATGACTCTTTGTTGTTGAAAATGCTCAATCGATGAGTTTTCTCTACTAGCTGATAGTTTAATATCCACTAAACCTGTAACAGTTTCCAGACGATTTTTTAACTGATTAGCTGTTGTTTCTAAACTGTCTAAATTATTACTTAATAGGGCAATTTTAAAAGGACTATCATCACCCGTTTCAATGAAAAGAATATCCTCTACACTAATACTTCCTCCCTTTAGTTTTGGTATTTTTTCCCTAATTTGATCTTGAACTTGGCTAGTGGTTAATGTACGCTCATTCTTGAGTTGAACATAGATTCTTCCCTTGAGAGGATTACCTTGATAACCGGCAATGGTATAAGCTGACTCAACATTAGCATCTTCTAAAATAATCCCTTCTAATTTACTGCCAACTCGATAATTTCTACCTAGTAAAAAGCGTTCAGGGGACTTCATTAACCCTTGGAATAAAGAAGGACTATCATCCTCACTCATTCTTTCTTGAGCAGCTTTTAAGCGATTAGGAATTTTCGGATTTGGTAAGGTATAAATAACATTAAATTCCCCTCGATCTAATTTAGGAACAAACCCTTGAGGAATAAAAGGAATTAACCCTAAACCAACAAAAAAACTAATCAAAGCGATCACAATAACTGTCTTTCGATGATATAAAGACCAATTTAAAATACGGCGATAAATGGGAACTAAAATAAACGGTTTCTGTTGATTATTTGCGTTTCTTCTTCTGGGTTTAATCCAATACATCGCCAGAACAGGAGACAGGGTTCGCGCTACCAATAAAGAGATTAAAACCGCAGCAGCTACCGTCATACCAAAAGGTTTAAAAAATTGTCCTAAGTTACCCCCAATAAAAGCAATGGGAAGAAACACAGCAGCTAAGGTTAAGGTAGAAGCTGATACTGTGAAGCCAATTTCATCTGTTCCTTTAATAGCTGCTTGCTTCGGACTCATTCCCTCATCAATATGACGGGAAATATTTTCTACATCCACAATAGCATCATCAACAATAATGCCAATAACTAAGGCTAACCCCAATAAAGTAATGGTTTCTAAATTGAACCCTGCGATCGCCATAACAATAAAGGTTCCCAGTAAAGACATAGGAATGGCTAAAGCAGTAATTAAAGTGGCTTGAATGTTGCGTAAAAAGGGAAAAATTACTAAAATCGCTAGAACAATCGCCCCTAATAATGCTTCTAAAGTGGCTTGACTTGCTTCTTCTATATAATTGGCTTGGGTTTCGGCAATAACTAACTGAATATTCGGTAAACTTTCTCTTAAATTTGTTATTTTTTCTTCTACTACCTTAGCAATATCTAACGTATTCCCGTTGGCTTTTTTGATAACTTGAACAGCTAAAATATCCTCTTGATTCAACCGTGTTAATGTAGGTGGATTTGTTGGCAAACTATTACTATTATCTGCATCTCTCAGGGAACTATCACCCAATAAATCAACCCGTCTTATACCTGGTAACGCTTCGAGGGAAGGGATGATTTTTTCTTGGGCAATAGAAGCTAAAATGTCTACTGGTTGCGTCTCGCTGGAAATAGCATACGTCACCGCCACCGACTCATTGAGGTTAAACGGGGTAACTTCTATGGTTGCATCAGGGGGTAAACTAGCTTGTTTAAGGGAGTTTTTGACAATTTCTGTCGATTGATCCAGATTTAACCCCGCAGCAAAGGCTACATTAATGATAGTTTGGCCAGGATAAGTTGAGGAAAACAGTTCCGCATCTTCCAGCGATTGCAAAGACGTTTCTAAGGGGTTGGTTAACTGTTTCTCTGTCTCTAACGTGGTTTCTAAAGGCGCAGTTCCCCGAACAATGACCACAGGAAAGGGAATTTCAGGAAATAAAGCATATTTAAGGGAACTAAAGGCAAATATCCCCACCACTGCTGTAGCAATCGCTATAAACACAGTGACTCGTGCATATTTTATGGCCACACGGGATATATTCAAATGTTCTCGCCAGGATGGTTTCATAAACGTTTGCTGTACTCACACCGTTTCTATGGTTATAACAGGGTTCGCTGAAAACTAATCTTAAAAAAGTCTTCAGCTTACTGCGATGGATGAGAAAACTTCCCTAAAGATTGATCCCCACGATCATCAGTTTAGGGTTTAGTTCTCCCAAAGAATATCATCAAGAACGCCCTGAGAACAGGTTTCACCATAACGAGTTAGGGTTCTTCTGGCTGTATTATCCCCATTTCTATATTGAGCGTAAAGGGTTACAAACGCTTCAGTAGAGTATTTTTCCTGTAACGTCTTAACCGTACAATTGCAGATTTGTGCTGCTTCTGATTGAGTTAAGCCTACTTTTTTCGCTTCAGGAACACAATTGTTATTATAGAATTGTCTGAAGGGATTGGCTGCATTGGCATTTTGAGCCAAGGATGCTGTACTAAGTCCCAATAATAACATTGTTCCGACAAGTAGTTTGTAAGTCTTATTCATAGGATGTTTTAGGCGTAAAGAATTAGAACGAAAGGCTTTTATTATTAGCACGCCTCACCTCCATTTTTAGTCTATACTCACCCTTGGGACTATGGTGAAGGTCGTTATGTCAGTTTCTACGACTGCACAAGTCAATTTAATCCATCGGATAGCTGTTACGTTTCTTCAGAAAAATTTAGGTTTTGTCTTAATTTAATCCTTGTCGTGGTTCACTTATCTTTGTTATACTTGTAAGAGTGTCTAAAATGGCGGCATAGCCAAGTGGTAAGGCAGGGGTCTGCAAAATCCTTATCCCCAGTTCGAGTCTGGGTGCCGCCTTGAGTTTTTTTAGCTTAAATCTCGAAAGAAGCCCCACGCCATAAATACTATAAAAATAACTATATTTTGGCGTGGGATGAATTTCGAGCAATAAATTAACCCGCGTAGCGTCCAGATTACACAAACCTATGCTATCATACTTTATAGCAAACCCAGTTAACTCTAATATGCTCAAGGTCGTCAAAGTAAGGCTATATCCAAATACAGAACAAAAGCAGTCGCTAGAGCAAAGCTTTGGTAACTGCCGATGGTTGTGGAATTATTGCCTGAACTTAATGAACCAAACGTATATAGATACAGGGAAGGGATTGTCAGGATAT
>JASJDD010000312.1 GCA_030065735.1 Crocosphaera sp.
GGGTATTTGTTAGCCAAAGTTCTACAAATACACTGCGGACACCAGTAACTCTGGAGACACTTAGAAGTTTACAACTTTCTGGGTGCCAATGAATCCCCATCTATAATCTTTGATTTAGATGGGGTGTGTTCAAGAGCAAGGTGAGTTTTATTTAGTTCAAGAATATATTGAAGGAAAAACTTTAGAAGGAGAAACTTTAGCTGGAATTAGTCCTATTTCCCAAGAGCAAGCTTTCTCTCTTCTTACTTCTCTATTGAGAACTTTACAATACATACAAGAAAAAAACATAATTCATTGCAACATTAAACCAGAAAATATTATCATCCGTAGCAGTGATGGATTGCCCGTATTAATTGATTTTTGTGTGGGAAAAGTTCGCCGATATTCAGGAGCGGTAATTAGTTCTTTGGTTATTGGAACTCCGGGTTTTATGTCTCCTGAACAAATGATGGGTCATCCTATTTTTAGTAGCGATTTATATGCTTTAGGCTTTACTATAATTTACGCTTTAACGGGTAAATTACCAGTGGAATTTCAGCCTGATCCGAAAACAGGGGACTTAGATTGGAAAAAATCTATCCCCAACTTAGACCCAACCTTAGAGAAAGTTCTTGATAAAGCGATTAAAGACGATCCCACGGTTCGTTATGCGACGGCGGATGAAATGTATCAAGATTTACATTCATCCCAACCGAAAAAAATAGATGGCATCGAAATTGACTATCAAAATATAAATTGGAAAAGAGGAAATAAAATTCTAGCATTTGCATCAGGAGGAGCCTTTTTGGGTGGAATTATTGCTCAAATACCTGGTTCTATTATTGGAGCAGTGATGGCAGGTATTTATGGAAATATGGTTAAAGAGGAAAGAACTGAAAGCATGAGAAATTAATTAATGAATCAAATTCAGACATTACTATTTGCTTGGATCTTCTTAACTGTTATTTTTATTTTGTTGGGCTATTTTATTTACTATAGGGTTAACCGTTCTTTAAAAAAGTTAAGTTTGACTCATTAATTTGGATTTCTTTGCAACAAATTTGGGACACTTTTAAATAAATTTGATTCATTTCTCCCAGTCCCCCAGTTTCCTAAGTCTCCCATTCTTCTCCCTCTTCCCCCTAGACTTACTCGTATCTAGAGATTTATGATCATGAAAAGTAGGTCTTTCTTGAAGAAAGAATAATCAAACCAATAAGGAAAAAGATTATGAGTGAGTCAGGATTCGATTATGATTTAATCATTATTGGCGCAGGGGTTGGAGGACACGGTGCAGCCTTACACGCCGTCAAATGTGGGTTAAAAACAGCCATTATCGAAGCAAAAGACATGGGAGGAACCTGTGTCAACCGAGGTTGTATCCCCTCAAAAGCCCTCTTAGCAGCATCCGGCAAAGTTCGAGAACTCCAAAATGCCCACCATCTCTACAATTTAGGCATTCATATCGATGGAGTCGATTTTCAAAGAGAAGCGATCGCCGATCATGCTACAAATTTAGTTAATAAAATACGCGGGGATCTCACCAACAGTTTAAAACGTCTCAAAGTCGATACTATCCACGGTTGGGGCAAAGTGGTGGATACCCAAAAAGTGAGCGTTTTAAGCGATGATGGGGAAAAAATTATCACCGCCAAAGATATTATGTTATGTCCGGGATCGGTGCCGTTTGTTCCCCGTGGCATCGAAATTGACCATAAAACCGTCTTTACCAGCGACGAAGCCGTAAAATTAGAAGTTTTACCCCAATGGATCGCCATTATTGGTAGTGGTTATATTGGTCTAGAATTTTCCGATATTTACACCGCATTAGGGTGCGAAGTCACTATGATTGAAGCGTTAGACACCTTAATGCCAGGGTTTGACCCCGAAATCTCCAAACTAGCCGAAAGAAGCCTAATTAAAGCCCGTGATATCGAAACCTACGCCGGCGTTTTTGCCACCAAAGTCACCCCAGGCGCACCGGTTACTATTGAATTAACGGACGCTAAAAGCAAAGAAGTGATCGAGGTTTTAGAAGTGGATGCTTGCTTAGTCGCGACAGGAAGAGTCCCCGCTACTAAAAACCTCGGCTTAGAAAACATCGGTGTTGAAACCAACCGAGGCTTTATCCCCGTCAACGATAAAATGGAAGTATTACGGGACGGTGAACCAGTTCCCCATCTCTGGGCGGTAGGAGACGCAAACGGGAAAATGATGTTAGCCCACGCAGCATCGGGACAAGGGGTGATCGCCGTAGAAAATATGTGTGGACGAGAAAAAACCATCGACTATCGCAGTATTCCAGCAGCAGCCTTTACCCATCCCGAAATTAGTTACGTTGGCCTGAGTGAACCTCAAGCCCGTGAATTAGGCGAAAAAGAAGGGTTTGAGGTTGCCAGCGTCAAAACTTACTTTAAAGGCAATTCTAAAGCCCTTGCTGAAGGGGAAACCGATGGCATTGCTAAGGTGGTGTACCGCAAAGATAATGGGGAATTATTAGGGGTACATATCATGGGAATCCACGCTTCCGACTTGATCCAAGAAGCAGCCAATGCGATCGCTCAACGTCAAAGTGTGCAAAACCTCTTCTTCAATATCCATACCCATCCCACTTTATCAGAAGTATTGGATGAAGCCTTCAAACGCGCCGAGGCCAAGGTTTAGAGGAAGCAGGGGGACTGGCAATACTGCGTAGGTTTTGCTCGAAACGCTCCAGTTGAAGGAAGCTCCCGGAGGCGGAGGGAGCAGAGGAAGCAGAGGAGGAAGTACCATTTTCTCCCCCTGCATCCCCGCCCGTCCCTTGCTCCCCCTGCTTGTCTCAACAGACAATTTTCCGCGGGCCGAGCAGTATTGGGGGGACTGGGAGAATGAAGAATGAAGAATGAAGAAACATAAAAATTCTAAATTCGCCCATTCTAAATTCTAAATTTGCTTCCCTCACCCCATCACTTCCCACCCTCTCAGAATTAGTCGACGCAATGGGGAAAAAACCCCTTAAAATAAGTAACGTTAGGTATCAAAACCGAAAAAAAGGGTAACAACTATATGACACCATCTTTAGCTAATTTCTTATGGAGTCTCGTTTGGGGAACCGTTATCGTCGTTATCCCCATCACCATTGCACTGATCTTCATCAGTCAAAGCGATAAAATCAAGCGCAACTTCTAAGCTTGTTTGAGTTGACCCCATCCCTAGTTAGGTGGGGTCAATTTGATAATTTAGTTATATTAGTGATGAAAATTAGGTTTACCTTATTGGGTATCCTGAGAATGAAAGATAAAAAAATTCGCTACCATAGGAAATGACAACGGAGAGCGATAATGGTTAATTTTGGGCTGAACTCAGCCAGTGTCCTCGGAATTTTTTTAGCAGTTGCCGGTGCTGGTTTATACTTCTTGCGAAGTGTACGGCCAGAACTATCGAGAGATCATGACATCTTTTTTGCCGCAGTGGGTTTATTATGCGGATTAATCCTACTATTTCAAGGATGGCGACTTGATCCGATCCTACAATTTGGGCAATTTTTGTTAACCGGATCGGCGGTGTTTTTTGCCGTCGAGAGTATTCGCTTAAGGGGAGCAACCACAGAACAAGCCAAACGTAGCTCCTCTTTCGTCGATGATGAACGTCGTGTCAGTAAAACCCGTGTCTATACAGAAGCTGAACTTGATCGCTTAGAACCCTACGAAGACGAAGAACCTTCTTATCGCAATAACCCTCGTTTACAAGGATACGCCGATCCTCGCAGTAATCGTGGGTACGCTCCCGAAGATACTCGAACTCGGCGATCCCGTCGTCGTCCTTCTTCTAGTAGCGATCCTTACAGCGATCGCCCTTCCCCAAGACCGAAAACTCCCCCAAATCGTCCCACAACCGATAACTACGACGCTTGGGATAGTGGGGATGATATGTGGGAAGATCGTCCCAAAAAACGTCGTCCTAGTCGTCCTCGCTCAGAAAGCTCATCCCGTCCCCCTCGTCAACGTCGTCCTCGTCCCACAACACAACAAAGACGTTATTCCTCTGCTCCAGAGGAAACCCCTACCCCGACGGATTATGTTGATTATCAACCCATTGACCCATCTGAAAGCCCTAGAAAACGAGGCTCTCGACCCTCAAAACCAGAGGAGAATTATGACAGCGATCGCCCATCAGATCCCTCTAACTTTGATTATTAAGGAGACTGGGAGAATGGAGAATGAAGAAACATAAAAATTCTAAATTCGCCCATTCTAAATTCTAAATTCTAAATTTGCTTCCCTCATCCAAACCATGACAGCGATCGCTCATCAATTTTTAAAAGGAATCTTAGGGGTTACTTTAATTAGCGTCTTAGCAGCTTGTGATGCTTTCAAACGTCCTGAACCCCCTGCTACCCTCAATAGTCGTTACAATGACCAACAACCGGCTCTCAGTGGAGATGGTCGCTGGTTGGCTTTAGTGTCTAACCGTAATAATAGTAACGAGATTTTACTGTATGATTTACAGGGTGAACAATTTATCCAACTTCCAGGGTTAAATCAAAGTAATGTTATCTTAGAAAGTCCCAGTTTAAGTCGTACGGGAAGGTATTTAGTTTATATTTCCAGTGTCCAAGGACGGCCAGATGTCGCCATCTATGATCGTGCCACTCGACGAGCCGAACTCTTAACTCAAGGTTATCGTAATTGGGTGAGAAATCCTCAAATTAGTGCTGATGGACGCTACATTGTTTTTGAAACCGCACGACGGGGACAATGGGATATTGAAGTCTTAGATCGCGGCCCCTTAATTGAGTTAGATATTCCTGATGGTACACCCTTGAATGAAGTCAGAAGTTCCTCACTACGTTCCGGCGCTATCGCACAGAAGTCAGAAGTTTATCCTAATGTCGCCAGAATACCCTAAAGTTCCACAACTTAGGGATGAATGGCGACCAATAAATAAATTGACCGAAGGGAATCCATACAGAAAAATCTAGTGGCAATTGTTGAAATAAACCACTATAATCATAAAAAATACCAATTAGATTCGATGAAAAAATCTCTCCCAAAATGATTTTAGCGTATCAATATAAATTAAGTCCAAGTTCATCACAAAAAATAATAATGATT
>JASJDD010000036.1 GCA_030065735.1 Crocosphaera sp.
TAGGTTTGTGTAATCTGGACGCTACGCGGGTTAATTTATTGCTCGAAATTCATCCCACGCCAAAATATAGTTATTTTTATAGTATTTATGGCGTGGGGCTTCTTTCGAGATTTAAGCTAAAATTTGTCTAAAGAATCTTAGGCGTATAATATATTCTTAAACTGTTGTGTGTGGGAATGGAATGCTTAAGCCACTTAAAGATAAACGTCCGCTTCTGATTGCTTCTAGTGTATTGTTGGTTGGTGCGATTAGCACTGTCGTCTTGACTCCGAGAGTCGTAGAATGGCTGGAACAAAGACAACAGTCCAAAATCGAAACTGTCCTCGAAGAAGACATCAACAAACCTTCCGTTGTCTTCACTTTAGCTGAAGTTCCTGCTCAACAACGGCAGCAACAACTACAAGAAATAGCCTCTTCAGAAACCCTCTCCCTAGAAAGAAGTCGGGCCCGTTATTTATTAGCGAATGATCTCCTTAAACAATACGAAGGGGGGCCAGCTTTACGACAACTAGAAGGGTTAGAAAAAGAATATCCCACCTTAGTCCCCTATATTCTCCTCAAACGGGGTCGAGGTTATGAGTTAACCAATGAAACCGACTTAGCTCAAGCAACTTGGCAAGAACTCATAGAAACCTATCCTGACTCTTTAGCTTCTGCTGAAGCATTCTATCAACTGGGAAAATATGATGCCAGTTATTGGGATCAAGGGATCGAACAATTCCCCCAACACCCCAGTATTCAAAAGGTAATCCGTGAACGGTTAAAAGAAAACCCCCAACAACCTCAATTACTGTTGTTGTTAGCTAAATATGCAGCTTACGACAGGAATACCAATAAGATCCGCGATCGCTTGGTTAATGACTATGGCGCTCAACTCACCCCCGAAGACTGGAAACTGATCGCTGATGGTTACTGGAAAGTCAATGACTATTACAAAGCGGCCATGGCTTACCAAAACGCCCCCAAAACCCCCCAAAATTACTATCGCATTGCTAGGGGACAACAAGTTCAACCCCCAGGAGATAATAAAGAAACGGTGATCGCTGCTTATCGTCAGCTAATGTTTAGCTTCCCTAAAGCCCAAGAAACAGCCCTGGCCTTAAAACGATTGGCGCAATTATCTCCCCCAGAAACCGCTATCACTTATTTTGACGAAATTATCAAAAAATTCCCAGAACAAGCCCCAGAAGCCCTTTTAGACAAGGCTGCATTGCTAGATAAGTTGAATAGGAAGGCAGAAGCCGCGAAGGTGCGTCAAACCCTTCTCTCGAAATATCCCAAGTCTGACGCAACGGCGGAATATCGTTGGCAAGTGGCTCAAGAAGCAGCAGACAAAGGAGACGCACTCAAAGCATGGACTTGGGCCCAACCCATTACCACCCATAACCCTGATAGTTCCATTGCCCCGAAAGCAGCCTTTTGGGTGGGAAAATGGGCCCAAAAATTAGGTCGTATACAAGACTCTCAATCCGCCTTTGAACACGTGGTTGCCCGTCATCCTCAATCTTACTACGCTTGGCGATCGGCGGTGCAGTTAGGCTGGAATGTAGGGAACTTTAACAATGTTCGTCAAATGTTGCCCCAGGTGAATAAACCGAATACCCGTCCCCTTCCCCCGGCCGGTTCTCAAATGTTTAAAGAATTGTATCGTTTGGGAGAGGATAATGATGCCATTACCTTATTCCAAGCGGAAATCGGTGAGCGTCAAACATTGACCGTTAATGAAGGGTTTACCGATGCCTTATTAAAATTAGTTCAGGGGAAAAATCTTCAAGGGATTAATCAAGTTTGGTATCTTCAGAAAAAGGATGATCCCCAACAAGAAAAGGAATGGAAAGAACTTAGACAAACCGACAAATATTGGCAAGCTTTATTTCCTTTTCCTTTCTATAATACCATCATTGAATGGTCTGGTCGTCGTCAATTAAATCCCCTATTAGTTACCTCGTTAATGCGTCAAGAATCCCGTTTTGAAACCGAAATCAAGTCCCCTGTTGGGGCAACCGGATTAATGCAGGTAATGCCAGCAACCGGGGAATGGGTGGCGAATAAAATTAATTTAGAAAACTATTCTTTAACCGATCCTAATGATAATATTAATTTGGGAACTTGGTACTTAAATTATACCCATTCTGAATATAGTAATAACTCTTTATTAGCGATCGCCAGTTACAACGCCGGACCAGGGAATGTATCAAAATGGGTGAGAAGATATCGGGTTAATGATCCTGATGTTTTTGTGGAAAAAATCCCCTTTCGAGAAACTAAAGGTTATGTGGAATCGGTGTTTGGTAATTATTGGAATTATCTACGGATTTATAACCCAGAAATTTCTCAATTATTACAAAGATATGCCAATTAACGAAGTCAGAAGTTCCTCACTACGTTCCGGCGCTATCGCACAGAAGTGGTTTTTGGGACAAAGATTGAAGCTTTGTCTCAAAAACGATTCGCCTTCAAAGGCGGGGTTTTAGACCCAATTATTTTCGATAAGATTTAATTATACCAAATACGATTCTTAAACCCATCTTATCCTTGAGAAGAGGCAGGGGGCAGAAGGCTCCGAGGCAGGAGGGTTTTCAATTGTTAATCTATCAAGTTGTTAAGGGGGGTATCTAAAGCGGATTTGGTATTAGACATTAATTTTATTTTTTTCTAATAAAAGGCTAAAAGCTTGCTGATCAATTGGAGGAGAAAAATGATAACCTTGTCCCCATTGATACCCTAAATTTTTCAAAGCTTCTATTTGATAATTTTCTTCAATTCCTTCAGCAATTAATTCTAATTCAAGTTCCTGGGCTAAACGACCCACAATGCGAACAATAGCATCCTTTTTATTCGTTTCCCCTAAATGACGCACAAAAGAACGGTCAATTTTTAAACTATTCAAAGGAAATTGATGCAAATAACTTAAGGAAGAATAGCCAGTGCCAAAATCATCAAGACATATCTGAATATTTAACTGTTGTAATTGAGATAAAATATCTAAGACATCATGAGAATTTTTCAAAAAGACGGTCTCTGTAATCTCTAGTTTTAAATATTCTCTCCCTAGTCCAGTTGTTGCAACTATATCAACAATTTTATCTTTTAAATAAGGGTCAGAAAACTGTTTAGGTGAAAGATTCACACTGACAAATTGTGGGGCAAATTCTTTAAAGTCTTGTTGCCATTGATACAGTTGTTGACAAGCATATTGGAGAACCCAACGATCAATCTCAATGATGAATCCTGTTTCTTCTGCTAAAGGAATAAAATCGTTAGGAGGAATCAGCGATTTTCCTGGAGGATGCCAACGAACTAAGGCTTCGGCCCCAACAATTTTTTGAGTTTTCAGACAAACAATAGGTTGATAATAAACAACTAATTCTTGACGTTGTATGGCCTGTCTGAGATCACTTTCTAAATGTAATTCTTTAAGGGCCGATAGGTGCATGGTTGGGGTAAAAATTTCATGGCAAGCTTTTCCTTTTTCCTTGGCCCGATACATGGCTGCATCAGCATCCCGTAGCATTTGTTCAGGAGAATCATAATAATCGGCACTAATGGCAATGCCAATACTAGCAGAAATAAATATTTCTCGATTGTTTAAAATAAAAGGGGCTTTAAGAACTTTATGAATGCGTTGGGCGACGACAACCGCTTCTTCGGGTTCTCGAATATCCCTCAATAAAAAGACAAACTCATCTCCGCCAAACCGTGCTAGTAAATCTCCTTCTCGATGACACTGTTGTAATCGTTTGGCCATGTCTTGCAGAAGCTTATCCCCTGTTAAATGGCCTAAACTATCATTGATAACTTTAAAGCGATCTAAATCTAGAAACAGAAGGGCAAAATGATCTTTTCTGCGTCGTTGATTGTGATCAATGGCCTGTTGTAATTGTTCTAGTAGGGCCCAACGATTGGCCAAATCGGTCAATGTGTCATGATAAGCATCATACCTCAACTGTTGGGCTGTTTGATGACGTTCCGTAATATCATGACAGTTGATCACAAATCCTGCCACCGCCGAGTCATTTTCTAGGTTTTTGGCGATCGCTTCTAACATTACCCAAGTATTATTCTGGGTACGAATCTGAAACTCTCCAAGGGGTTTAGAAGTATTAACTTTTTGCTTCATCCGCTTAAAAATAGCCTTAATGCTTTGTTGATCCTGGGGATGAATCAAATCAAAAAACCCTTGACCCTTAAGACTGTCGGGATCATAGCCTAAAATCCGTTTCACAGAGGGACTTAGGTAAATAAATTGACCATCTGAGGAGACAATGAGGATAATGTCAATGGCATTTTCAATCAAGGATCGAAACCGCTTTTCACTTTCTCTGAGGGCTTTTTCGGCTTTTTGCTGTTCTAGGAGGGCTTTTTGTTGCTGACGACGCAAGGCAAATTCTTCAAGCGATCGCTGTAAAATATTAGGCAAGCGAAATAAGCGATCTTTGAGAAGATAATCCGTAATTCCTGCTTTGATACATTCAACGGCTGCTTCTTCTCCTAAACTACCTGTCACGAGGATAAACGGGATTTTTTGCCCTGATTGTTGTAAAATTTCTAGGGCTTGTAAGCCATTAAACCCAGGCAGACGATAATCTGCTAAGACAGCATCATAGGTATTTTCTTGTAATTTTTCTTGATAAATGATGGCGGTTTCGGCTACATCATAAGTAAATTGGAGATCGGTATTGGCAAGAGAGAGAACAATTAACTCTACATCTTCAGGGACATCTTCAACCAGTAGTAAATTGATAGGGAAATTTATTTCACTGTTTAGTGATGTTGACTTAGAATCTTTTGGGAACATACACTGTGACTCTTTTTTTTGTTAAGTTTTAATGTAATTGAAATTGAAAATTAAACTTTTAAGCAGTTAAGTAATAAAGAGACAATAGAATTTATGCTTCTATTGTATAAAAATCAATTCAGTAGGGGATTAATACTATTAAGCCCCTACTGACTTTTGACTTCTGACTTCGTTATATGAGAGGAGGTTGATTTAACATCATCCAATAAAAACCTACCTGTCGAGCAATTTCTATAAATTGTTGAAAGTCAAAGGGTTTAATAATGTAACTATTGACTCCTAAATTATAACAAGCTTGTAAGTCTCTGTCTTCTGCGGATGATGTCATTACCACCACCACTATCTTTTTGGTACGGGGATCACTGCGAATCGCCTCTAACACTTGAATACCATTAATTTTAGGTAATTTTAAATCTAATAAAATGAATCGGGGTAATTCTCGTCTTGGTTCATTTTCTCCCTTTCCAAATAAGTATTGCAGTGCTTGTTCTCCGTCTTCTACGATATCCATTTCATTAACAAAATGATAATTTTCTAGGGCTAATTGAATTAATTCGATATCATTAGGATCATCTTCTACAAGTAGCATTTTGGTAGCATTTCCTCTGAGCATAATTTTATGGGTAGTAACAGCTAAATAAAAACTATCAAAAGATTAAAAAAAGTAAATATTCTTTTCTATTTAACAGTTGAAATTATAAAAATCACAGTGATTAAAATCACAACTTACTTGTTTTTCAGTTAAAAGACTGACATTAAAATAATAAAAAAACGCTAAAATAAGAATTTTCACCCTTGACAATTGAGTAAAAATGATTACGAGATTGATCCCATAGAGAAATTATAAGCTATGATATATGAAATAGGGTGGCTATATTTGATAATCAATTTGAGTAAGTGGCTGATGAAAAATTTTATTGATTTATTGAATAACTTACAAATTTATTTAAACTTATTTACAAAAGATGTGATTTATTTAATAACGATAACTCTATTAATTTTCATAATTATTATACTTATATTCTGGGAATTTTCTGGGCAATCACCTAACCTCAAACAACTAAAAAATAAACTGCAAGAAGAAATCATAGAACGACAGAAAATCGAAAAAAAATTTACAGCTATTTTTAATCAAACCTTTCAATTTATTGGTTTACTAGACTTAGAAGGAACCTTACTCGAAGCCAATGAATCTGCATTAAATTGTGTGGGATTGCCAGCAGAAGATGTGATCGGAAAACCCTTTTGGGAAACCCCTTGGTGGAGTCATTCTTCTCAATGCCAAACTCAATTAAAAACAGCTATAAAAGAAGCGAGACAAGGTAAAATTGTTCGTTTTGAAACCATACATTTTGATCAAAATAATCAAAAAGTTTATGTTGATTTTTCCCTCAAACCTGTTAGAGATGAAAAAGGAAAAATCATTTTTTTAATTCCTGAAGGAAGAGATATTACTACCCTTAAAAAAGCAGAAAAAAATTTAAAAGAAAATCAGCAAGAACTTGAAGCTATTTTTGACCTCTTTCCTGATTTATTTTTACGCATGAAATCCAATAGTATTATTTTAGAATATAGAGGATCACCCCGCTCCAATTTTTATGTTTCTTCAGAAGTTTTATTAGGAAAATCGATGTTAGAAATTTTACCTAATGCTGTGAGTCAAAAATGGGAAAAAGCGATCTCTTATGTATTAAAATTTAATACTTTAGTTTACCTAGAATACAGTTTACCTATAGCCAAAGGAGAAGAATATTATGAAGCTAGATTAGTCCCTTTTGGCAAGAAAGAAATTATTGCCATTGTTCGTAATATTAGTCAAGCTAAACAAGCAGAATTAGAGTTAATAAAATCTAAAATATTCTTACAAACTATTATTGATTATTTACCAGTTGCTATATTTGTCAAAGATGGAAAGCCTGAAAAATTCGGACAGTTATTATTAGTCAATAAAGCCTGTGAAGATATTTTTGGATTATATTCTTCTCAAGTTATAGGCAAAACAGGTTATGATTTATTTCCCCTAGAACAAGCAGAATTTTACGAAAAAAAAGATCAACAAGCCTTTAGGAAAGGGGTTCCAGAGCATATTCCTGAAGAAACAATTGATAGCTACAACAAAGGCAGAAGAATAGTCCGAACGGTTAAGGTTCCCTTATATGATGACCATAATAACCCTAAATATTTAGTCTGTATTACTGAAGATATTACCCAACAAAAACAAGCAGAACAAGAAAAAGAAGCGAGTGAAAATAAACTAAAAGCCTTATTAAAATATTCTTCTGATATTGTTTCAATTTTCGACAGAGAAGGAAAGCTAATTTATAATTCTCCTGCAGCTCAAAAAATTCATGGTTTTTCCCCTGAAGAAATGCTTCAACAAAATACTTTTAACTTTATGTATCCTGACGATCGCGCTAGAGTAGAAGCCAAATTTTTTCAACTGCTCAACAACCCCCAAGAAACAGTGACAGTGCAATATCGTTATCAAAAAAAAGGGGATGATTATGTTTGGATGGAAGCAGTTGCCAGTAATCAATTAGATGACCCTAATATACAAGGAATTGTCGCTAATTCTAGGGATATTAGCCAACGAAAACAAGCAGAAGAAGCCTTAAGGGAAAGTGAACAAAAATTTCGTCAATTGGCAGAAAATATCCATGAAGTTTTTTGGATAATTGAGCTTTCTCAAACCGATCCCAGTTATCACAAAAGCCTCTATGTTAGTCCTGCCTATAAAGATGTTTGGAGTTATAATCCAGAAGAACTGTATAACAATCCTATGCAATGGCTAGAAGCCATTCATCCTGATGATCAAGAACAAATTAAACAGGGATTGTCTCAAAAATTACTGAAGGGGGAATTTGACTATCAATATCGTATTATTCGGCCCGATGGAACCCTACGCTGGATCAGGGATCGAGGGTTTCCTGTTAAAAATCAAACAGGAGAGTTGATTCGTGTCACAGGGTTAGCAGAAGATATCACGGCACAAAAAGAAACTGAACGGGAAATTAAACGCTTAAATGAGGAATTAACCGCACAAAATCAACAATTAGAGGAACGAGTCGCCCAACGTACCGCAGAATTAGAAACTTTATTAAATACCCTCCCTGACTTCGTATTTGTGGTGGAACGAAATACCATGAAACTCTTGTTTTGTAATCAAGTGTTTGCTCAGAGGTTCGGTTTTGATCAGCGTCAACAAATGGAAGGGAAAAGCATTTTTGAGTGTTTTCCTGCTGAAATAGCGGATTATTTTGCCCAACAAAACCAACAAGTGTTTAACTCAGGAGAAACCCTCCATCTTGAAGAAACCGTTTCGTTAGCGGACGGCGATCGCTATTTTGATACCTATAAAGTCCCTCTGAAAAACTCTCAAGGACACATTTACGCCCTTCTGGGAACCTCCCGCGACATCACTGAGTTAGTGAGGACAAAAGGAGTGTTGATGGAACGAACCACCCAACTAGAAGACGCTAATCAAGAATTAGACTCTTTTTGTTATTCCGTTTCCCATGATCTGCGTGCGCCGTTGCGACATATTAAGGGTTTTGTCAATGCTTTACAACAAAGACTCTTAGGAAGTGACGTAATAGAAGATGCTAAAGTGATTCATTACTTAGAGGTGATCGAAAAGAGTAGTGAAAAAATGGCTCACTTAATCGATGGGTTACTCACCTTATCACGGGTAGGACGGCGTGAGTTGGTTTTTCATGAAGTTAATCTTAATTCTGTGGTGGAAACCGCTATTAGTATGGTTTCTTTTAAAGATCAGACCATTGATTTTAAAATAGGAAAATTACCCATCGTCTCAGGAGATTCTGCCTTATTACAACAAGTTTTTATTAATTTATTACACAATAGCATCAAGTTTAGTCAGGGACGTGATCCCATTGAAATTGAGATTAACACTTCAGAAGATGGCACAATTTTTGTCGCTGATAATGGGGTGGGGTTTGATGTACAATATGCTGATCAATTGTTCGGTGCCTTTCAACGGTTGCACTCTCAAAAAGACTTTGAGGGGACGGGGATTGGCCTTTCTATTGTTCAGCGTATTATTCATCGTCATGGCGGACGTATTTGGGCTGAAAGTGTCTTAGGGGAAGGAGCCACATTTTATTTGAAATTAAGCTAATTTTTCTCTCTATAACGACATTCTGGCTCAGGAAAATGATAAGGACATTCTAGGTAAAGCATTTGTCCTTTGCGATCGTCGGCTCGACAGTTAAGCCACCCGTTATTATTCCTATCAATTCCTTCGCAGTTAATGGCATTAAGACTATAGCCTCTAGCGAATAATCTTAGTTTTTTTTCAGCCGTTTGTCGAATTTGACGACTTTCTGGATTTTCTAAGAGGTTAGAAAAGGCAATAATAAGAATTACGGTGATAATAATCACCGCAATTGAAAGGTTAACCGGGTTAAAGAAAGACTGTTGATTTTCCCTAGAATTATTCACCGTAACACCGATAAAAATCTAATTCTCGTAATAAAGAAAAAGCAGCACTTTCTGATTTAGCAATGGGTTGAAGTCGGTCGATAACCTGAGACAATTGATCCCCTGTGGTTGGACTTTCTAGCAACGGAACATCAGGAAATACTTGAGAAAAAGCCTTAATTCTTTCTCTGGTTTTCCAAGGCAGGGGAATTAATTTTTTTGTTTTCATTGTTCTAAAACCTTTGAATTGTTGGCGCAGTCGTACAAACTAGATAGATAAGATTGATAAGAATTAAAGGGAATTTTTGGGTTAGTCAAAAAGTTAGAAACAGCTAAAGAAATTACTTCATTAAATCCCATGGGAGAATGATTTTCAATAAAGTTTGTGAGTAAAATATAGGTTTCTTCTGGTATTTCAACTTCAAGAGCAATAGGAGTTTTCATGTTTTTTCCCTACAAAAGTAACAACAAAATGGATATAATTGGTATTATTTTATTTTATAAAACATAATTGAGAATAGATAACAATCTAATAATTATTCCTTAAGGTTAACATATTTCTTAAGTGATTTATTGTTCAGAATAAATTAGATACTAAAAATCCCTAACAACTATAACTAGACACATTTATTGTTCTAGAGATTACATGAGACTTATGTATATTAACATAGGATACAAAAAAAGTGATTAGAATTTTTTAAACAACCATTAATTCAATACTTTTCCCCATGAATTCCCACAAGTCTATTATTTGGTTTTTTTTTGTTGAAAAGTTAGATAAGCTTGGGGAAAACTTAGTGAAAGCTGTGGAAAATAGTGATGAGGTTGTGAAAAAAATTTGGGAAAATCCATAATAAAAATTTTTTTTAATTTTTGTGGCCCTTTTGTATTTCGCTAATGGAGAATAAAGCTTGAAAATTCAACCCCTGACTTTCATAAAAATTCGCTCCTCCTTGTTCTCGATCGACTAAAGCTAGGATAGTATTAACGGTGTAACCAACCGCTCGTAGTCGTTCTACGGCTAACATGGCGGACTTGCCTGTTGTGACTACATCCTCTAAGACAACCACAGTCGCCCCTGAAGAGAGGGTGGGGCCTTCAATATAGGCTTGTGTTCCGTGGCCTTTGGCTTCTTTGCGAATAATTAAAGCAGGAATGGGACAATTTTCATAAGCAGACACCATACTCACCGCAGTAACAATGGGATCAGCCCCCAAGGTGAGTCCGGCAACCCCCTGAGTATTAGGAGGTAACATCGATAGCAATAAACGACCAATGGCCAAAGCCCCTTCAGCCTTCAGCGTCACCTGTTTTCCATTGATATAATAACTACTTTTTTGACCAGAAGACAGGGTAAAGTCCCCTTCTTGGTAAGCTAATTTAACAAATAATTCTAAAAGATAAGCGCGTAAAGCGGATAAATCGGCAGTTGCAACGGAAATCATAGAAAAAGTCTTACAGGTGACAATAATCATAATAAAACTTAATCAACAAAACGACCACCTACTCTTACCAATAATCACCTTGACGAGAAACCCCTGGAGTCTGACGGGAGGGTTTGTTAGCCGGTTGACTGGGATTTTCTGTTGCATAATGAGGCAGTAATAACTTATTCCAACTGTCCATTTTTTGAGCAAATTCCTTTTGGCATCTCATCGCTCTTCGTTTTATTTGGTTTGGACTGGCCATGTTATCCTGATCCAATAAATAAAATTTTTCAACAAATACTTTTGCATATTTTTGTGGGTTACTTCCATACACCAAACAGACTAAATTAAATAATCTTTTATCATTGGGTGCGTGTTCGCCCCATCCTGGTCCCCTACCCCGTTCTTTGTATAATAATTCATAATATTCTGAGGCATCTAAAACGATTTCTGCTGCGACATCAGGAGGATAAGTTCTAAATAACATAACTGCAGCAAATTCATCGACTGTATCTTCTTCTTGTCCCACTGCACTTAAGGATAAAACATCAATTAAACCGTGACCTAATTCATGATAAAAGGCAACAATGGTCTCATTAATTGATTTTTCTATGGCCTCTCCCATGGGATAACCAGCTTTTTCATGGAAAAGATAAATATCATCAGCTGTATTTTCATAACAAATGATTATTTTTCGGTTTGAAGGGTCCCAAAAAGCATTAGGAGTGCCACAATCTATAAATACAACAGGAATATCCTCTCGCATAATTAATCCTGAACTATTTAGATCGGAAATAATTTTGTCAAATACTCGTTTTTCCATTAATAATTTCCGAATATTTTGATAGGAGGAACTGGGTTGATATTCTAAGATAAATTGACCGACTTTATTATTTTCTGAGTTAACTGTTTTCATCGATGTCATTAACCCTGTAATAATAAAAGTCAGGGTTAATAAAAATTTTGATAATATTTTAAAAGAGGTAAATTTGTCATTCATTTTTGATATCTAACCTAATTATTAATTAAATTTAAGCTAACATTTGATATTAATTTCAAGAAAGTGTTAATGGGAATTGCCCAACTATATTGACTCATTTCTTCTTTTTTTTCAGGAGAAGCAATGGTTCCATCTTCAAAAATATAAGGATTACCCCAAGCTGGATATTTATGTCTACCGTTAATCCCAACAATTTCCTTTTTTTCGTTTAATAATGGACCTCCACTCATGCCTTTTTTAACATCATTAGTGTAACCAATTTTGTAGCCTCCTCGAAAGGATAGGTCACTAATTAAATTAACTTTACCGGTGGTAAAAGTAAAGCCATCATTATCTGAATTATCTGTGACATAAGGAAATCCCGCAGCGTAAACTTTTTCCCCAAGATTAGGAGAGGTTAACTGGGAAAAAGAGACAACTTCATACACTTGATCACTGATAAACTGCAAAACCCCTAAATCATAGTTTTGAAAGTCAAATTGATTAACAGGGGTTGCGACATAAATATTACCGTCTGGGGTTTGAATTTTATATGCTTGTTGTTGTCTACCAAAGAGTAAGACATGATCATTGGTTAACACTTGATAAACATTACCTTTTCGCTGAATTAAAATTCCTGACCCTGAATTTTGACCAGAGAAAACTTTAACTGTAATTTTTTGGGCATAGGTTTTAATTGCTTGTTCTTGATTGGTTAATGTAAGGTCATTTGTATGAGAATTTTCTGATAGGTTTGAAGGAATAATAATATCCTCTCTCTCCTCACAGTCTATCCATTTATTCCAACTCCCAACCGGTAAGATATATTGAGTTGCCACCCCACTCAAAAAACAAGCCAAACCAAACAAAACTGTTGTTAAAAATTTTTTCATTGATTAGGTTTTTATTGTTTAATTTTAAACCGTAATACGAAAGTTAATAATTAGGTTAGGAAACAACAAAACTCAGAAAATTGTCAATTATTCTGTATTCAGAACAATAGTTAATGCTTAATTCTCTGATTTACCAAGCAACACCACGGGATGAACCAGGAGACTTTTCTGTATTAGAAGGAACCGTAATTGGTTGCTGTTCAAGCACTTCAAAATTACGATTATTGTTAGGAGTCGATTCTCCCGAAAGATTGCGAGGAATTTTAGGAGCGGACTGGATATAACCCCTTAAATTAAGAGCAACAGAACCGTTACTTGTTTTAAATAAATTAGTCCTTTGTTGGGGTTTCTTTTGTCCATCAGAGCTTCCTGATAACTGCATAGAAGGTCCCCCAGCAGCATCTCTGGTGTTATCAATTTCTGCTAACACTTGAGCCGGATTTTGATCGGGTCTGAGGGTTAATAAAATATTGGCTCCCCCGCGATCGCAAGCACTACCCGCACAAATAACATTGTAGTTATTGACACGGCCGGCAACTAAATGGTCCGGTTGAAATTCATTGAGGCGTTTAGCGACTTCTTGACACCGTTGAATTGGGGTATAAGGAGGATTAAAAAAGGTGCTAGTCCACTTAAAAATTTGCACAATTCCGCCAGGAGTTTGGGCATAAGTAGTGGGGATATTTTGCTCATCTGTGGCACAATCAAACTGAACGGATTGAGCATCAGCAGGAGAAGAAACCCCAAGCAATGTACTCAGGATTCCTGTGACTATGAGGAAATTTGATGTTTTTTTTGTCCACATAATTATTCGTTGAATTGGAGTTATTTAAAAGAGAAAAATTTAACTATTGTAGATAATTTCGTAAATCATCTGTGGTGGTTCCTGTAATCGGTAAAATTTTTAAACCGGAACGGGTTCCCCCATCTTCAAGTTCATAACTAAACGTTTCATATTGTAAGGGAGTTGTTTTGGCTTTGAGTAACGTTTGTCCTTCCGCTTTTAAAGTTTCAGGGGGATATTTTGCCATTAAAGCCTTAATTTTTTCGCTTCTGGTTTCTGGTGCTGGATGAGTACCATCTTTTAATTGGGCCCCTGGCATTCTCCCTAAAATGTCCATCACCGTAACACAACCATTGGGGTCAAAACCTGCTTTGACACTGTAAATATAGCCGAGTTCGTCCGCTTCTAATTCGTGGCCTTGACTGATTTCCATTAAACGCTGATTGTATCTTGCTTCTGCTTCTTGTTCGATTTCGGCTTTAATTTGCTCAATATTTTGGGCATCTTGTTGGGCCGCACCTCCCACTAATAAACCAAAAGCACCGAGAATTCCGCCGGCGGTTCCACCCACTCGATTTCCTGCTTGCACCGCACCCGCAGCAAATCCGGCACCTAAAGCAGCTTGGGTAGCAGCATCTTGCTCAGCGATTAATTTTTCTCTTTCAAGTTTCTCGATTTCTTCGAGTCTTGCTTCTTGTTGTTTGGCTGGGCCGTAACCTAAATGTTGTTTGACATGATGCCCCATTTCGTGAGCAATGGCACAAGCTAAGGCCGAGGCGTTTCCTTCTAATTGGTCCATTAAACCCGCTTCAAAGGTGAGCAGGTTCGTATCAGAAGCATAAGCATTAACCGTATAATTAGACGTGACCACAATACGCCAAGGTTTCTTATCGAGTCCATTCGCTCTGGCAATGCGATCGGTAATAGCATAGACAACAAAATAGTTTTTAGGAAGTTCTTGCTCTGCTTTTTGATACATGGGATGGATATCATTGGAACTAGGGGGTTGGGGGTTGGCAACTACCAATGATTGACTGGATAATAAGGTGACAGACAGTAAACTTCCCAGTAAAGTCCTCAATTTTGTCATAATTTGCATGGATTCCATTTTTTTTAGTAGAAATAACTGACAGAAATTATCTAAAACTCTGTTAACTTTTCAGTATAATTCGCTACTTTGTCAACAGAAATTAATAAAAAGTAAAGAAGCGCATTGTGACAGGAAATTCAGACCCGAACAAAAAAATTAGATAGAATACGGGTGGTCATGAATCCAGATATTGATTGTGAGGAGATGGAAAAACAATGTATAAATCCTTATTACCCGCTTTGATGATAGGAGCAGCGTTGGTCACTAATGTGAGTTCTGCTGAACCCGTTGTTGAGTCTTCCCCTTCGGTAAACGCTCAACAAAGCCAGCAATTTACACCCAATAATAACTTACCTGCTCAAACTTACGATTATCAAACGATTTTACAGCAACTCAGTAGTATTCAACAATTAAGAGACGTTTCTCCTACTGATTGGTCTTATCAAGCCTTAAGAAATTTAGTGGAGAATTATGGCTGTATTGTCGGTTATCCCGATCGCACCTACCGCGGCGATCGCGCTCTCACTCGGAATGAATTTGCAGCCGGTTTAAATGCTTGCATGGAACAGTTAGAGAGGCGTTTACTCGAAGCACGTAACCTGGGAACGCCTGCTTATCAAAACACCGCTCCTGAAATTCAAGCCATCCCCACAGAACCGGGAGAACACTTCACCCACGTCATTGATCGCGCGTTTTATAACGAAACGTTACGGTTTTACGACAATACCGATATGTTTGGCCAAATGAATAAGATTTTTGGCTGGCGATATGCGCCGGGATCTTTCTTTGATAACACCATCGCTAACGATGCGAAAACCATCGAAGCCGTTTTATGGGATGGACTCAGACAACAAACCGCCGGGCCCAGAATTCGCACCCCAGACCTTGTGAACCCCTTTAACTCTTCTCTGACGGGAAATCCTGAGTATATTCGCACCCAACCCCCAACCATACGCGATCGTCAATTTCAGCAACAACAAATCCCCATTATGCCTTAATCGTAGGGTGGGTTAGACGGCGATAATTTAGATCCTAATAAGAATGTAACAATCCGTCGTAACCCACCATTTTCAATATGTAGTCTGGAGAGGGAAAACTCCATGAAAGCATCTGAGATACTCCAACAATATGCAAATGGAAGAAGAGATTTCCGCAATCTTAGTTTAAGAGGACAATCTTTTCGAGAACAAAATCTTTCAGGTGCAGATTTTAGTGGCTGTGATCTCAGAGGGACTAATTTTAAGCAAGCGATTCTCAAAGCAACTATTTTTCGTCAGGCAAAAGCAGGGCTACAAAAACGATGGGTCATTATTCTTGTCTTAATTTCTTGGTTAATATCAGCCTTTTCTGGATTCTTATCTATTTTTAGTGCTACCTTTATAGTTTACTTTTTTCGCTCAGATCGTGAGAAAGTAGAAGCAATTCTAGGAATTATTGTTATTTTACTTCTAATTCTTATCTTGATTGCTATTATTCGTCAAGGTTTAAACGTAGCCTTCGCTTTTGCCTTCGCCTTTGCCGGAGCCTTCGCCTTCGCCTTCGCCGTAACCTTCGCTGTAGTCAGAGCCGGAGCCGTAACCTTCTCTGTAGCCACAGCTGTAGGCGGAGCCGTAGCCGTAACCTTCGCCGTAGCCGTAGTCGGAGCCGTAGCCGTAACCTTCGCCGTAACCTTCGCCATAGCCGGAGCCTTCGCCATAACCTTCGCCGTAACCTTCGTCGGAGCCGGCACCTTCTTCGTCGGAGCCTTCGACTTCGCCGGATCCTTCGCCTTTACTTTACTAGGTGGTTATTTAGGATGGCGTTCCCTCAAAGGAGATCCCAGAGATAAATGGATTCGTCGAATAGCGATCCCGTTTGCTACTATTGGTGGAACCAGTTTTTATGGAGCAGATTTAACAGAGGCTGACTTTACTGAAGCAACCCTTAAAAGTACGGATTTTAGAGAGGCTAATTTAACCCGAACTTGTTGGCGAAAAACAAAAAAAATTGACAGAATTAGACCAGGAAAAACCCTTTTAGCGGATGAATCTGTTAGAGATTTAATGGTAACGGGAAAAGGAGAAAATCAATCTTATGAAAAAGCCGATTTAAGAGGAGCTAATTTAAACGGAGTTAACCTAAATTATGCTAATTTAAAGTTTGCTGATTTAAGTGAAGCTACCTTAAAAGAGGCTGATTTAGACTATGCTAATTTAACCGAAGTTAATGCAATTGAAACTAATTTTACTGGAGCGAAAATGACAGGAGTTTGTTTAGAAGCGTGGAATATTGACAGTAACACTAAACTGGATGAAGTTGACTGTCAATTTGTTTATCTTTTAGAACATCCTAAACCGAAAACTGATGATCGTGAACGTCGTCCTAGTAGTGGAATTTTTCAACCAGGAGAATTTACTAAATTGTTTCAAGAAGTGCTGAATACCGTTGATTTAATCTTTCAAGATGGCATAGATTGGAAAGCTTTTGTTA
Organism: Crocosphaera sp.; assembly: GCA_030065735.1. Classification (GTDB taxonomy): domain Bacteria; phylum Cyanobacteriota; class Cyanobacteriia; order Cyanobacteriales; family Microcystaceae; genus Crocosphaera. The sequence continues at coordinate 16,881 of JASJDD010000036.1, forward strand.
CTGCGTTTAAAAAGCTACAAATTCAAAACGAAGATGTCGCTTTAGAAATTCAAAGTATTGAAAATAAAGGAAATGGAGTCGTAATTGTTAAAGTTGCTGTTCCTCCTGATACGAATAAAGAAAAAATACATGAAGATTTTACTCAAAATTATAACTTAGGCATAAAAGCTTTAGAAACAGAATATAAAGCTAAATTAGAGGCTAAAGATTCTGAAATTAATAGTTATTATCGTGAAAATGTTAGAATGGAAAGAATCATCAATTTATTAGCAACTCGACCTATTCAAATTGAAAATACTAATATTCAAGGAGACGAAAATATGAATAATAACCGTAATATTAATGCTAGAAAATATACAGAAGGTAACTCTTATCGAACCACCAATATAAACGATCAAGGAACTAATGTTGAAGGAGACTATTATAATAATCCAGAAGCTAGGCAAAATTTAGCAGAAGCTGCTGGCGAAATTCAAGAATTATTAGAAAAACTCAGTGAAACTTATGGGACGAATACCACAACAGGAAAAATGAAAATAGCAGGAGAAGCTATTGAAACAATAGAAAATAATCCTCAATTAAAACAAAAAATATTAAGTGCCATTAAAGCAGGAAGTTTGGCTGCCATTGACTCAATGTTAAACCATCCGGCAGCATCTTTTGTTATTGCTGCAATGGAAGATTTACAAGATGATAAATAATTTAGTGCATACAAGTAGTGGAGTGACACAACTAATTTGGTGTATTAGAATTGGATTTTGTTGGGTTTCGTTCCTCAACCCAACCTACATTTATTCTATTATTGTAGTTGTGTCAAGCTAGTAGGGTAGGTTAGACGGCTATAATCTGGGTTCTAACAAGAATATAATCATCCGTCGTAACGCACCATTTTACACAAAAATCCAGGGTGCAGGAGTTGAACCTGCCTAGCACGAATTAGTTACCTAAGCTATCCAATTACTCGAATAACTCGGCTGCAAAACTGTACGTGCGACTTTCATCGCATACAGCTTCAAGCTACGTCCAATATCTCTTCAGATACCGTCATCCTGTGGTGATGGTTATGACAATAGTTATGTACTATAACTTTATTGTCTTTTCTGTTGTTTTTGCGGTTACTATTCTTATGATGGACTTCCATCTGATCCTCGACAGTTAGGTTTTTGTTACATAAGTAGCATTTACCTTTCTGTTTCTTTAAACCGCTTGCTATATCCTTGGGGGTTTCTGGGTGATTAATCATTCTCTTGCTCCAATATACCCAATCTCCGTCATAGGGACTTCTGTTTCCTTGGACTTTGATATAAGGTGTGTAGGGAAACTCATATAGGGTAGGTACGGTGTAAGTTTTTCCATTCTCTTTACAGCCAAAAGTGTATTTGCTGGTTTTCGATGGATGGAATATTTTTTTACTGATGTACCCTAATCCTTTCTTTGAGAATCTTTTTCTGCCCCAGTTTAAGTACAGTTTATTCAGAAGATGAAATTGCAATTCTTGGAAGGTTTCCCAGGAGTGACTACCTGTTTTGAAATAGTTGGCCCATCCTCTGATTAACCAGCTAAGTTGGTCAATTATTTGTCTGGGTTTTTTATCATGTCCTTGACTGAGTATTTTTTTGACTCTATTTGTGAATTGTTTGACCGATTTTTCGGATGGTTTCACTTTAGTTAGAGTCATCAATGGTTCACCATTACCCTTCTTATTAGATTTATATTTTCCAACCTTAAAGGTTCTGATATTAAATCCTAAGAAGTCTAGTCCTGGTGTTTCTCCATTGTATTCAATCAAGGTATGACCTATTCTGGTTTGCTCAGGATTTAGGTTTAATCCTATTTCCTTTAACCATGCTTCTATCTCTTCTTTTGCTTTGATGATTACTTCTTCTTGTTCATGGAAGATAACGAATTCATTAGCATATCTAATCAGTCTGGCTTCACATATCTCTTTCATTTTTCCCTCTGGTTGACCAATTCTGGTTTTCCTAGTGGGAAATTCTTTTGAAATATACTCTTCCATCCCGTGTAATGCGATATTTACCAGTAGAGGTGAGACTACTCCTCCTTGGGGTGTTCCTTTCTCACTTTTATGGAATACATCACCATTCATTACACCGCTTTTTAGCCATGCTCTGATCTGGCGTTCCATAATTGGGAAAGTTTGACACTTTTCGATAATCGCTGAATGCTTGATGTTATCAAAGCAATGGGAGATGTCAGCTTGACAGACAAACTTGGGTCTTCTTCTGATTTGCAATTCGATGGCTTCTATAGCATCGTGTTCGCTTCTTCCTGGCCTAAATCCGTAGCTGTTTGGCTCGAATTTAGCCTCCCATTCTGGTTCTAAAGCTAACTTAGCTAATGCTTGTTTGGCTTTATCTTCTATAGTTGGGATGACTAGATTTTTTATCTTTCTGTTTTCGGTGAGTATTTCTACTCTTCTCAACGGTTGTGATGTTCCATCTAGTTTTAGGGTTTCTGCTAATTCGATGCGCTTATCGTTACCGATGACTGTTTGACCATCGACTCCTGCTGTCCTTTTCCCCCGATTATCCTCTGTTACTCTCCTAACTGCTAATAATTTAGCGTTATGGGAGTTGATGAGGATTTTCTGGTATTTAACAACAGATTGTTTATCACCCTTCAGAGATGATTCGTAAATCTTCGATTGTAACTTTGATACTTTGTACTGGATGTTACTCCAATCCAATTGTATCCATTCTGCTTCTTGAGCCTTAGACATCAGTTCAATCGTTGATTCGTTCTAACGTAGCCACTTATCTTTGAGCATATCCATCGTCATTACAACGAGGCGTTAGCTTGAGATAAGTTCCTTCCCTCTCCAACCGAGTTTTGACCTAACTCCCTACTTATGTAGGTATTGGTTGGATTGGTTCCCCAGTCTTTGTTTCCATCCTTTTGGTTCACTTAGGTCCCTACTTTCTACGGTGTAGTCTTGGTTGTCAGATTCCCATTTCTCAACATGGGTTATACCTTGCTACATTGCACTTTTGTACGCAGTGTATCAGTCCGTTTCACTGCTGCATCTTGACCGTAGTTCGGACGTAGGTTCACTTTCGTTAACCTTATGAACTCCCAACCTTTACTTTGGATTGGACTAATCCTCATGTAAAGTTTTGTTACTTGCTTCCCTCCTTAGTGTGGTCAGACCTAAGAAGTGTAACCTGGAGTCACCATCTGACATGGTGGTAGGACTTTCACCTACAAGGGCAGGAAATGTGCTGGTCGCACTGAGTTCGTTGCCTAAACCGCTCGGCCAACCCTGGTTATGGATTTAATTATCCTAGCGTTCTTTGATTATAGCGTTTTTGGAACTTAGCTTCTACTTTAAAGACCTGAGTTCTACGAAAGTAGGTGATGGTGAAGTTTGGGAGTCAGGAGTCAGAAGTCAGGAGTCAGAATAAAAATGAATTGAACGAAATAGGGACAATTACAAATTGCCCCAAAACGATGGAATATTATGAAACAGCAGTAAACTTGTTCATAATTTCAGTATTCTCACTCCAAACCGCAGCAATATTAATGGTTCCGTTCAAGAAATTTTGACGACAAGCGCGACGCTGAATTTTACCACTGGCGGTTTTTAACACCGTTCCTGATCTCGCTAAAACAATAGCATAGGTTTGAATTTCGTGTTCTTCGGCAATTTCTTGACGAATATCTCCCAATAATTGCTCAAACTCTAATTCCCCACTGCGTCTTTCTAACTCTTGAACTACCACTAATTGTTCTTCTCCATCCACTTCAACAGAAAAAGCGGCCCCATAGTCAGAACGAAAAACGGGGTTAAGATGTTGCACCGTCCATTCAATATCTTGGGGATAATGATTGGTTCCTCGGATAATAATTAAGTCTTTCATCCGTCCCGTAATATAGAGTTCTCCGTCTTTGAAAAACCCTAAATCCCCTGTTCTTAAAAAAGGTCCTTCTTGAGTATCTTTAATATAGGCTTGAAACGTCTCTTCTGTGGCCTCTTTTCGTTGCCAATAACCTTGGGCCATACTGGGGTCAGATACCCAGATTTCTCCTACTTCATCTTCAGCGCAACGTGTTAAAGTATCGGGGTTGACGATCGCTAGGTTTGTCTCACACACCAACCGTCCACAACTGGCCATAATACGAGTCCCTTTTTCCTGTTGGGGATCAACTTCGACAATTTTATCCTGTTCCATAGCAGACGCATCTAAACAGGTAAACACGGGATGGGTTCCTTTGGGTTTACTCGATACCAGTAAGGTGTATTCCGCTAATCCGTAAGCAGGGGCAAAAGTTTCCCAGCGAAACCCACAAGGGGAAAAGGTTTCCACAAAATTCATCATCACCCTAGGGTTAATGGGTTCGGCCGCGTTTCCGGCTGCTTCCCAACTACTCAAGTCTAGTTGTGCAATATCTTTGCTTTTGAGGCGACGTAAACACAGATCATAAGCGAAGTTGGGGGCTTGGGAATGGGTCACTTTATACTTTGTGATGTTCCGCAACCATTGGATGGGACGTTTAATAAAGGAAAAAGGAGACATCAAATAACAAGGGGTTCCGTTGTATAAAGGAACCGTCATCCCTTCAACTAACCCATAATCATGAAAATAGGGCATCCAAGTATGGGTAATGCTAGTCTCATCGTAGCCACAGGCTCGTTGTAAATAGCGAGCATGGTGTATTAAATTGAAATGAGATAACATGACTCCTTTAGGGGTTGAAGTGGATCCAGAGGTATATTGTAAGTAAGCTAATTCGTCTTTATTCACTTGGGGATCTTGCCACCCCTCAGCCATCGATAAATCCACCGTAGCGGTGTCGATCCACTTCATTTGGTCAAATTCAGGAAATTCCTCTTTAACCTCTTCTACCAGGGATAAAATCCCCTCTGTAGTTAACGCAAAAGTTGCATTAGCATCTTTAACAATGGCCCGCAGACGGGGTAACGTTCGCTTTAGTCTTCCTGACTCGGGTGGGGGAACAGGAATGGCAATAACACCCGCATATAAACAGCCACAAAAGGCTGCAATCACCTCTAACCCTTGGGGATATAAGAGTAATGCCCTTTCTCCTCTGGCTTGATATTTTTGTAATAAACTGGCGATCGCTTTAGCTTGTTGATCTAATTCTGCGTAGGTTAGGGGTGGGGTTTCTCTTTTTCCATCTATTAAGAAAGTGTAGGCGTGGCCGTTGGGGGTTTGCTGGGCCCTCAGACGCAATAATTCTATCAGGGTGGTGGGAGTGGTTAAAGATTTTTCTAAGCTTTGAGTCATGGTTATCTTTGAAGAAGGAGTCAGAATACAGGAGTCAGGAATCAGAATTAATCTTGTGCTTGACTCCTTGCCCCAAAAGAGCGATAAAATGCCCAAGGGTGAAAGGATACAGTATAGCGGGGTGACATCCTCCCCAACTAAATCACAGATTATAGTTGGGGCTTCCCGACTCACGACGGGATATTTCTGCCCACAGAGGC
>JASJDD010000313.1 GCA_030065735.1 Crocosphaera sp.
GATTCGACTAACAAGCGTAAGCATACTGGTTCGATGAAGCAACTAGGGCAGATGAAGCGTCAAAAGTCTCGACTAATACGAGGTTTGGGGGATTTGGAAACCCCGACTTCTCAAAAGTCGGGGTAGTTCATAGTATCTTTGTTACACAGTTAAATCGTTAAAGTGCAATCATCTTAGAAACAGTTTCGTTGAAGGCTATCGCTTTTTTTATAAGAGGTTAGTTGATATTGAGGATACAATAAAAGAAGTCCCCTCGCTCAAACGAATGGAACATCTTAAAAACTAACTAACTTGAGAGTAACACAATGTCAGAAGACAGATTAACCCAGATAGAACAAAAGCTAATTTTATTGGAACAACGACTAAAAACCTTGGAAATGGATATAGAACCTGAAGGAAGAATTTTAGAAGGATTTGAATATTTAGCCAATGATATAGAATCTTTTAGGGAGGAAACAAGGAAACGGTTAGCTAGATTAGAACATGGTCAAAGTCAAATCAAAGCAACCCTTGACATTATCATGAGGCACGTTACAGGAATGGGTCAACAATAACTCCAAAATTATGGAAAGCGATCGCCTTTTTGATGAAAATGTAATCGTCCTAACCCTAAATATAAACCTTGAGGATTGTCACCAGCCGGATAAGCGGTAATAGCAAATTGATAATTACCACTCATTTCAGGGTTACTTTTAGGTTTGAGAGCGATGGTAAAGGTTTTACCTGGAGAAATGGGGGGATCAAAAATCACTGTAATTGTATTATTATCGAGATTCCGTTTAACCCTAGCAATGTTTAAATCATGGTCTCGATGAATGGGTTTTCCTTCAAAAGCAAAAGTATCATCCAAATAAAAATAAATCGTATCTAACCCTTGAGTTTGTTGAAGGGTTAATTGTTGTAAAGATTCTCCCACATCTGTAGGTAAGTAAACGGTGAAATAATAAGTTGCTCCTTGGACACGAATCCGACTTAAGGTGGTCACTGCATCGAGCAAACGGGGAGAGTAATCGAATAAAGTCTGATTATTTCCTGTATTTAGGGCCAATAAAGGAGAATTCAGAAAAATAGTGCTACTGATAATCCCTAATAATGTTTTAAACATTGGACGAATCATTATCAACTGTCTTATCTCTAAAAACAAAAACCTAGGTTAACCTAGGTTTCCATTTTACTGATTATTTTTTCATCCTTTCTGCCGATTTTCCTCCTCTCTAAATCTAAATAGGTGTTTAGCTAGGAAGATTTAAAGTGAGGACTTCTAGCTTAGAAAGTTTTGCGAACGGCGGCCGCTTCGTCAGGATGAATCCCCAAACGAGTTAAATTGAGGCGGCCTTTATTGTCGATTTCACGAACCTTAACCACCACTTCATCTCCAACAGCGACCTCTTCTTCTACCTTACCGACACGCCTTTCCGCCAACTGGGAAATGTGGATCATACCTTCTTTGCCGGGTAAGACTTCCACAAACGCCCCAATGGGAATAATACGGGTGACACGACCTAAATAAACCTCCCCTTCGTTCAGTTTACGAGTCATGTTATAAATGAGGTCTCGGGCCCGTTCTGCTTTCTTGGCTTGAATTGCAGCAATGGTGACCGTTCCATCATCAGCAATATCAATTTTTGAGCCAGTTTGTTCAGTGATGCTCTTGATAGTCTTACCTGCAGGCCCAATGACCAAACCAATTTGTTCAGGGTCAATTCTCATCGTCAGCAGACGAGGGGCAAAAGGAGAGAGTTCACGACGAGGTTGGTCAATGGTCGTCAACATTTTATCAAGGATATGTAAACGGGCTGGTAACGCTTGTTCAATGGCTTTAGCCACAATATCCATCGACAGTCCCGTAATTTTCATATCCATTTGTAAAGCAGTGATTCCGCTATCGGTTCCCGCCACTTTAAAGTCCATATCCCCTAAAAAGTCTTCAATCCCTTGAATATCTGTGAGTATACGCACTTCTTTGTCTTCTCGAATCAATCCCATTGCTGCGCCACTGACGGGTTTAGTAATGGGAACTCCAGCATCCATTAGGGCTAAAGTGGAACCACACACCGACCCCATAGAAGTCGAACCATTAGAAGAAACCACTTCCGAAACCACCCGAACCACGTAAGGAAACTCCTCTTGAGGGGGCAGGACAGGAACAATCGCCCGTTCTGCTAAAGCCCCATGACCAATTTCTCGGCGGCCTGGGGAACGGAGGGGTTTCGTTTCTCCCACAGAAAAAGGAGGGAAATTATAATGATGAAGATAGCGTTTTTCGTCTTCAGGATGAAGATCATCCCCTAAGTCTTGGGCATCTCCTGGGGTTCCTAACGTCGCCAAAGAAAAGACTTGGGTCAGTCCTCTGGTAAACAACGCGCTACCATGTACCCTGGGGGGTAACAATCCCACCCGACAGGAAATGGGACGCACTTCATCAAGTTTACGGCCATCCACACGGATGCCTTCGTCGATGATTTGCGATCGCATTAACTTTTTGGTTAATCCTTTATAGAGGTTGCCGATAGCTTTGGGATCTTCGCTGCTGGCCACTTTAATGGGGTCTTCTTCGGGCAGTTCGGCGATCACCCCATCGATAGCGGTTTCCTTAATATTATCAAGGGCTGTATCCCGTTCTGCTTTACTGAGATCGTATTGAATCAGAACCTTTTTAATGGATTCAGCAGCGCGATCGCTGATAAATTTTTCCAGGGCTTCATCCGCCGTTGGCGGTTCAGCTTTGGCGATTTCCATGCCCAATTCTTCCATAATGTCATATTGGGCCCCGATTAAATCTCTGACCGCTTCATAGCCAAAATCAATGGCTTCGATGATATCTTGTTCCGGGAGTTGATTGGCCCCGGCTTCTACCATAACCACTCCATCAGGACTTCCTGCTACCACGAGATCAAGATCCCCATTTTCCACTTCGCGATAGGTGGGATTGATAATAAAGTCATCTCCAATTAAACCCACTCTGACAGCGGCCATCGGACCATAGAAGGGAATTTGTGCCTGAATAACGGCTATAGAAGACCCGGTCACTGCTAAAACGTCGGGGGGAACTTCTTCATCCATAGACAGGGTAGTAGCAATGATTTGGATGTCATTACGCCACCAATGAGGAAATAGGGGACGTAAGGGGCGATCGATTAAACGACTAATGAGGATTGCCCGTTCTGGGGGACGGCCTTCCCGTCGTAAAAATCCCCCTGGAATTCGCCCTGCAGCGTAAAGTCTCTCTTCATAATCTACGGTTAAGGGTAAAAAGTCGATGCCTTCTCTTCCTTTCGTTGTTGTTGCTGTCACCAAAACTGCCGTATCTCCGGACTGAATCAAGACTGCCCCGCCAGCTTGGGGGGCTAACAATCCTAGCTTTAGCCGAATATCCCGTCCGTCAAAAGATATTGACTTGTCAAACTCTTGCATGTAGCGTTGGTTCCTTTTCTTTTATCACGTTTCTCTTTCTGTCGCAATCCTAACATTTTTCAGGAACTTGACGCGATGGTTTGACCCATGTAACTCTAGTTACTTAACCTTTTTTCCATTCCCTTTACACTGTGGGTGAGGCAAGTTAGCTGCGTGGAACCCACGCGACAGGAGTTTAAAACAGTCATGGATCGTAACCCTTTAACAAATCAAGCAAACGTTGTTATTATTGGTGGGGGCTTTGGAGGCTTATATACGGCTCAAGACCTAAACAATGCCTCTGTACAAGTAACTCTCATTGATAAACGCAATTTTCATCTCTTTCAACCTTTACTTTATCAAGTGGCCACTGGCGTGCTTTCTCCGGCGGATATTTCTTCCCCTTTACGATTAGTTTTACGTCACCATAAAAATACTAAAGTTCTTTTAGATCACGCGATCGATCTCGATCCCCAGAAAAAAGAGGTTATCCTCGATAATCATGAACCCATTCCCTATGACATCTTAGTATTAGCCACTGGGGTCTCTCATCACTATTTTGGTAACGATCAATGGGAACCCCTCGCACCTGGGCTAAAAACCATTGAGGATGCTATTGAAATTCGTCGCCGTATTTTTATGGCGTTTGAAGCAGCCGAAAAGGAAACTGACCCGGTTAAGCGTCAAGCTTGGTTAACCTTTGTTATTGTTGGAGGTGGACCCACTGGGGTTGAAATGGCTGGGGCGATCGCAGAAATTGCTCACGGGGCTTTAGCCGGGGATTTTCGCAACATCGATCCCAAAGAGGCCAAAATTTTATTAATTGAAGGGTTAGACCGAGTGCTTCCTCCTTATCCCCCTGAGTTATCGGCCAAAGCAGCCGAAGACTTACGCCATCTAGGGGTAACAGTCCAAACCCAGTCTATGGTAACGGATATCAATGATCACGTAGTAACGGTTCGTCAAGGGGAGCAAATTAAACAAATTAACTCTCGTACCATTTTATGGGCTGCAGGTGTCAAAGCGTCGAGAATGGGCAAGGTGTTGGCTGAACGCACTGGGGTAGAATTGGATCGGGCTGGACGGGTTGTCGTAGAACCTGACCTCAGTATTCCGGGCTATTCTGATATCTTTGTCATCGGTGATTTAGCTAATTTTCCCCATCAGGGAGAACGGCCTTTACCTGGAGTTGCACCAGTGGCCATGCAGCAAGGGGCTTATGTTGCTAAATTAATCAAAAAACGCCTCCAAGGTGAGTCTTTACCCCCATTTGTCTATGATGATTATGGCAACATGGCGGTGATTGGTCAAAATAAGGCAGTGGTCAATTTAGGCTTTGCCAAACTGTCAGGGTTCCTAGCTTGGTTTATTTGGGTTTGGGCCCACATTTACTACCTCATCGAATTTGATAACAAATTGGTTGTCATGATTCAATGGGGTTGGAATTACTTTACACGAGGTCGTGGGGCCCGGTTAATTACTGGGGTTGGAGAAGGAAAACGCAAGCCAAAACCTCAAGAAATGCCTCAAGAATCAACAGAAACCGCGACACCTATCACTCGTTAAAAGAGTAGGGTGGGCAATGCCCACCTTTTTAATCAGGGTGGCACACAAACATCCATAAATCAAAGTAGCGATCGCCTTGAAAAGACTTGTGCTAAAGATATGCTAAACTGAAAAAAACTCTAGTGCTAGGGTAATGA
>JASJDD010000037.1 GCA_030065735.1 Crocosphaera sp.
TTATTTAACTTTTAAATGCCTTATTATCGATAATTTTACTCTTCTGCTATATATTAAACCTCCTGCCTACTGCCTTTCCACTCCTGCCTCAGACAAAATTAGGATTGAGTTTGAAGGTGCAAGATGTCAGGAATACACCATTCCAAATTCGAGCTTAACCTACGTAGTATTGCCACACTCCCCACCCTTCAACTTAACTCAAAATCTTCCCTCCTGCCTCCTGCCCTGGAGCCTCCTGCCTCCTTAAAGCTAAACTCTACCGAAGGAATGCGCCATAACTGTTCTAATTCATTAGCGGGCATGGTTAAATATAAAACATCTCCAGGTTGTAAATCAGTATCCAATAACTGCCAACTGTGGATAGTTAAGGGGTTTCTTTCCAAATACAACGGCACAAACCCTCCTTTCATGGCTGCATCTTTCACCGTTTGTCCACAAAAAGAATGTTTTGGGGTAATTAATGTAGCTAAAGCCACCCATAACAAGTCTTCCGTCATACCATTGCCCAAAATTTTGCCTCCTAAAGCGGCCGCAGCAAAGGAAGGGGTGGCCAACTCCGCCGGACATAACACCGTTTCAAACTCAAACACCTCTTGCACCGACTGACCAAACTGGGGGTCTTGCGATCGCAGAATAATGTTAATATGGGGGGCGATGGCTTTAGCCGTTAACCCAATTTCCACATTGATCATGTCGTTGCTAGTGACAACGATAATAGCTGCTGCTTTCTCGATATTGGCCGTTTTTAAGGTATCATCAACACGGGCATCTTCTAGGATGATCGGTACCCCTAAAGAACGGGCCGTATGTAAAAAACGATTATTTTGATCAGACTCAATCACCACCACTTCATAACCTTGTTGCTGAAGTTGACGCACAATCTGAATACCAATACCCCCTAACCCACAGACAAGATAGTGGTGTTTGGTGGGAACCCTGGCCACATCCCAAAATTGTTTGAAGCGAGTCCCTAAGATAAAATCGTTGAGCAGTGCATAACACACCCCAATCACTCCCGCACCCACAATCATCATAATAGCCGTAAAAATTTTAATGCTGGCCGGGGCTTTTTCCGCCACTTGTTCTTGTCCCCCGGCACCAGTGATCATGCCCACTGAGAAGTATAACGCATCCACCAAAGACGTATTGTAATTCACCGCTACATAAGTAAAAGTAGCAGCAAAAATCATCCCCATTAAACACAAAGTGACAGCAATTACCGGGTTAACATAACGCCGATAACGGCGTAAATTAGCGATCGCCTTGACAATTTTTTGTCCCCAAAAACGATGTTTCGAGTGACTGGTTAAGCGAGTACCAATAATTAAATGATCCCCCAATTGTAAGGATTTTTCCTGTAAGACCGCCGAAACTAAGTCTAATTCTCCGTGAGCCGGTAAATAATAAATCAGCATCCGTGAGGGACATTCCCACAACTCCCCTAAATTTAAACCCAACCAAGGATGATTTTCATCGATCACCACTTCTTGAATGGGCCAAATTTGCTTGAATAATTGTAATTGACCGATGGCTTTGTTGCCTAACGCGGCAAAAGAGAAGATCGGGGCAGCTAAGGCAGCCACACTCATGGTATGGTGATGGGGAAGAGTTTGATCCAGTCTTTCTCCTAAAGTATGGTTAAAGAGACGATTAATAATGCGAATTTTGGGGTTAAGAATTCTCGCTTGGGTTAGGGTTCCCAAGTTAATCGCGTCGTTATTACTGGCTAAAACTAGGGTATGAGCGTGGTGAATACCCGCTTTAGCTAGGGTTGAAGGGGAACTTAACTCGCCAACGATGACGTGACCGGAGGTTTCTCCTAAAATGAGGCGATCGCTAATACCAACTACAGCGGCCCCTTGTCGTCTTAATAAACGAAAAATTTTATATCCTGTTCGTCCTAACCCACAGACAATGATTTGTGGTTTCATGGGAAGTTTTGAGTCTTTTTTAATCTTTTACTATGATTGATGTTTTTTCTCTTTGTCTGTAGCGTTTTTTACTATTTACAAGATTTTAGATAAATTTAATTGTTTTTTGGCAATCTTATTTTAACTTCTCAACCCTAGCCATTATTCTTTAAATCTCTTACGCGCATTACCGCTAAACTTGATGATACCACATTTCCACTCCGCCTAAAGACGGGCAAACTACATCCCACGAGTGAACTACGTGGGCTTTCTTTGCAGTATCCTGTAAATATTCACCACAAAGAAGGCAAAAATAGTTTATGAGTGCAACCACCCTTGATGCTAGAGACTTATTTCGCGCTGCTTACGAAAACCGTTACACTTGGGATAAAAGGTTTCCAGGTTATACGGCCGATGTCACCTTTAAAGATAACGCTCGCACCTTTACCGGTCAAGTGCGAGTTAATGAAGATATGTCCACAGAAGTGTTTAATCTTGAAGACGAAGAAGCCTTAGCTCAAGTTAAATCCCAACTCTGGGAAACGGCTATTCATCGTGTTCGTCGGTCTTTTGAGGCAGTTCACGGTCAAAATACCTTCCGTTATGGTAACACAGATGAAACCGGTGCAGTGGAAATCCTCATGGGAGGCAAATCAGAAGGCGATCGCTATAAACTCCGCGATAACGAAGTTTGCCATGTTCACCGTCATATTGTGCGACTCGTTCCTTGCGAAATGGCTGCATAAGCCTATAACCAAGGGTTAGATAATCTGGGAAATCACAACAAAGTTAACAAAACTTAATTAGTGATTACCGAACAAGCGAAGTAAGGATTACCGAAAAAGCGTTTGTACCTAGAAATCTAATAACTCTTCTTTCCGTAGGCATAACGGATGCCTTGCTCAGAGTCAATAGGATAAAACCTAGAGAGCAAAGACAACCTCGATGATTCAGGACATAGTAAACCCTGAATGAATGCAATCGAGCCAGGAACGTGAGTAATTCCTAAGCGTATGGAAAATCCTCGCTAGTCAACTGGACATGGTTAAGCTACGGCTAAACTCTTTAAGACTCCTCTTAAGGTCTGAAAGTAGTGAAAACGCTTGATACACTGCGTTCAAAATGAACAGGGTGAAAGGTAACAAGAGAGTTTGACTTGTTATACCGACTCTCAAAATTTACCAGGGGAAGAGAGAGCGTCTAGAGCAATCGAAGACGATAAGGAGCAATCCTGAAAACCTAAATCCAGAAATACCCAGAAAGAAGAGAACGAGAAAACCCCATGTAATCTCTCATCAAATCGGTCGACACGATGAGTAGCAACAAACTTAAGCGCATGATACATGGGAGTAGGAAGTGATAAGAAGCCAATGCCTGTTTGTAATGAACATGGATACGCTGACGTATCACGACGTTAATTGGATGAAAAACTAACGAGTAGTAACTAAAATGCCAAAAGCGAGTATAACCAAGACTACGAATGGATGGAACACAATCAACTGGGCAAAAGTCCAGAGAAAAGTGTTCAAATTACAAAAGAAGATTTTTCAAGCGGTTAAGTCGGGAGACAAAGTAAAGGCACGCAAGCTTCAAAAACTATTGTCCAAATCTTACTATGCAAAGCTTCTAGCGGTAAGAAAAGTAACCCAGGACAATCAAGGCAAGAAAACTGCTGGAGTTGACGGCATGAAAATCGTCAACCCACAACAGCGATATAACTTAGCCCTAAGTCTAAACCCAATGGAATACAAATCCAAGCCTCTAAGAAGAGTATGGATTCCAAAACCTGGGAAAGATGAGAAACGTCCTCTAGGAATACCAACTATCCGTGACAGAGCAATGCAATGCCTAATCAAATTCTGTATGGAACCATACTGGGAAGCCCAATTTGAAGGCTCATCCTACGGATTCAGACCAGGAAGGGCAGCCCATGATGCTATTGAAGATATATTCAATCAAATTAGAACAAAATCTAAATTTGTACTGGATGCGGATATAGCGAAATGCTTTGACCAAATTGACCATCAATATCTACTAAACAAGTTGGATAACCCGCACTTCAGACCCATAATCAAACAATGGTTAAAAGCTGGAGTCTTGGATAAAGGGGTATTTGAAGAAACGGACAGTGGCACACCACAAGGTGGCGTAATTAGCCCATTACTGGCTAACATTGCACTGGATGGAATGATTAGAGACATCAGAAAATCCTTCAAAGGCTCACGAACAATAAACGGAGTCAGAGAAACAGGATGGAAACCCTCAATCATCAGATACGCCGATGATTTTGTAGTAATACACAAAGAACTCGAAGTCATCGAACAATGCCAAAAACTAATAAACAAGTGGTTGGAAAAGGCTGGACTAAAACTAAGACCCGAAAAAACAAGAATATGTCACACCCTAAATGCCATAACTATCAATGGGGAAAAACAGAAGGCCGGCTTTAACTTCCTAGGATTCCACGTCCGACAGTACCCTGTAGGAATTCACCACTCACGAGAAGACGGGCAAAAGAGAAAACTAGGATACAAGACAATCATTAAACCAAACAAAGAGGCAATCCAAAAACACAGGGAAAAAATAAAGGCAACAGTAACCAAGAGAAAGAAAGCCCCACAAACAGTTCTAATCAAAGAATTGAATCCAATAATCAAAGGATGGTGCAATTATTACTCGACGTGCTGTAGCAAAGATACATTCAACTCAGAAGATAACTACCTGTGGTCAGTTCTAAGAGCATGGGCATTAGGAAGAAGCAAAAAAGGGAAATGGGAAGCACTCAGAAAGTATTTCTCAAAAGGAGTCAATGGATTCTGGACTTTCCAAGCAGAAGACGGAATCTTTATGCACAATCACTCCAGCACCCCAATAACAAGACACGCAAAAGTCAAAATGGAAGCTTCACCTTATGATGGACAATGGCAATACTGGAGCAAAAGGAGAGGAGCATACCCTGGTACACCAACAGGAATCGCAAAACTCCTTAAAAGACAGAAAGGTAAATGCGCCCTATGCAACCAACACTTTACTTCCGAGGACTTGATAGAAAAAGACCATATCATCCCCAAAACCAAAGGTGGAAAGGATGAATATAAAAATCTACAAGCCCTTCATCGACACTGCCATGACATTAAACATATAAGTCATGCAGGAAATGAACCGAACCGTATCTTAACAACAGACCAATTGACGGGAGCCGTATGAGTGTGAAAGTCTCATGTACGGTTCTGAGGAGAGTTCTGGTAGGCGACTACCAGTTCGACTCTAACCATGGGGTTGTGGTGACTATTGACACCTTCAGCAGTCATAAAACAGAGGAAGGGTATCTTTCCCACCGTTATGACTCTATTTATCATGACCCAAAAACAGGAGAACTCAAAGCAGGAAAAACCGATTTTGAGGATAATTACGAAAAAGTGGGTGGTTACTATATTTTAACCAGTCGTGTTATTACAGGAGAAGAAAATGGAGAAACCGTAACCAAAGAATTCGGTTTTTCTAACATTAAGTTATTACAACCTGCAATGGTTTAACTAGAGAGTTGAGGGTTGGGTGTTAGGGGTGCGGAAATGTCTTATCTTTAACACCCAACTATGGAAGTATAATCAAGAAGTCAGAAGTTCCTCACTGCGTTCCGGCGCTATCGCACAGAAGTGTGAAGTCAGAAGTAATGGGAGCGAAAATTAGTGATTTCAAAAACTGAAACATGAAAGGAACTAGAATAGAATAGATTAGGCTATTTGTTATCACCTATATTAGTTCATGACTACCGCAACACCTGTCAAAACCGAATACGAAGCCATTATTGGACTGGAAACCCACTGTCAACTCAATACCACCAGTAAAATTTTTTGCCATTG
This sequence comes from Crocosphaera sp., assembly GCA_030065735.1. Classification (GTDB taxonomy): domain Bacteria; phylum Cyanobacteriota; class Cyanobacteriia; order Cyanobacteriales; family Microcystaceae; genus Crocosphaera. Next base: position 5,774 of record JASJDD010000037.1, read on the forward strand.
TTCGACTCAGTTTGATACTCCCCCCAATACCAATGTTTGTCCTGTTTGCTTGGGATATCCTGGAGTTTTACCGGTTCTCAATGAGCAAGTGTTAGCCTCAGCCGTTAAACTAGGGTTAGCCTTGAATGCGAAAATTGCACCTTATAGTAAATTTGACCGAAAACAATATTTTTATCCCGATCTTCCCAAAAATTACCAAATTTCTCAGTACGATCTCCCCATAGTAGAAGAGGGTTTTCTTGAAATTGAATTAGTTAACAAAAAAACCAAGGAAGTGACCCGTAAAACCATCGGTATCACTCGCTTACATATGGAAGAAGATGCAGGAAAACTGGTTCATGCAGGAAGCGATCGCTTAGCCGGTTCAACCCATTCTTTAGTAGACTTTAATCGGACTGGGGTTCCTCTATTGGAAATTGTATCGGAACCGGATATTAGAACAGGACAAGAAGCGGCAGAGTATGCTCAAGAATTACGCCGTCTGGTGCGTTATTTAGGCATTAGTGATGGTAATATGCAAGAGGGGTCTTTGCGCTGCGATGTCAACATTTCTGTGCGTCCGGTGGGGCAAAAAGAGTTCGGTACTAAGGTAGAAATCAAAAATATGAACTCTTTTAGTGCCATCCAGAAAGCCATTGAGTATGAGATAGAAAGACAAATAGAAGCAGTGGAAAACGACGATCCTATCTATCAAGAAACTCGTTTATGGGACGAAAACACCCAAGAAACCATCAGTATGCGTAAAAAAGAGGGATCTAGCGACTATCGCTATTTTCCTGAACCGGATCTTCCTCCCTTAGAGGTGTCCAAAGAACGGTTAAACGTCTGGAAACAAGAATTACCCGAACTTCCGGCCCAAAAACGCCAACGTTATGAAGAGGAGTTAGGGTTGTCTGCGTATGATGCGCGGGTGTTGACAGACGATCGCGAAGTGGCTGAATATTATGAAGTGGCCATCAGTATCGGGGCCGATGCTAAGTTAGTGGCCAACTGGGTGACACAAGATATTGCAGCTTACCTTAATAATAGTAAGTTAAGCATCACGGAAATTGCCCTTAAACCGGACAGTTTAGGGGAGTTAGTGCAATTAATTGAAAAAGGAACCATTAGCGGTAAAATTGCTAAAGAAATTCTCCCAGAATTATTAGAAAAGGGGGGGTCTCCTAAGCAAATTGTCGAAAGTAAGGGAATGACTCAAATTTCTGATCCAGGAGAAATTGAAAAAGTCATTACAGCTTTAATGGAAGCTAACCCTTCAGAAGTGGAAAAATATCGTGGAGGTAAGAAGAAGTTAAAAGGTTTCTTTGTGGGACAAGTGATGAAAGAAACTGGAGGACGCGCTGACCCTAAATTAACGAATCAATTAGCAGAAAAACTGTTGAATGGATAATTATAGAATGTAGAATTTAGAGTGTAGAATGTAGAATTTTTGCTTTTTTCTACATTCTGCATTACTATTATGTGTTCAGTGTTGTTAGATCCAAAGTTAATAGTTTGACTTTTTCTTTTTCCCAAGTTGCTATTAATAATTGATGGTCATTTAACCCTGTCATAGCTGTAATTTCTATTCCTAAGTCCATTTTTCCTAGATAGTCTCCTTCTCTATCTAAAAATAATAACTTCCCTTTGGTGTCTGCTAACCCATAACCCCAAGCTTCACCGATAATAAAATTAGGGATAAATTCTAAGGGAGTTCTTGTTATTTTTAAAGGATTAAGATTAATTAAAATGCCATAATTCAGCTTGGCAGTTTCAACACCAAACAGTTCGTAAGGATTCGCTTTATTAGGTGTTAATTCGGAAATCAATAAGGGAATTGAGAACCCTTTAATAAAATGACTTCGACGGTTAAATAAGTATAAATAGGTCCCTTTGTTTCCTTGAGAAAAACGGGAAAAAATTGCCAGTCCATAACGCTTATCTAGGTTAATTAATTGAGAAGGAAAAGGACAAGATTTAGGAGATTTAAAAAGGGATAAAGTTGATAAATTTAAGATTTTAAATTCAGCTGTAATTCCCTGACTATTCCTTTGATCAATAATTGCCAACCAATCTCCTTGAAAGTTACCAGAAAATTTTATTTTTTTGGCATCTAAGGGTAAGTAAGGTGGTACTTTTTTCAATAGTTGATTTTCTGAAAAGTAGTCAACATGATATTGAAAGATATCTTCTTTTTTTCCTTTAGTCAAAACTAAACATCCTTCAGACAATATTTTTAGTTCTATGATAGACCAATTCAAATCAACTGTGTCTATTTTCTTCGATTGGCAAGATAGTTTAATCAGTTTATTTTTAGTTGCTAAATAAATAGATTTTTTATTATTAATAATATAGGTTATTTTATTAGAACTGTCTAAATCTGTAAACTGATTGATTTTAAAGGTTAAATTTGATATGTGAGTGGATGTAAATAATTTAGTATTTTCTGGATTAAAATTTAGTTTTTCTTTAGCTATATTAACAGCTTTTAACATTTCTTGTGCTGACAAAAAACGTCTTTGTGGTAATTTTTCTAATGCTTTAATAATAATAGCTTGTAACGGTTTAGGGACTGTGTTAGGTATCTTAATTCTTTGGTTAAGATGGGCTAACATTAAATCTCCAGGAAGTCCAGAAAAGGGTCTTTCTCCTACGATTAATTCATAGAGAATAATCCCTACAGAATAGATATCACAAGAGTAAGAATATTTGCCATAAAATCGCTCAGGTGCCATATAACCAGGAGAACCCGTATAACCACTTTCTAGTTGATTATTATTACTTTGTTGAACCGTTTTAGCAATCCCAAAATCCGTTACTTTTCCTGTCCATTTATCTGCGGTTAAACTCAATAAAATATTTTCGGGTTTAATATCACAATGAATAATATTATGTTGATGAGCCTCTTCCAATCCTGCTAAAATATCAATGATTAAATCAAGACATAATCTTAAACTTAATTCAGCCGAAAAATTCATTAACTCCCGAAGGGTTCCCCCTTCACAATACTCCATCACTAAATAACGTCCTTTACCATGATATTCCATGCCTTTACAAGCAACAATATTCGGATGACGTAAACTAACTAAACAAGAAAATTCCCGTAAAAAACGATTAGTAGGAAATCCTTTTGCTAAACTTTTAAGGGCAACAAATTCCCCTGTCTGACGAGAAATAGCAAAATAAACCTGGCCAAATTGTCCTTGGCCAATTTGTTTTAAAATGCGATAATTTGAGCGAGAAACAAGATTTTTAATATCTGGCAAAGCTCTTTGATAACTCATTTTTTATAAGGAATAAACAATGATAAAAAATGCTATTTTTCTGACGTTTAAATCATCATTTTAGGATTACTTTGATCGTATAAAAATTGCGTCATATTTTCAAACTTTCTCATTTCTACTTCTTCAATTGTTAAAATTTGGGCTTCTTTTTCCATCCATTGATCATTAAAAGATAGAATAACAGATTCTAAACTACTTTTATCTAAATCATCGGGAATTTCATCAAAATAACCTAACGTAATATGTGCTGTGAAATGATATTGTTGTTCTACCCCTAACCCAATTAATTCTTGATTTTGATAAATACTGCGTCTTAATTGAAAAATCTTATCATAAGATAATTCATTGCACGGAACTAACCCCACTACTAAAGCACGGGGAAACACTAATAATCCTAAAATTTGCCACTGACTCTGACCTTTTTCTAAGTTAAGTTGTTGATAAATTTGAAAACTGTCAGAAATGGCTTTTTTTAGTTTATGATCAAAGTTTTGATCTGCTTTAAGCGCATTGAGATAATTATCTTCCCAAATTAAGTCAGCAAGGGTTAAATGAAAACTTTCTGGGGGAACAGGAATTAAAAAGTTAGGTTCAATTTTTTCGATTAATTGTTGTTGAGTAAGGGTTAATTGATGATAGAATGACTCATTACGAGGATTATCTTGGTAAGGAGGAGTTAGAATAGTATAACCAGGAAAAGATACAGGTTGTCTCTGTTGAAATTTAGGAGATTTTTGGATATTCTTAAGTTGATTTTGATAGGTGGTGGGTAAAGTAAGGGAAGCTACCCGGTTGACGTAAATTTGATAGGTTTCGTCCAACTTAATCGCCTCTCATTCTGTCACAATACTTATCTTTTTATTTTGCCTGATTTTGTGTAATTTTTTTATAAAGATTTATTGACTTTGGCCATGGGAATTTATTTCTTTTGGGGAGAAGATGACTTTGCGATCGCCCAAACTGTGCAACGATTAAGAGAGAGTATACTTGATCCTAATTGGATACAGTTTAATTATCATCAAATTTCAGGAGAAGACCCCAACAGTACCATAGACGCATTAAACCAAGCTATGACCCCTGTATTTGGTATGGGAGGTCGATTAGTGTGGGTAGTAGACACATCTATCTGTCAACAGTGTTCCGAAGAAATTATAACACAATTACAGCGTATTTTACCTGCAATTCCTGATAGTTCTCATTTATTGTTTACCACTAGCAAAAAACCCGATAAACGCTTAAAATCAACGAAATTAATCCAACAATATGCAGAGGTTCAAGAGTATTCTCCTATTCCTCCCTGGAAAACCGACGATTTAATCAAGAAAGTGAAACAAGTTGCCCAAGAAATTGGGATAAAATTAACCACTAAAGCAGTAGAATTATTAGCAGAGTCTGTGGGTAATAATAGCAGACAATTATGGAATGAACTGGAAAAATTACAGCTTTATGGACAACAAGAAAATCAACCCTTAGATGAGATAATTATTGCTACTTTAGTTAATGCCAATGCCCAAAATAGTTTACAATTAGCCCAAAGGATTCGTCAAGGGAATCAAGGAGAAGCTTTACAATTAATTGATGAATTATTATCGAGGAATGAACCCGCTTTAAGAATTGTTGCCACTTTAGTTGGTCAATTTCGCACTTGGACAATTATTCAATTAAAACTAGAAGCAGGGGAAACAGATAATAAACAAATTGCCAAAGCTGCTGATATTCCTAATCCGAATCGCCTTTATTTTTTACGCAAAGAATTACAAGGTATTTCAGGTAAAAGCTTATTAGCAACCCTTCCCATTTTACTTGATCTAGAAACTCGTTTAAAACGAGGTCATCATCCCTTAGAAACCCTACAGATTAAAACCATAGAATTATGCCAATTGTTTACGTAAAAGTTGAATAACTGGTTAAAATTAGCATAGGGGAAAAATTCTAGGGAGATTATGATTTGAAGAAGAATTATAAGCTCCTTATCCTATGATTTTGACTATGTTGGTTGATTTTTCTCAGTCAACCAGCTTTGACACACTGTCTTTTGACAAATCTCAAAAGTTTTGTCATATTTCTTATGCAAGAATAATTTGAATGATTTAGTAAAACCTATGATTTTTTGGGTGAGGAGACGATTCTGCTTGTTAATTATAGCAGTTAATTTGGTGTGTTTAAATACTTTTTTATGTTCTGCTCGAGCAGAAATAAGTAAGGGAGGAAATGAGAAAAAGAAGATTAATTTTGACTACGAACCCCTTACTAATACCTGGGATTACCAGGACTTGAAAGAAAATATTAAAGACTTAACTCCTGAGCCAAAAATCAAATTAGATGAGCTTTTGCAGAAATATGAAATTTCAACAAGCTATATTTTGCCAAAATTTAGTAACGAAACTGATAATATAAAACAGATTTCTCAATCCAATAACATTAATGGGAATATTCCGAAAAAATCACTCAATTTTCCCCAGAAAACACCAGCAAAAAAAAATGATTTTCTATTAGCAGATGAACCCTTACCCCCTTCGCAACAAGGAATCTATTGGTCCCCTGCTCGTCCCGATAGTCATGCTCCCATTGCTGTTATGGGAGAACACATTCATAGTGAAGGGGAAATCATGGTGTCTTATCGCTATATGTTAATGGAAATGGAAGGGAGTCGTGTCGGAACCGATGATATTAGTGATGAAAAAATTTTAGAGCAATTTCCTATCACTCCCACCCGTATGACCATGCAAATGCACATGTTTGGCATGATGTATGGTATCACTAACAATTTGACTCTCATGGCTATGTTGCCTTATGTCGTCAAGGATATGGATCATTTAACTCGTACAAATCGACGATTTAATACTGATTCTGAAGGGATTGGAGATATTAAAGTAACAGGTTTATACCAAATTCTTAACGAAAATCGACAAAGAATTCATCTCAATACAGGGATTAGTTTTCCCACTGGTTCTATTGAAGCGCGAGATACCACTCCAGCAGGGCCTGATCAACTTTTACCTTATCCGATGCAGCTTGGTTCAGGAACTCTCGATCTACATCCAGGGATTACTTATTTAGGACAAAGTGATGATTGGTCTTGGGGAACTCAAATTATTGGAACCCTTCGTTTAGGAGAAAATAGTAATAGTTATAAGTTCGGAGATGAAATCATGTTAACTGCCTGGGGTGCAAAAAAATGGAGCGATTGGGCCAGTACATCTTTGCGAATTAAAGGCAGAAATTGGGGAAATATTAGTGGGAAAGACTCCCGTCTTAATCCTAATCTAATCCCTACTGCTGATCCAACCCGACGGGGAGGAACTCAAATTGATATTGGTTTTGGACTTAATCTTTTTGTTCCCGAAGGAGACTTAAGAACTGGTCGTTTAGCCATTGAGTTTGAACTACCCATTTATCGCGCTCTCCAAGGACCACAATTAGAAACAGATTGGCAATTAACAGCTGGTTTACAGTTTTCATTTTAAGGGGGAGGATGGGGATTAATAGTCCTTAATTTCTATCAGCTTAGGTGACAGTTTAAAGAAATAAAAGCTTAAATAAATCTTTAAAAAAATTAATGTAAGATTAAGATAACTTTGACAAGTTGTCTTTTGAATTATTAGAAAGTTTCTGTTAGTTTGTAAAAGAAATTTGATTAATTACAATCTCATGAAAAATACAAAAATGGACTTTCGTTTTCCTATTGGGATTTTCAGAAATTTTACCATAACTGGTGTCACAGCATTAGCATTAATAGCTGGGATAAGCACAGAAGTCAAGGCTGCTAAAATCGAATTTGATGCCGATACATATGCTTTTTCTAATCCTAATACTTGTACACCCCAATTACCCGATACAGGAGGAAAATGTTTTATCGAAGACGGTTTTAACGTTGAAGCATTTTCTGCTCAGGAAATAGGAAGTCCTACAGCTTTTTATAGCGAAGGCGCACATTTTCATTCAAGGAATTCCTACGAAGCGCAACATTTTAGTGAAGTTGATCGGCTTTTGGGAATTTATTTAACTTTACCGAATGGTGGTACTTTTTCTTTACAAAGTTTAGACTATCAATTAAGGGATAATACTCGTGCTATTTCTGGTTATTCAACAGATGACACCAAAATTTTAATTAGCACGACTTTTGACCCAAACCAACCGGTTCTTGGACAGTTTATGGAGTATTCTTTAGGAAATGATCTTCCTGCAATGTTCCAAACTTTAAATCTTTCAGAATTTGAAGATATAACTCAAGTTTATATTGCTAGTTCAGGAGATGTTAACTTTGATAATATTACGACCAATTCTATTCCTGAATCTAGTACTGTAGTTGGATTATTAACTCTGGGAATCATTGGTCTTTTGTCTCAGATTAAAGGAAAGTCAAAGATAAACAATTAAGGATCTTTGAGACGGCATTGGTTCAAAATCAGGCAAGCGATCGCTAAAAATTAATGGGAGACTATCTTTCAAAAATTTAAGGCGATTGCCCTGAACCATCCTCTATCAGTTAACTCTTTTCAGGAGCGAATTCATAGGATCTATTATGGTGTTAGATTAAAAGAAAAAGCAAATATTTGATTATTCTTTGTGTTAATTAGACAAAAAAATGTAAAATTAAATTACAGAAGGCAAATTTTTGCAAACCTACCCCACCAACAGATTCTATGACCGACGTTCCTGTTTCTCGCATTCGTAACTTTTGTATCATCGCTCATATCGATCATGGTAAGTCGACCCTCGCTGATCGAATGCTACAAATGACCGAAACCGTTGCTCAACGGCAAATGAAAGAGCAATTCCTCGATAACATGGACTTGGAACGGGAACGGGGAATTACCATCAAACTACAAGCGGCCAGAATGAACTATCGCTCAAAAGATGGGGAAGATTATGTTCTTAACCTCATTGATACCCCCGGCCACGTCGATTTTTCCTATGAGGTGTCTCGGTCTTTGGCTGCTTGTGAAGGGGCGTTATTAGTGGTAGATTCCTCCCAAGGGGTAGAAGCGCAAACCTTGGCTAATGTTTATCTGGCCTTAGAAAATAACCTAGAAATTATCCCAATTTTAAATAAGATTGACTTACCCGGATCAGAACCAGAACGGGTGGCCAATGAAATAGAAGAAGTGGTGGGGTTGGATTGTAGTGATATTATTAAAGCATCCGCTAAAGCAGGGATCGGAGTTGACGAAATTTTAGAATCTATTGTCCATTTGGTTCCCCCTCCTGATGATACGGTGGCGCAACCGTTGCGGGCGTTGATTTTTGATAGTTATTACGATCCTTATCGGGGTGTGATCGTTTATTTTCGGGTCATGGATGGAACGGTGAAAACTGGCGATCGCGTTCGTTTAATGGCCTCTGGAAAGGAATACGAAATTGATGAATTAGGGGTGTTATCCCCCAATCAAATACAGGTGGACTCCCTTCACGCAGGAGAAGTGGGTTATTTGGCCGCAGCCATTAAAACCGTAGAAGATGCACGGGTTGGGGATACCATCACGTTAGCCGAAGAACCCGCCAAAGAACCGTTATCGGGTTATACAGAAGCGAAACCGATGGTCTTTTGTGGGTTATTTCCCACCGATGCCGATCAATACGAAGATTTACGAGAGGCATTAAACCGTCTCAAACTCAACGATGCAGCCCTTTCCTACGAACCAGAAACCTCTAGTGCAATGGGGTTTGGTTTCCGTTGTGGGTTTTTAGGGTTACTCCACATGGAAATTGTCCAAGAACGCTTAGAACGGGAGTATGATTTAGATTTAATCACCACGGCCCCTTCTGTAATTTATCGCGTTACCACCATTGAGGGGGAAGTGATGGAAATCGATAATCCGAGTTTACTCCCCCCACCGCAACAAAGAGAAAAGGTAGAAGAACCCTATATTCAAGTGGAAATGATCACCCCTGAAACCTACGTGGGAACCTTGATGGAGTTGTGTCAAAGTCGTCGGGGTGTGTTTAAGGATATGCGCTACTTTACCTTATCGAGAACCGCTTTGATCTATGAGTTACCCTTAGCAGAAGTGGTGACAGACTTTTTTGACCAATTAAAGTCGCGATCGCGAGGTTACGCCAGTATGGAGTATCAATTGATTGGCTATCAGCCCAATCCTTTAGTTAAATTGGATATTCTGGTCAATGGAGACAGTGTGGATGCGTTGGCCATGATTGTTCACCGCGATAAAGCTTATTATGTGGGTCGCGCTTTAACGGAAAAGTTAAAAGAGTTGATTCCCCGACATCAATTTAAGGTTCCCATTCAAGCTGCGATCGGGGCAAAAGTTATCGCCAGTGAACACATCCCGGCTTTGCGTAAAGATGTGTTAGCCAAATGTTATGGGGGAGATATTTCTCGTAAGAAGAAACTGCTACAAAAGCAAGCAAAGGGGAAGAAACGGATGAAAGCGATCGGTACGGTTGATGTTCCTCAAGAGGCGTTTATGGCGGTGTTGAAGTTAGACCCTCAATAGTGTGTCAGTGATCAGTGATCAGTTATCAGTGACCAGTTATCTTATTGGTTAATTCCATCACAGATACGGCGATCGCTTTCTGAAAGCGTAGCATTAAATTTCAAATAATCTTGAATCCAAGCACATCCATAACGCAATTCATCGAGGGCTAAAACTTCTTTTAAATCCCATAAAATAAGCATATTTTCGCGACTACCTACGGCCAGTTGTTGACCATCGGGACTAAAAGCAATGGAGCGAACCATACTACTATAACCGTATAAGGTTTTGATTAATTGGCCATCAAGATCCCAAAATTTAACGGTTCCGTCATCACTTCCGGAGGCTATCATCTCACCATTGGGACTAAAAGCCACAGCCCAAACCCTCTCTTGATGTTCGTTGAGGGTGTGCAGTAACGATCCGGACCAATTCCACAATTTTACAGTGGTATCTCGGCTTCCTGAAACAATTTTACTGCCATCTGGACTAATGGCAACAGTTCGTACCGGTGCTTCATGTCCTCTAAGGGTTCTGACTAAACTACCATCTAGTCGCCAAATTTTGATGGTGTGATCACTACTCCCAGAAACAAGATATTGACCATCAGGACTAAAAGCGATATCTAACACCCCTCTAAAATGTCCTGTAATCGTTTTAATTAAAGTGCCGTCCTTATGCCATAACTTAATCTTTTTATCTAAACCTCCCGATGCAATTAATTGACTATCAGGACTAATCGCAACGGTTAAGATCCAATCCGTATGGCCTTTTAACGTGCGAAAATTCTCCCCTTTATTGTTCCATAATTTAACCGTTTCATCCCGACTTCCTGAAGCAAAAAACTGCCCATCAGGACTATAAACCACTGCTGACACCCCATCTGTATGATCCCGTAGGGGAATAATGGTATTTTGTTGAGGGTTCCATAGTTTTAGGGTATGATCTCGACTGGCTGTGACAACATGGGTTTGATCTGGACTAAAAGCAATACCCCGAATTTCAGCTTTATGTTCTAAAAAATGAATCCAAAGGGGTTTATTCGATTTCCAGAGTTTAACGGTTTTATCCCAACTCGCAGAGACCCAAAATTTCCTGTCGGGGTCGATGGCTAAATCTAATACCCCATCCTGATGGCCCTCAAAAGCATCAATTAATTCTCCCTCAACAGACCACAATTTAATGGTTTGGTCTTCTCCCGCAGAAAAGAAGACCTTTCTTTGAGGCACAAATTCCACATCCATAACTGCGCTAGGATGAGCGAAAATAGTTTGAACTAGAGTTCCATCCAGGTTCCATTGTTTAATGGTTCCATCTTCACTAGCAGAAAGAAAATAGCGATCATCCTCACTCCATTCCACTTCCCAGACAGTATTATTATGGTCTTGAAAGGTTTTCAGTAATTGGCCATCTTTGTTCCAAAGTTTGATCAATTGATCTTTGCTACTGGAGAGGAAAAATTGACCATTGTGGCTAAATTCAACATCATAGACTTCTGCACTGTGTCCCCTCAGTATGTTCAGTAATTTTCCCTCTACTGTCCAAACTTGGATGTTATTTCCAGTCGCAGCGATTAACGTTTGATCATCAGGACTAAAGGTAACATCATAAACCGGTTCGTGGGTAACAAGGGTACGCAACAGTTCACCTTCAATGGTCCAAAGTTTAATGGTCTGATCTATACTTGCAGAAGCAATGAGTTGACCATTGTGGCTAAATTTAACTTTATAGACACGGTTTGTATGGCCGAAGAGGGTTTTGAACAATTTTCCGTTCCGTTGCCACAATTTTAGGGTATGGTCCCAACTGGCTGTGACTAAGGTTTCCCTATCTTTACTGATATCGATCCCCCAAACCCCATCTTGATGTCCCGTGAAACGATTGAATTCTAGCGCGCCATAGACCGCTTTTCCTAACGCTATTTTTACCTCTTGTTCAGTCTCACCATCCCTCACCTCTAACTTTTGTAACCGTTCTAGCTTCCGTTTGGCTTTAATCGCTGCCATCAATGCGTTTATCCCCTGTTCCGAGATTAAATATCCTTGGGAAGAACGGGCGATCGCTTGAATCTCATTTAAAGCTGCTTGACGATATTGGTTAACGGCCAACCAAATTAAACCACAGGACACCAATAAAGCAAAACTAATCACTGCAATTAATCTTTTTTGCGCTTTCACTCTCCCTTCTGTTTCCTTTAATCGTTCTGCTTCTAATTTTTGTTGACTTTCTTTGCGATCGCAGGTTTCAGAGGCGGCTAAAAATTGATAGTCGAGATCGCTTAAACGATGATCCTGCGCCCAATTTTTGGCCTCTAACAAAGCTTGTCCTCGCAATAGTCTGGACTCATCTTGATACTGGGACTGAACCCATGCTTGCAATAAGGAACCATAAGGACGAAGACGATCCAATTGCTGATTCACCCAATACCGATTAAATACCATTTCGTAAATGGGATTGCGGACTCGTAAACAAGATCCCCGTTTCTCCACGACCCCTGATAGTAACAATTCCCGTTCTTCCAAGCTATTCTCTAACGGGATTTGTCCCTGTTGCAAAATTTCGAGATAATGACTAAGAATACGTCCGGTATTGGCTTCGTTGCTTAAGAGGCGATCGCGGATCGTTCGCAGATGTTCCGGTTCGTCTTGGGTTTCCCAATGATCAATAATTTGCGATCGCACCAAGCGTTCTATCCATTGAGGTACAGTTTCCGGGGTTAAGGAGGGAGGGGTTTCTGCGAGAACCATTTCACAGAGTTTTTGCGTTAAAAACGGCTGTCCCCCCGTCCAATACAAAATTTCCTCTAAAATGTCCTGCACATAGGTAAATGACCCCTTTAAACCCCCAATCAGAGGCTTAATTTCATGGGGTTGGAACCCTCTTAATTCGATGGCTGTACCAATATTAAAGGGGGTGCGCTCTTTAGCTTGAATTAATTCGGAAGGGGTAGCGACACCGAATAACGCAAAGGTTAAGCGATGATAGTCTCTATTTTCTGCCCGTTGGTTGTAACAAAAGCGAATTAATGCCCAAAAATCGTCCACTGCAAAGGGTAATCCCAAAACACTATCAATCTCATCGATAAAAATGACAATGGGTTGAGAAGGAATTGACTTGAGGAGAATATCTTGTATAAAATGGTCTAGGCGTTGGATGGGTGAGAAATCTGCTTGTTCACTCCACCAAGCTTTTAAATTAACTTTGCCAATGAGGTTAAACCCGCGCCACAATTCCCAGATTACGCCTTTGTACCATTGTATAGGGGTTGTGGTTTCACTGCCAATACTGGTTAAATCTAAAGAAGCGCAGCGATATCCTTGTTGTTGTAAACGGTTTTTGATGCGAACTCGAAGACTGGATTTTCCCATTTGACGGGTATTGAGAACATAGGAAAATTCTCCACCCAACAAAGCTTGATAGAGTTGGCTGTCCCCGTGACGGACCACATAACTCGGTGCATTAATTCTGAGACTGCCTCCTACTTGATATTCATAGGAAGAATTAGTTTGATTTACATCAGTCTGCATCTATATACTCCCTATATAAATAGTAAATGGTTGTCCAAAATTCACCAAATTTCCCATCATTTGAAGGAGAAAGATAGCCGTTTACAAACCGTTGAACATCCTCAATAGAAAGAGTTTCATCCAGAAAAGGTTCAATAACGTCTCTGCGTAAAGCTCGTAACTTTGGAATATCTAATCCGAGTTTTTCAATAGTAATTAAAGCAGCATTATCCTCTTCTTTTCGGGGTTGAATATAACCATCACCCGTAAATTTAAACCGAGTTTCACAGTCGGGATCTAAGGGAGAAATAAGATGATTTTCATCGAACCATTTTCCTTTGAGATTACCACAATGTCGAGGTTCTCCTTTTTTGAGTTGATTTTGACAAGAACAAAGCATATTGGAGAAATCTAGGGGATCAACAGTAGGATCATTTTGGGGTCGAAAATGCTCAATGTGCGAGTTATTGGTATTTAAGGTCACTCTTTGTTCACAGTAACAGCAGAGATAACCTTGTTCTTTCATTAATGCTTCTTTTATGGCATCTTTGAGTTTACTTCCTAACGTTTCATAGGTTGGTTGCCAATTCTCGTTAGCTTGTTGTTTCCATTCTTTTAAACTAGAAGGTTCTTCCTGTTTTTGGATATATTTCACTTGCCAATTAACTCCTTACGTCTCATAAGAACTTCCGCTTTCACCAACTCAGGATCATTACCAATGGTTTCTATCATCTGAGCGATCGCCTCTTCAGCTTCCCCTAATTGATTACTATCGATCATTTCATAGATTTGGTGAAGGTCTGACTCAACTTTATCAGGTCTAGTAGTATCTAATTCCATCAAGTCTTCTAAAATTCGATCTACATTTTTTCCATAAGACTCTGAGGGTCTCTTAACCTCAATATTGTCATTAGTTTGTTTGAGAAGAAAGATATTTTCTGGATAAATATGAGTGAGAACATGAGGAGAATGGGTGGATAGTAGAAACTGACAGTTAGGGAAAACTTTTACCAGTTGCGGGACGATCATTCTTTGCCATTTGGGGTGGAGGTGAAGATCAATTTCATCGATCAAAATAATACCTTCTCCGGTTAAGGGATCATTGGTGGGATTAGCGATCGCCAAACGACGGGCCAGATCACTAATCATAGCAATTAGACATTTTTCACCATCAGACAGTTGATCTACCTTAAAAGTTTGTCCATTTTTTTGAATTTCCATCCTTAAAGGGTTACGACGAACTGTTAGATTGCTAAAAGAAGGTAACACCTGAGATAAAGCATTGCGAACCGCTTCTAGTTGAGGATCTGGGAAGCAATAATCTTGGGGTTTAATTTCAGCATCTTGATATCTGCGTTGTTCATTTTCTAGGTCTTCTCGTTCACGAAACCACCCAAAAAACTGCCGAAAGTTTACTCCACTGGTGAACGCATCTTCATAAGCTGCGAGTTGATCAAAAGTATTTTTTTTGCGAATTCGTAAGGGAATATCAACAACTGCCCTATTAACATGATAATGGACAAAGATAGGAAGATTAGCTTGTGTTGGTTGGGAAGCAATTTGAGATTGAATTGTTTTGGTATACTCGTTTAAAAAAGTAAGAGAACTGGGATTAGGTGGAGAACCATGTCCTTTACGGCTTTTAGATAGTCGCCAAGAGATATTTTTGTCTCCGTTAGAACAATTAAGTTCAATAGACCCAAAAGATTGACCGTTAGTGATATGATCTTCACTAATAGGTCGTCCTGATGTACCTGCTCGACGAATACGGTTAATTGTCCAGGATAACATTGTAGCTACTGCATCTAAAATAGTCGATTTTCCGGCTCCATTGACTCCAACAAATACATTAAGACGAGGATGAAGATTAAGAGTTAGATGGCGTGCAGCACGGTAATTAGTTAACGTTAATTCTTTAATTTTCATCTTCTAAAGTTTACTTATAAAAATTAACTAAATTCGGTTCTGCTAAAAATCTAGGTTATTTTGATAAGATAGGTATGGGAACCGGATTTAGTATTATATTATGCTTCACAGACTATTAAAGTTAAACAACTAGGTTGTAGTACAAGATGATCTTAAAGTTGGGTAGGAACCCGGCCCCGTAGTGACTGGATCGGGGTCGAGTGGTTCACGTCAAACTCTGTTCATGGTCGATGACATTAGGGACTTCATTGTATCAAGATGGGCTGGATCTACCGCAGCACTAACAACTTGATCATTTTCTGAAGGACAAGCACTTGGATCAATACAAGGGCGAGGGGTTTGATTGGGTTCAGTGGTAGGAATACCGATCGCAGCTAGAGCAATCTGAAATTTTTGGGTAATTTGGGACCCAAACAGAATTGGGGCGCCATCAATGGTGATATCACCAACACAAAAGCCTTGATCCTCTGGTACTTCATAAACGGCATGAAGGATAAAATCGGGTTCGTTAGGATCACTCCGTCGACGACCTCGGACAATTTTCCAGTAGTCTGAGGGACGAGCTTCTACAGGGGCCTCTGCAGGTAATTGCCATGTCTGATCGAAGGCGGGTTCTTGAATATACAAACCAACAGGATCGTTGAGTGTTACCTTAACGCCTCCTTGTCGAACAATACTGTTAACGGAACCGCCAATAAAGGGGTCACTATTACGCCCTGGAGTGCCATATCGACTACATTGAATTAACTGGGACTGGTTAGTAACCACCTGACCATTGCATTCCCGTACAATTGTGGCTGCAGCAGCCAGATAAATTTCAGCACTTAAACTATTGGGTCGACTAACCAAATGAACCGGACCCATTTGAGTATTATTGTTCCACTTATTAAGGAAATTATAACCAGGCCGTCCAGTGTCGGGATTAATGCCTTCGAGATCGGAAAGTTGCACATCAGGACTGACTAACTCTCGATAAAGTTCAAGGACTCGATTGGGGTCAATTAGCCATAAGGCATTCCAATATTCACGATTCTCGCAGGTAAAGCTGACTTTAATAATTTTGTTGTCACTGGGTCGTCGGGTCACACTCCATTCACAGTATTCATCCTGATAACCCCGTGGTCCTGAAGGTTGATATCCTTGTGGTGAATTGTAATCATTTATCCAACCCGGAGGACCTTCATCAGCATATCGTAATTGCTCTCCTCGCGATGCGGTAGGAAAGGTTAGTAAAATCCGATTGGGAAAGGCTGTCCAAGCTACAGGGGGTGGAGTAAGGACTCCTGTGAGATCAGTGGTCAAAGGATTAAAATAGACAGTTCGGTCATTATCTAGAGGGGCAGAACCTCCCTGAATTGATGATTCGGTAAAAGCGTTGAGAGATTGATTCCAGAGTGCATCTAATTGAGCTTGTTTATCTGGTTGAGCAGCAAAGTCTTTGATCCCTGCTGGTGTGTTAAATCGTGGTAGAGTTGCCATCGTTGTGCCTCTTCTAATTTAATTATTTTGATTAAAGAATTGAAGAACCCCAACCTGCTATCGCTGAGGTTGGGGATTCTGATGAAAAATCACCTCTCCATCCATCCACTCAAA
>JASJDD010000314.1 GCA_030065735.1 Crocosphaera sp.
AATAACTTTTAAAATAAAATTTCTTCTACAACTAATAAAATATTATTTCATTTAAAAACTTTTGTCAGTGATTAAATTAACACAGTACCAGTGACCAATGAGGTAATCATAATATATAGATACTTTAAAAAATCACTTCTCACGACTGACTTCTTTTGTATATATACTATATAGACATAAGTATAGACATGACTTAATGAGGGGAATATTGAATATTTTTCTCTTTATCTATCTATTAGTATAGACATTGTATAGATAAAAGTCAAAAGAAGTTATATATAAGCTATCTATACCGTTTGTCTAGACAGATAAGTTATTGATATATACAAACGTCTAGATATTATCTATAATATAGATATTGTATAGAAATGTATATAGACATGACAGACACAACACTAGCCACCTTTAGAGTAGATAAAGAAACCTGGAAGGAGTTTAAACGATGGGCATCAAAACGGGGTAGTAATGCCAGCACAGAATTAAACCAGTTTATTCTAAAATCATTAGGGCGTATAGACAGAAATCTAGACAAACGAGACAACTGTATAGATGAGGATATAGATAAATGTATAGACAAATATCTAGACAGCAATCTAGATGAACGTATAGAAGAAACAGTTAAAAGATATCTAGACAAGCATATAGACGAATATATAGATACTAAGTCGGATGAGCGTATAGACATTAATATAGATAAGAATATAGACAATGATATAAACAAAGACCCAACAACATTAGATGAAGAGACGACCGTAACTGAGAGTGTTGGGGAAGAAGAGGTGATAGAACCATTGCCTGATG
Source organism: Crocosphaera sp. (assembly GCA_030065735.1). GTDB lineage: Bacteria > Cyanobacteriota > Cyanobacteriia > Cyanobacteriales > Microcystaceae > Crocosphaera. Next base: position 802 of record JASJDD010000314.1, read on the forward strand.
AGAAAGGATTATTAGGGAAGGAATTAGCTTCACTTCTAGGAGTAAGGCCGGAATATCTCACCCGATGGAAGAATGGAAAAAATATCCCAAAAGAAGACAGCGAGAATTACCAAGCTTATCAAAATTTCTGTAACTATCGATGGGAAAAAAAGAAAGGGACTAATCAGGCAAAATATTATCGGGTAGTCCACTCTCAAAACTAGGGGACAAAAATTATTTTCTCTCTCTGTAATCGGTTGGTGATATTTTAGATCAGTCTTAGGAAATTTATGAGTGTACACGAACTGTACCGATAGTGTCACCAGCCTTTTATAATATTTTTAGAAATACCTCTATTACAGTCACTATAATTATTACAGCGATTTTTCACTTTTTGGGTAAGAGCATTTGTCAGTTCAGGAAAATACTCATTTCTCTCTAATTTTTTTCTTAGTCATTTTAGCCTTGAACCTAGATATAAAGAGCCTTTCAGCGTAATCACTCAAAAGTTTAATTAAGATCGGTGATCATAAAGTGTACCGTTACTGTATTGTAGTCTGTACTTGTACTGTACACAGACTGTACCAAAACTGTACACGGACTGTCATTTTTCTCATTCATTCCCATTAGTAACCCTGAAAATCTCTAAAATTAGTTTCCTGCACATTACTCCCAACTGGGTAGAAAATTTCTAAATTAAATACAGTGCCTTTCAAAACTTTTCAATACTACAATTAGTAGTATCAATTGTCAATTCTAAAATTGATTTCTTATTTAATAATTCTCATCGATAAAAACTTTTGGCTCGAATACTCTAAATAAAATGCTAACGGTCATTATGATCTCAGCACAAAAAGATAAAGCCAGAGTTGGAATAGAATCTACCCAAACATCTAAACCTACTTACTACTCATCCTTGAATTAACAAGCATCAATGCTTAAATAATATTCCAGAGATTTCTAGAGGGACTATCTTGTTTGGTGATCACAGTAATTTAGTTAATTTTCTAAAGCTGTTTGAGATGAATATTTGTGAATGGAGCGGTAGCGAAATCAACAAATATTTATTGAGAACAGCACCCAGGGGGTTTGGGGGAAGTATTCCCCCATATAGATAACATTCGCGATCAGCGAGACGATATTCCTCTTAATTTTTTAGAGTGTCTTTTAATCGAGTTATTCCCATTTCAATTGCTTGATCTTCTCTTTCTGTTGATCTACCTTTTGATAAAGCATTCAACTTTGCAAGATAGGCAATACCTAAACCGAAACCAGTAATAGTGATAGTGACTGTTTTAATTGGTTGCATAATTTACTCTTTCCTTCAAAAGTAATGTTGATGTATTCCTGTTGGCATAGCCGAGGATATTCAACTCAATGCTTTAAGATAACAACTAGATTTCATCTTATTTTAAAAGGGTGTGCATTTTAAAAAGTGGTACACTTCTAGATAATTATTCTTTAATCTCTCTTATAATTTGGTTGTTTTAAAATAAGATGTTTCCAAATAAATTTTTAATTCTAAAATTGATTTCTTATTTAAGAGTTTTCATCGCTCACAACTCTTTACTCGAAGTCCCTTAAATAAGATGCTAATGATCATCACCACTTCACTACAAAAAGATAAAGCCAGAGTTGCTATAGCATCTACTCAAACGTCTTAACCTACTTACTAACCATTCTTGAACTAACAGGCACTGATGCTCAAATAATCTTCAACCAGTCTTAAAATTTACTCGGTTCTTGTACTATTATCTTTAATAAGCATTTAAGCTTGAGCATAAACTACTACTACCTAAAAACAGTTACACGGCTACGAATGGTTTTCATAGTTCTAAGCTGCTGTTAGATACAACATACCCAAAACAATTCTCAAACTAACTTATCAATATAGTTCATGTTAACTATTAATATAAAATCCAAATATTTAACCATACTTGTTCATGTAACCCCCTGTCTTCGAGCAGGGGGGTTATCACTTGGCTAATTGTGGTGGTGATCATATTAAAAATAAAAAAATGCTTACCTCTGATTCGAGCTTTTGAGCTTTCCTCTTGTAGACATTTCTCTTGCTGTGTCCTTGACCGACAAACTAAAATCGGGAAGAGGGTGTGAAGGGGATGGCCTTAACCTTAACCTTTTCTACCCCATCATCTCGCCCCTTCGCATCCTCTGACCAAATATAGGATGTTTGTCGAGTCAAGGAAGATACATGGCAGCTAAGGGGGTTTGGGGTTCTCCCCAAATAAATAATTATGAGCGATTAGCGAATACGATCTAGAACAAAAAACCGAGCGATTAGCGAGACGATTTTCTCTTAACTTTTTTCTTAACTTCTTAAACTTAGGTTGAATTAATATTTTAAAACGTATATTAATTGATTAGAAATGATTGATCGTATTGAAATAATTTCAGTGGAGTAGTATGTCTGAATATTTAATTGGAAAAGACTTAACAAATCTCGAAACACGTGTTACTGCATTAGAAGAAGCTTTATCAGGAAGAAATCCTCGACTTCCTAGAGACCCTAATACTCCAGATACTCCAGGGGGTCAACTTTTAATAAATCCTGGATTTGAAGACTCAATTGCTCCCAGTGGTTGGTCTTTTCGTTGTACAAACCTGCAAGTATATCGTCCAGAAGGAGGAGGCCAAAGTGGCAGACCTAATGATCGACAATATCTGGCAGTAAATGATGAAGGTGGAGATCCTAGAGAACGTCCAAGTATTTTTCAAGATGTTCTGGTAAGTTCTAGGGTAGGTTATGACCTAGATTTTCAGATATGGGCTAGAGCAGCAGCACCTATTCAACGTAGAATACAGCTTGTCTTACGAAAAAGGGATGTGCTGGGTGGAGGCTATCCTGTAATAGCAGAATCTGACGCATTTGATCTTACAACTAGCTGGAATCAATATCAAGTAATAGGACGGAGTACTTCAGGAGGTCGATGGCGCTGTGAAATTTATTGGGCTGATCAAAATCCAATAGATATCAATTTTGATAACGCATCTCTTTTTGCCAGACCATTATAAGGCCTATCTGAAAACTTGAATGCGAGTCTGTGAATGTTTTTGATTTCTTTTGAATGAGGTTGAAGAAAAAGCCAGTTGCAACGAGTTTAAGAGAGTCAACCCTCTTAACTATTAATAACTTAAGAAAAGAAAGCAGAAGTTAATCGAAGTTCATCTTTCTTTTCTTCTATTGTTTGGTTTGCTGGCCTAAAAATTTGCTAATTTCCATAAACAATTGTTTCGGTGTCTAATAAGGTAATTCTCCCTCTTCATTATCAGAACTTAAAGTTTGATCTACCAACGATAAGATCATCTGTCTTACCTTACTCTGAGGAATGTCAAACTTTTTGCTAAGCTGTTCAACTTTCATATTTAGCTTATCCTCTAGACCAGCTTCAAGGTCAGTATCTATATCGATTGGATGCTTTTGGGTATTTGGTAAAACTTGTTGGTTCCATGCCTCTTTGAGTTCTTTAAGATTTTTAGCTCTAGACTTAAATACAACGTTGGGATTAAGCATATAGACATTACGCCGACCAATCTTGTCAACTACTTGTAAATATCCTTTAGAAACTAATTTTTTAATGCTTTTAGATATATCTTGCTGACAAATACCTGACTGATTTGCTAATTCACTTTGAGCAATATTCAGAATGTTGTCGTAACCAACATTGCCTATAATAATTAGAAAGACTCTTAAATCAGTACCAGAAAGATCCCTATCTATGCCCAATGCGATTGCTTCTTGAGAGAAACATCGAATATGACTGTCTTTTAAGTATTTTTTAGGTTTAGGGAAAACACTAACCACAGTATCCTCTGGATAACTTATATTAATTGTCTTGGTATTTACCATTTTACTATGTCTCTTAATTACGGTCATAGACCGATTATATCACGGTACTATAACCGTAATTTTTTCTCCTCAAACCCTTGCTACATCAGCATTTCATTTTTTTTCTTCCTGTATCATTACCAAAATCAGCAATCGCAGAGGCTGATTTTTCGATTTAAGCAGCCCACTAAGGGGGCGGTTAGCGCAGGGGGTAAAAAGAAAAAAATTGACCAACGGGAAACGATTTTCATTTTGAAGCTTAGATCAACTCTTCGGGTAGCCTTGCGAGGAACGAGTAAGGCTACTTCCGAGGTCGGAACTAAGGGAATTGTTTTTTGTTTATTTTGAGGTATCCTTTTTCTAACAGGGGGTTAGTTCTAAATTTTTAACGAGTTTTAGCCGTTTAACCCTTGTTCAGTTCAGACTCGTAGTCTGGATAAGTTTTTCATTTAAGTACATAAGTTCTGATCGTTAAGAATCAGGTTAAGTCAGGTAATTCACAAATCCTGACCGGCATTTCAGTGGGGTGAAAAGCCAGGCAAATA
>JASJDD010000315.1 GCA_030065735.1 Crocosphaera sp.
GGTATTGGTATTCTGTCTTAATTGGTGATCAGTATTTCTCTAGGGTATTTGTTAGCCAAAGTTCTACAAATACATTGCGGACACCAATAACTCTGGGGACACTTAGAAGTTTACAACTTTCTGGGTGCCAATGAATCCCCATCTATAATCTTTGATTTAGATGGGGTGTGTTCAAGTCATAACAAATGAGGGGCATTCTGCTTCAAATCTATCTAAACTACTAAGGTTTCACTCTTAACCTTTGCTTGGCCAATGCTCCGTCGATCCCTTTCCAAAGGCCAAGAAGCATTGTGTTGCTCACAATGCCCCTACCAGTGAAGATGCCTCCCCTACTAAGGTGAAGAATTACCTCATAGGAAGCAACCTGCGAGACATCTCCTCACATTCATCTTGCCAACTATTTTCTTTCGTGTCAAGAAAAAACTAATTGTCCAATTTATGCCATTTAACGGCTAAATGCTACTAGATGGTTAAACTCCTAAATCCTGTCTCCTGCTTCAAGCTACTTCTCTACAAGGGTTTGGGTACTAGAAGAACCATCCGTAAGAATGTAAGCCTTTTCCTAATAAATTAACGCCCAAATAACACACCCAAACCACCACAAAACCACTCGCGGCTAAAATAGCCGGTTTACGGCCTTGCCAACCTTTTGTAATACGGGCGTGAAGATAAGCAGCAAATACCAACCAAGTGATTAAAGCCCAGGTTTCTTTGGGGTCCCAACTCCAATAAGATCCCCAAGCTTCATTGGCCCAAACCGCTCCGGCAATAATGCCAATGGTCAGTAAAGGAAACCCTAAACCAATAATACGATAACTAACGTTATCCAGGGTATCCGCTAAACTGAGACGTTGAGGCGACAGGGTAACGGGTTCAGACTCAATAGCAACGCTTTCTAAGACTGCTGTTCCCCCACGACCGTTACTTTGGGCTACATTAACACTGGGTTGTTTATGATTATTGTTGAGTAATTCTCGTCCTAACTTATCTCGATAACTTCCGGTTCCTACAGAACTGCCTTTCAGTTCAATATCTTGGTTGCGAGTCACTACTAAAAAGGCGATCGCTAATACCGATCCCACCATTAAAGTTGCATAACTCAACATCATCACACTAACGTGCATCATTAACCAGTTGGACTTCAACGCCGGAACTAAGGGGGCAGAAGTTTGCATTTCTGGGGGTAAAGTCAAAGCGGCAAACGCTGTAATTCCCATTGCTACAGGGGTTGTTACCACGCCGACTAAGGCACTACGACTCATTTGTTCGGCCACCAGATGAATCGCTGTAACCCCCCAAGCTAAGAAAAATAAGGACTCATAAAGGTTACTGAGGGGAAAATAACCAGCTTCTAACCATCGGGCCCCTAAAAGGGTAGCCATAGATAAATTAGCGATCGCCACCCCGGTTGTTCCCAGAGTCGGCAACCCGCTTAAACTGGGAAACGCTGCCCCAGCCCAATAAATGAGCATGGTTAAGAATAATAAGAGAAAGGAACTATTATCGAGAAAATTTTGTAACGTAATTAAATCCATACTTTTGAATTTTCCTATGAGACGTTATTGTTTGAGATCAACAATAGGTTAAAGAGAAAGGGGGGTCATTTTGGGGTAAAATCGGTCGTATTCTACAGCTAATTTTCTGCTATGAATTTTTTTGAGAAATTAACCCAACGGATCACTAGCAATGACACTTTATTGATCCTTGGTCTTGATCCTAACCCAGAAATGATGCCTCAAGATCAAAATACCCATCAAGGGCAACAAAGTTTAATTATTGCCTTAGAAACTTGGTTAAAATGGGTGGTTGAACAAACAGCCGAGTTCGTCTGTGCTTATAAACCAACTTTAGGCTTTTATGAAGCATTGGGCAGCGAAGGATTAGACTTATTATTGAAGGTTATTGCAGCAATTCCTGACAAGATTCCTATCATTTTAGACGCGAAACATGGAGATATTAATACCAGTACCATTTTTGCTAAAACCATTTTTGAACAGTGGCAAGTGGATGCGGTTACAGTCAGTCCTTACGCGGGACAAGATCACATTGCACCTTTTTTAGTCTATCCCGATCAAGGGGTTTTTGTCCTTTGTCATACCTCTAATCCTTCCGCAGTTGTTTTACAAGAATATCCTACCAATGAAGCTCCATTTTATTTACAAGTTATCAAAGAAGCTAAAACTTGGGCAACCCCAGAACAGTTATTTTTAGAAGTAGGAACCACTAATTTGACGGTGATCAAAAAAATTCGTTCTCTTGCCCCAGAACGATTACTTTTAATGCGTAGTATTTGGAGTCAGGGAAATGATATTCATGAAATCCTAACAGCTTCTTTAACCCCTATGGGAGATGGGATATTAATCCCCATTCCTCAAGATTTTTTACAATCTGAAAACTTAAAAGAAAAAGTAAAAAATCTCAACAATGATATCAATCAATATCGACAAAATATTACTAAAAATTTACAGAATTGTGAACTTTGGAGTCCTAATGTTTGTTTACTAAATTCCCATCCCCATCAAGATTTGATTTTACAACTTTATGATATTGGTTGCTTATTATTTGGGGAATATGTACAAGCATCAGGAGCTACATTTTCTTATTATATTGACCTCAGAAAAATTATTTCTAAACCCCAATTATTCCATCAAGTTTTAACGGCTTATGCTGATATTTTAAAAACCTTAAAATTTGATAGAATTGCAGGAATTCCTTATGGTTCTTTACCTACAGCTACAGGATTATCTTTAATGTTACATCACCCGATGATTTATCCCAGAAAAGAAGTCAAAGCACACGGAACCCGTCGTTTAATTGAAGGGACTTTTCAAACAGGAGAAAAAGTTGCTATTATTGATGATATTTTAATTACAGGAAAAAGTGTCAAAGAAGGAGCAGAAAAATTAACATCTTCAGGATTAATGGTTGAGGATATTGTCGTCTTTATCGATCACGAACAAGGGGTTAAAGATAAACTAAAGAACGAAGGATATAATGCTTATTCTGTATTAACGATTTCTGAAATTACTGAAACATTATACGAAGCAGGAAGAATTAATGAACAACAATATAGTAGCTTTTTTAAACATTAATTTTTGCTATTTTCATAAAAATTAGTAAAATAAAAGAATCAATCAAATTTTGAGCAAATGGCTATTAAACGCAATCAAAATCCTCACCCTAAACCCGAAAAAAAAGAACGATTAACCAACACAAAAACGAATCAAGACCAAGATAGTTTAGAAGAAAGTATCCGTCCCCATTCTTTTGATGAATATATCGGACAAAAAGACCTCAAAGATGTCTTATCCATTGTCATCGAAGCAGCTAAAACCCGTAACGAACCAATGGATCATCTCCTATTATATGGACCGCCTGGCCTGGGTAAAACGACCATTTCCCTCATTTTAGCCTCGCAAATGGGTGTCAATTGTAAAATTACAGCAGCCCCCGCTTTAGAAAGACCCAGAGATATTACAGGACTGTTAGTGAACTTAAAACCAGGAGATATCTTATTTATTGATGAAATTCATCGACTAAACCGTTTAACCGAAGAATTGCTCTATCCTGCTATGGAAGATTATCGCCTTGAAATTACCATCGGTAAAGGACAAGCAGCAAGAACCCGTAGTATTTCCCTTCCTAAATTTACCCTCGTGGGAGCAACCACCAAAGTTGGGGCCTTAACCTCTCCTCTGCGCGATCGCTTTGGACTCATTCAACGGTTAAAATTCTATGAACCCCAAGAATTAGCGTTAATTATTCAACGAACTGCTAAACTATTAAATACTTCAATTACCGAAGAAGGGTCCCAAGAAATTGGTCGACGTTCTCGAGGAACTCCCCGTATTGCTAACCGTTTATTACGAAGAGTAAGAGATTATATACAAGTCAAAAAATTTGACACCATTACCCAAGAATTAGCTGCAGAAGCGTTAGATATTTATCAAGTTGACCCCCAAGGTTTAGACTGGACCGATCGCCTGATTTTAGATACCATGATGACACAGTTTAATGGGGGACCAGTGGGACTCGAAGCGGTAGCAGCAGCGACAGGAGAAGATGTAAAAACCATCGAAGAAGTCTATGAACCCTATTTATTACAAATTGGTTATCTTAACCGTACTCCCAGAGGAAGAGTGGTTACGGCCAGTGCTTATCAACATTTAGGGAAAACGGGACTCTCATAAGAGTAGCATTAGGCTATACGCTCTGACAAGACAAACTCAATTAAATATCCGATTAACCCTAGAAGAAATGGAAAAATTATCGGCTTATGCTAACTCCAAAGGATACTCAAAGTCAGAGGTCATCCGAGACTATATCAAGTCTCTTCCCGACACACCATATAAAGGTGGTCGTCGTTCCTCCCACGCCTAAAGGACGCTACGCTCGTGGGCTTCCCGACGAGGCTTCCTGTGAACCATGAGCAGTCATTTCCTGTAATTGAGATCACAGCGATGAGAGGGATCGACTTATATGATAGTCCCAAAACTTGTTTGTTCTTATTTAGGTTAGAGAGTTTTCGATGAAAGTCAAGTCTAATATCATCATTTCTGCTCCTCATATTGTTATTCCTAATAACTATTGGAATCCTTTATTGGGAGAGGTTTTACGGGATGCTGATTTAATTACAGAAGCACAATTACAGACAGTTTTAAGAGATAAACGAGAATATAAACATCAAAAAATCGGTGAGATTTTCGCTTTACGAGGATGGTTAAAACAAGAAACCGTTGATTTTTTTGCAGAAGAATGGGGAAATTGTTTACAACAGGGACCTCAGTATCCTATTGGTGAATATCTAAAACAAGCTGGGTTATTAAATCAAGGAGACATTAAGAGAATTTTAAACTTACAAGAACAAGTTCAGATTAAGTTTGGAGCGATTGCGGTTTCTCAAGGATTACTTACACAAAAGACCCTGAATTTCTTTCTTGAAAATCTCTTTTCTCAGGCTTCTAAGGACAGTTTATTTGTCGCTTAGAGAAATATACTTGATTGTTAAAGACAGAAGGCAGGAGGGAAAAACAAGAGTGACATCCTCCCCACCCAAATCAAAGATTATGGGTGAGGCTTCCCAACTCACGATGGGATATTTCTGCCCACAGAGGGATAGTCCCCCTACGCCAGTTATCTAGGCTCATTGCCCCCGACACATCGACTTGAC
>JASJDD010000316.1 GCA_030065735.1 Crocosphaera sp.
TTAACAAACATAGTGAAAATTTTTCCCCGTTGTTAATCAAAGAGCGAATAGATCTAAAGGTGGGACTTCAAACGAAGTTTAAATTTGTTTTGTAGAAAAACGATTGCTATTCCTTCTCGATCGCTGCTAGAGGGGGTAAAAACAAGATACGCGCAAAATAGGACACGATGTAAAGTTTTGTTAACCGAACCATGTATATACCAGCTTTTGCCATGTATATACTAAGATGAGAACACTCAAAATTCTTCCTCATGAATCAATACTCAGGAACAAAACAGAAATCACCACGACGACTTCATCACGAAGATGGAAAATTTGTATCCGACTACCCAGGAGAAATAAAGCGACTCAGAAGCATGAGACTAACAGATACCGCCTGGGAATTATTAGCAGAAATAGCCGAAAAGAATCACATTACTCGTACCGAAGTAATTGAAATGTTTGTTAGAGGAGAAGACTTATATTAAAGATTTAAAACCAACCTTTCATCTAAAGCATGAGGAACTTGTTCTAAATCTAGAAAATAATCACCAAACCTTTTAATATGAGCCGTTAAATAAGGACTTCTTGCTGCCACATCATCCCTTGATAATAAATGTCCTTCCCGTTGCAGTTGTCGTAACAGCTCAGTTAAATCAACCACATTTTGAAAAATAACCGCATTAGCCACCAAATGATTATACTTAATAATCTTTTCCATCAATTTAGGATTATTAGTATTAATAATACTATCTCCACCAAAGAAAAACCACTTAGCAAACCCATGATAAGCCTCTACTTTATTTGTAGCTGCCGTAATCTTTTTTCTTAAGCTAGGGTCAGAAATATATTCCAATAAAAAAACAGTTCTTACTACCCTGCCTAATTCTCTAAAAGCCTGATATAATCGATTTTTACGACTGTAGTTTCCTAACTTTCTTAAGAGAGCAGCACTCGATATTTTGCCAGTATAAATTGACAAAACTACCTGAAATAAATCTGACCAATGATTCAAAATTAATTCCCAATTAATACTATCCTTAAATAAAGAATCAATATGTTTATATTTAACCTGAGATGAAGGACGATAAAAAGTTAAATTTTGCCAGTTTCTAATTCTGGGCATTAACTTAATTCCCAACAAATAGGATAAAGCAAAGACCGTCGTTGACTGTCCTTGAGTATCTCCATGAACGGTATCAGGTTGTAAATCAGATTTATTCTGCAATAAACCATCAAGAATATAAATAGCTTCCCAAGTCCCACAAGGAATAAAATGACTGAATAAAGCAATATATTTATCCGCTACATGATGATAAGCAATACCACCATATCCCCCATAACGAATATGATATTCAGACAATAAATTTTGCTCTCTAACATCATATTTAGTTCCATCAGCAGCGACGCTTTGACCCTTTCCCCACAAGGTGGGAAGCTACTGACGATGATAACGATTAATAATATCAACTAAAGCTGCATTTAAGTTATCAATAGTAATATGACGCTGATTAACAAAATACAATAATCTGGGAGTAATTAAACCTCTCATATGTCGGGCAGCTTGAGTCGGTCCAAGATTGCAAGCATAAGTGAAAGTTGTTAATAAATAACGTTCTGTAGGACGTTCTAACTTTGGGTCACTACCACTCAAAGGTCCAAAATGTCGTGTAAAATTAGTCCAGTAATCAACATTGCGTAAAATCTCAATTAAATTCCTTTCCGGCATTCTTTCTGCTATTATTGATTCCAAGACTTTTAGAGAATAACTATTAGGATTCTTAGGAGGTTTCTTTAAGACAGGTTCTCCCGTATCCCGAATAATTAGTTGTGCTTGCTCAGGATAAGAATTATCTACTCTTTTTGCTGTATTGCTCAACCAGTTTTGTAAGTTTTTAATTAAACTATTAGCATCTTTAGCTAATCCTAAATTAGTACAATATTTAGTTATTAAAGGTTCACATTCTGACCAAGGTAATAACTGTTCCCGCCAATCGCTATAGTTGAAACTTCCACTAACAGCAATATCTCCCGATTTCAATTCATCAGCTAAATAGGAAAAAATAGCCACTTCAAAATGACGACGTACTATTTTAGTTTCTTTGACTTGATTAAAAATAACTAATTTTTGCCATTGTTGAGAAAGAAATGATAAATCCAATTCTCCCTTTAGCCATTCCCCACGACGATGAGAATTATTTAATAAAAATTTTAAGGAATTTATTAAACAAGCATCATTGCTTGTTGAGTGAAAATCCAAAGCATTAAGGAAACGAAAAAAAACATGACGATGACTTTTATAAAATCGCCATAATAAGGGTAAATAATTATTACCTCGATAAGCATTAACAGCTTCACATTCATTTAAGAGTTGTGCCACGCCTCCTGATGGAGTTAAGATGTTATTAATCTGATGAAGAAGTACATTTGATTCTTGTTGATTTTGCGGCTTAGGTTCAGTTTTATCTTCAACTAAAACTTGTAAAACATTGGTGAATATTCCCACTAATTTTTCTGTTGTTTCTTGATGCAGTTTTCGTAATCTTTCTAATTCATCTTTACCCTTTTGATGAATTGTAGCTATCCTTTTCAGGAACATTTCTACTAAATTATCACAAGTTTCTCCTTGACAATAATGAATCAAACACAGTAACAAAGTTAGACGTTTAGGGAGAGACATTTCTTTCAAAGCCGAAGCATCTAATACAGACACTTCTAAAGCAAAATGTTTTAATTTTGGCTGAGAAATATGTGACAAACAACTAGTAAAATTCCCTAAAGATTGTAACCAAGAATGATGGGCTAATAAATCATTAAGATGATTACGAGTTGGACGTTTGGGTAATTTTTTAATTTGATTAAACTGACTTCTTTTTTCAACAGGATGTGTCTCTAATAGTTCATTTAATCTTTCTCTTAATTCAGGAGATAATTGTTGAACTACATCCCTAAATATTTGAGAATTTATGGCTTCTCTAATACGGCAAATTTCTCTATCTAAAGTATTAAAACCTGGTAATTCATATCGGTCTTTAATCAACTCTTCAATAGCGACATTAATTAAGTCAGCAGGATAGTCCATAACTTGGGCTGATTGTGATATAGTTGCCTGCATTTTGGCTAAAGCCTCAAAATTAAAAGGTTTAACTTGTAGATAATCTCTAATTAAGCTTCGATGTCGATATTGAGTACGTTGTTGTTGATATCCTATCTTAATTGTTTTGGGTAAATTTAGAATATTTTTGAGATGATTTATTACTACTACGGGAACTTTTTCTAACTTAGGAAAATAACCTAGTCTTTGAAAGCTTTTCAGTAATACCATCAGATTTAGATAATTATTTTGTCCAGTTGTATGGCTTAAAGCAAAAGCTTTTTCTGATGGGGTTGGTGTATAAATTTTTCTGAGTTCTTTATTGGTATAATAACGTTTAAATCTAGGGTAAGCCGTTCTTTCAATTGAAGTCACTTAGAATTTTTATTGATACTAAAGAGAATAATAACTGTGAGATTTTTGTTTAAGATTAAAATATTATCTTCTTAAAATTACTTGACTTTATGTTGATAAGATGTTCCGCAATAAGGACAAAATTTATGCTGAAAAGAAGTAAGTGGTTGCTGACACTTGAGGCAACTATTTTGTAGAGAATGACCACACAGTAAACAGTATTTGGCACGAGATAATGTCCAAATAGGGTCAATTATTGTACCTCCTTTCCAACAAAGGGGACAAAACTGTTTTTTCTGGACTCTTTCGACGGTTTTTCCTAATAATACTGCTTCTAAATATTCTTCAGGAATTTCTAAGGCAATTGCTAATCCTTTCTTAGTTTTACTGTTTAAACGATTGGTTTTACCCCTCTCCAGTTTTCCCAGGCTTTGGATATGAATACCTGCTGCTCGGGCTAATTCTTGTTGACTAATGTTAGTGTCTTCTCGTAGTCGTCGAATGTAGTCCCCTATAGTTTCATCGGGTTTTGGGGTTTTTGATGAATCAATAATATACATTAAAGTTATTAATATTTTCGTTTTTTTAGTCGAGCATAGCTAAGATTAAAAAGATAGATCTAGCTTGTTAACAGTTATAAGAATTGACTCGAACACTTGCTCAAGTAGCTACGGAATTTTTGTCCCGTCCTGGTTTGTCGCCTCAAACCATCAAGTCTTATGAGTTCACTTTAATTCCTTTATTGAATGAATATGGCTATTTAACTCTCGAAATTATCACTGTGACTCTACTAGAAGACTATCTTAATGCACTAACTCATTTGTCTTATTATACTAGAAAAAGGCATCACGCTATTATCAGTTCTCTGTTTAATTTCGCTGTAAGAAAAGGTGACCTTAAATCTAGTCCAATGGCGAGAATTATTTTTTGTTCTCCTCAAAGGGAACATGGGGAACACAAGAGCGAAAAAAACATTCGCTATTTGACCAATCAACAGCTACAAGTCTTATATCAACTGCTATTAGCTGATGTTCGTTTTCATTCTTTAGTCTGTCTTCTCCATCGCACAGGTGCTAGAATTAGTGAGATTTTAGCTTTAGATTTAGAACAAGTCAATCTTGATAAGAGAAAGTTTGAAGTCTTAGGTAAGGGGAATAAAAAACGCTGGTGTTTTTATAGTCAAGATGCTGCTATTTTACTCGATAAGTATATTCATTTTTATCGTTATAAGGCTCATCCAGCTTTGTTTACCGCTCGTCATCCGGTTACGTTTCAGGTGACTCGTCTTTCCTACAGTTATACCTATAGCATGTGGCGTAATCTCATTGCTCAAAGTCCTCTGTTGCATGGTATCCGCCTTCATGATTTGCGTCATACTTTTGCTACTGAAAGGGTTGGCTTAATGGGAATTGAAGAATTAAGGGCTTTAATGGGACATGAAAATATTCAAACCACTTTACGATATCAAAAAGTTACTTCTCTTCGAGCCGAATTTATTGCACATAAAGCTTTAAATATTTTAATTAATGATGAGATTAAAACATAGTAGTATTCTATACTTTCTGCCTTTCTTGGAATTTTAACTAAAGAGTAGTCATTATACTCTACTCTTGAAGGGTCAAACTGGCTGAGTATTTATACACAATTGCTTAGTATATACATGGTTGGTTAACAAAACTTTACATCGTGTCCTATTTTGCGCGTATCTTGTTTTTACCCCTAGAGGGGCTCCAAAAAAATATGACAAAGTAGGACAGTCTTGGACAAATTTACCCGAGAGATGTCTTTATTTTTATTAGGGAAGTCCTTTAACGATAACTTGTTGGCTTCGTTT
>JASJDD010000038.1 GCA_030065735.1 Crocosphaera sp.
AGAAACGAAGCCTTACGGATACTCTCGTTAGGAACTAGCGAGACTGCCAAGGGAGGGAGTGTAAGACGGCTGGGAGGCAAGAAATCTTGCCTCTTAGACGCAACTCCCAATGAGATTGGAAGCCCCAACTATATTGCTTGCAATTAGTTGGGGTAGTTCACAGGAGTAAATTATGGCAAATTGTCCTTATTGTGATGAAGTTATTGATGAAGAATATAATTTCTGTAGACAAAACATTACTAATTCTGTATTACAAACAACCGAATAAAGTCAGTGACATAGACTTAATGAAATGGATTAAATATACAAATTCCAGTCGATATAAAAAGACGATTCTCAAATCACTAGATGATGAAGCTTTGATTCATTACGAAAATGGGTTCTGTACTATTCTTCCGAAAGGAATTATTTATGTTGAAAATAATATTGATCTTAGTTTGATTCTATAGTTAACTTTCCTATTGCCTATTGCCTCAAATTTTAATTCTTACAATTGATGACTGAATGCACTAGAATAATTGAGGGTCATCATGGCAGGTGTCGTCTCTCAATCGTCCAAGTCTATCAATTCCAAGTCTATCAATATCGAGTATGCAGGGTTTACTAAAACGCTTCTGGCAGTGGATACAACAATTTTTTGCTCAGGTATTTGGTTCATCTTCTTCCTTAGCAGGAGATGAAAAAAACGCCTTGAAACAACCCCTAAGTGACACAGATTATGAATTTTTATTTAGCCAACTCCTAGATGGAGTCGCTCACGGATGGCACGAAGGACGTATTCTTAAGTATTTTGAAGATTTAGGAGAACGAGGCAAAACCAAATTATGGGTCGCTTGGTTAGAGCGGTTTGGAGAAAAAGCCCTTTCTTCGGCCGCCCCTAACTTACAACTAGCAGCGAGAATGATGCGCTTAGGAGAATTAGCCCAGTCCTTTCAAAAGATAGAACCCATTGGAAAAACCGCCTACGAAATCGGCAGAAAACTTTACACCAGAGAAGCAGATAGTGCAGTGTGGGAATATGTCGGTCCAGACACTCAAGTGACCGATGTTATGCAAACAGAGATTAAGCCTCCTACCCTTGAAGAGAGTTTAAATGAGGATAACCCTCCCCCTCAAACAGAGACCCTAACCATTGAAGAATTAACCACCAGATTACAACAAGATCCAGAACTGGCAAGCCAAGTGTCTCAACAATTAGGTATTGAGTCAAAAGACCCTCAAACCCTCGTTAATGCTTTAATTAGTCACTTTGAAGCTCAACAACCCCCAGATACCCCTCAACCGTCTCCTGATACTCAATCATCTGCTGAGACGGTTGAAACTTACTTTAATCAAGGCATTGAACAAGCTAACTTAGGGGATTTAGAAGCTGCGATCGCCCTTTGGGATCAAGCGTTGGCCGTTGATGCTAATTTTGCCCCCGCTTGGCATAACCGAGGGAGTGCTTTGGCAACCATAGGACAACTAGAAGAAGCCATCGCTAGTTTTGATCGGGCGTTAGCTCTCAATGCTCAAGATATAGAAGCTCTCAACGCCAAAGGGCAAGTTCTTTATAGTTTAGAGCAATGGCCAGAAGCGATCGCCTGTTGGGATCAAGTTCTCACGATTCAACCAAACTATTACCAAGCTTGGTACAATCGAGGGAGTGCTTTAGAATTGATGGGACAGCCATCAGAAGCCCTTGAAAGTTATCAAAAAGCGGTTGACATTGAACCTACCTTTGAATTAGCCCAAAATCGTCTACAAGCCCTATCTCAACAATAAGTTGATGAAATTGAGCGAATCTTAAGGTAGACACAAGGAACAGTTGCCATAAAACAATGGTGGATTCCTCCCCCTTCAATTGGTGGTAATTAAAGCCAAAAAATCATACACTAATCTATTAAACAACTATCTCTGCATTATCTCTAGATTTTTATATCCTTAAAACGTGACTACTCAAACCCCCTCCCTTCCCAACCAACCAGAGACTTTAGCCGCCAACACCCTAGATAAAAGTCTCAACCGCCAAATGATAGTGATCCTTGATTTTGGTTCTCAATATTCAGAATTAATCGCTCGTCGAATTCGAGAAACTCAAGTTTATTCTGAAGTTTTATCTTATCGCACAACAGCCGAGAAATTACGTCAACTTAATCCCAAAGGTATTATCTTATCAGGGGGTCCTAACTCAGTTTATGACGATCACGCCCCTCAATGCGATCCTGAGATTTGGCAGTTAGATATTCCCGTCTTAGGGGTTTGCTACGGAATGCAGTTAATGGTTAAACAACTTGGGGGACAAGTAGAAAAAGCAACAAGGGGAGAGTATGGTAAAGCTTCCCTGCGTATTGATGACCCCACGGACTTATTGACCAATGTAGAAGACGGTTCAACCATGTGGATGAGTCATGGCGACTCTTGTACTCGTCTTCCCGAAGGTTTCTCTATTTTAGCCCATACCGAGAATACCCTATGTGCTGCTGTTGCTGAACATAAGCAGAAACTGTTTGGGGTACAATTTCATCCCGAAGTGGTTCACTCGGTAGATGGAATCGCCCTCATTCGCAATTTTGTCTATCATATCTGTGAATGTGAACCCAGTTGGACCACAGAAGCGTTTGTGGATGAAACCATCCGTGAGATTCGCGCAAAAGTTGGAGATAAACGGGTATTACTCGCCCTATCCGGCGGTGTAGACTCCTCAACTCTGGCCTTTTTATTACATCAGGCCATTGGCGATAAATTAACCTGTATGTTTATCGATCAGGGGTTCATGCGTAAAGGAGAACCAGAACGTCTGATGGAGATATTTGATCGACAGTTTCATATTCCCGTAGAATATGTTAACGCTCGCGATCGCTTCTTAGAAAAACTCGAAGGGGTAACGGACCCAGAGAAAAAACGCCGTCTCATTGGTCATGAGTTTATCCGCGTCTTTGAAGAAGAATCGAAACGCCTCGGACCGTTTGATTATTTGGCCCAAGGAACTCTCTATCCTGATGTCATCGAGTCGGCTGATACCAATGTAGACCCGAAAACAGGAGAACGGGTTGCCGTTAAGATTAAAAGTCACCATAATGTAGGGGGATTACCCAAGGATCTACGCTTTAAGTTAGTGGAACCGTTACGGAAGTTATTTAAAGACGAAGTTCGTAAAGTGGGACGTTCTATTGGTTTACCTGAAGAAATTGTCCGTCGTCATCCCTTTCCTGGCCCTGGTTTAGCCATTCGTATTATCGGCGAAGTGACCTCTGAACGGTTAAACATCTTACGAGACGCTGATTTTGTGGTACGGGACGAAATCGGTAAACAGGGAATGTATCATGATTTTTGGCAAGCGTTTGCTGTTCTTTTACCCATTCGTAGCGTCGGGGTTATGGGAGATCAACGCACTTATGCTCATCCCGTCGTATTACGTTTGATTACCAGTGAAGACGGTATGACCGCAGACTGGTCAAGAGTTCCCTATGACCTCTTAGAAATCATTTCTAACCGCATTGTCAACGAGGTTAAAGGGGTTAACCGTGTGGTTTATGATATCACCTCTAAACCCCCAGGAACCATTGAATGGGAATAAAATAAATGTAATCGTAGGGGTTTAGCAATGCTAAACCCCTACGGTTTTCAGAAACATTATAATTAAATGAATTTAACCTTTTGTCACTGTTTGATTAGTTTAAAAGGTTTTTAATTAATCATTCGGTACTTTAGGTATATTTTTATTGTGAGGTGATGGTATATCTGAAGAGTCTGCTTCAAAATTAAGAATTTTGATGGGAAACACTCTAACCCTTAACTCCACTGGTTGTCCCATGATATCTGAGAGGGTTTGTTGAGTTAGTTTAAGATTTTCTTCTGGATCAATTTCATCGAGTCTATCAGGGGTAATAATAACATCAGCAACCACGATAATTTTTCCTTCTTGTAGTTGAACATCAACTTTTGTAATAATACTTTCTTCTCTATCTTTATGTTGACGATGACGTTTGGCCAGTTGATGACGAATTTGATTTTCAATAATCATTTCCCGAAAGGAAAAATTGAGGGGTAGGGTAATCATAATTAGACTTACTATCAATCCCAATAAACTGGCCATTGCTTTTTTCCAACTCCCATAAGACTCGCAAAGAAAGACAATAGCAGCGGTTAAAATAATCCCCACCAAATTTGTCAAAAATAACACAAAAGATCCCGTAGATAGGCTAAAATCATGGACAGCAAAGCCAATACCTACAACACATAAAGGAGGAACTAACGCCACTGATATGGCCACTCCAGGAATAGCATCAGAAACGCTACGACGTACCTTAGCAAACCCTCCTGCTGTCCCTGCTGCGATCGCCACCCCTAAGTCAAGTAAAGTCGGTTTAGTACGAGCTAAAATTTCTGATCCTGACAGTTGATAACCAATAATTTCTGTGGTTAAAAAAGCAATACCAACGGTCAAAAAAATACCGAAAATTAAGCGAATGCAAGAATAATTAATTAAACGAGTATTGAAAGTCACTAAAGCATAGGCTATACCAATAATGGGAATCATCAAAGGAGCAATAATCATCGCCCCAATAATAGTGGCAGCACTATTAGAAATTAAGCCAAAGGTAGCAATAGCTGTGGCTAAAATAAGTAAAATAGAGAAATTACGCGCTAAAACTTGATCAATCAGAATTTGAGATAATTTATCTTCTGAAATTTTTTCTTCTTCTACCTCGGCTCTCATTTGATGGAATAATGTCCATTCCCGTTGTATAAATGACCGCAGATTAAACCAAGACATAAAATTAATCAAGCGAAACTTCAAGATTTTTCTAAAAATATATTAATTCTCTGATGCTTTACGAATTTGAAAACAACACCATTTTTTACGTTTCCATAAAGCAGCAACAATCCATCCTTCTTGTTCTAGGGTATCAGCGATCGCCTGAGATTGCTCTAACAAAATACCACTTAAAATGCCCCAAGTATTGGGTTTAGCCAACTTAGAAAATTGAGGAATGAGTTCAATAATGACCTCAGCTAAAATATTACAAACGATTCCATCTACCCCATCATTGACTAAGTCTAATAATTCCGTCAAACTCCCTTGATTAATCACCAAATGATGAGGATGAATGTGATTAAGATGACGATTTTCCCTTGCTGCTTTGACGGCTAACGGGTCAATATCCACCGCATAAGCTTTACTGGCCCCCAATAAAATCGCCCCAATAGAAAGAATACCCGAACCCGAACCAATATCCGCAATCACCACATCCCTTGTCGGTTTGGATAAGCGCATTTCCAAAGACTCTAAACACAACTGAGTGGTGGGGTGGGTTCCCGTCCCAAAAGCGACTCCTGGATCGAGGCGTAAAATCAGTTTATCCGTCTTTTCAGGAGGGGTTAACCAAGCTGGATAAATAATAAAGCGATCGCCCACTTCTGTCGGTTCCCAGTGTTGTTTCCAACTATTGGACCAGTCTTCTTCATCGATTAATTTCCAACGAGTTAAGGGTTGGGGTAACTTTAAAACTAACGCATCTTGTTGTAACCACAAAGATAAAGCAGAAATATCTAGGGACTGATATTGAATTTGTGGAACATAAGCTTGAATGACATAAGATTTTTCTTTAATTTCCCGTGAGGTTCCTGAACAGCCAAACTTATCTAACCGCCAAGTTATGGATTCTTCTAAATGAGGATGACATAAAATAGTAATTTCCCACCAACTGTTGGACATAGGAGTTTTTTATTAATGAAGGGGACTTGGAGATCAAGAAGCTAGGGAACGTTGGAGACAAGGATGAACATATGTCTATAATTGAAGGCCGCGCTCGTTAAAGTGAAGCCTTGATGGGCAGGGGGGGCAGAGGGAGAAAGATTTTGAGGGGGACAAAATGCGGGTTATGGTAAATATTTTTCCTCCTCTGCTTCTGAAGCTTCCTCCGCTTCCTCTGCTCTGGTAAGGGTTTCAAGAATAACTTAGCGGCATTCATCTATAATTCCCTCCCGCCTAGAAGCCCCCTGCCTCCGTTAAAGTTTAACCGTATAAGCGTCTCGGATACCGGAAACTTTAGTAATTTCGCTCAAGAGTCCTTCTGGGAGGGGATCATCTAAACTGAGAGCCATCACCGCATCGCCTCGGACAATTTTCCGTCCCACTTGCATACTAGCAATATTAACGTTAAAACTGCCCAAAAGAGAACCAATTTTCCCAATAATCCCTGGCATATCTCGGTGAACCGTAAATAACATATAGTTACTGGGAGGCACGTTAATGGGGAACCCATCGACATCCGTAATGCGAATTTCCCCATCACTCAACAACGCCCCGGTCACGGAATGTTCACCCAAAGACCCTTGTGCCGCTAAATGCAAAGAATCGGAATAGTCACGAATAGAAGCATCATGGGTTTCAATAATACGGATACCTCGTTCTTTGGCTTCAATGGCTGCATTGACGTAATTGACCCGTTCTCGTAAGGCTTGAGAGAGTAACCCTTTAATCGAAGCGACGACGATGGGTTGACCTTTGGTACTGGCCAATTCCCCTTGTAAGCGAACCGTTAACCGTTCAATGCGTCCTCCGGCTAATTGACCCACTAAATTGCCCAAGGTTTCCGCTAATTGCAGATAAGGGCGCATTTTTTCCATGACATCTGGGGTCAGTCCTGGAATATTCACCGCAGAACGGGCGGGGAGTCCTAACAAAACATCTCGAATTTGCTCAGCTACATCAACGGCTACATTGACCTGTGCTTCTGCGGTTGAAGCCCCTAAATGGGGAGTTAAAATGATGTTTTCGTAGTCTCTGAGTTTCGATTCTCCCAGGGGTTCTTCTTCAAACACATCTAGGGCCGCCCCAGCAATTTTTCCTGCGGCGATCGCTTCAACCAGGGCATCCTCATCAATGGTACCACCCCGCGCACAGTTGATAATACGGGCATTCGGTTTCATTTTACTGAGGGCTTCTTTATTGATTAGGTGGGTTGTTTCAGGGGTTTTGGGGATGTGTAAGGTAATGTAATCGGATTCAGCAAACAGGAGATCAATATCCACTAACGTACAACCCAATTGATCGGCCCGTTCTTTGGAAATAAAGGGATCATAAGCTAATAATTTCATGCCCATGGATTTAGCCACATTGGCCACATGGGACCCAATTTTTCCTAAACCGACAACGCCCAAGGTTTTCTTATAGACTTCTGCCCCGACAAAGCGTTTACGTTCCCATTGTTCGTTTTTAACGGACTGGTTGGCTTCGGGAATGTGACGGGATAGAGATAATATCATGGCCAGGGCGTGTTCCGCAGCTGCAATGGTATTCCCTTCTGGAGAGTTGACTACGACAATACCCTGACGAGTGGCAGCAGGAACATCGATGTTATCAACACCAACCCCTGCCCTTCCGATAATTTTTAGGTTAGTTGCCGCAGCAATAATATCTTTAGTAACACGGGTTCCTGAACGCAGCATCATTGCATCGTATTCAGGGATAATTTTAACTAATTCTTCTGGGGGAAGTCCTGTTTTGACATCCACTTGCGCTACTTGTGAGAGGATATCGATACCAACTTGGTCAATGGGGTCTGATACAAGAACTTTTGCCATAGTGATTCGTCTGGGTAGGGGTGATGATTTTTCTACTTCGATCTCATGGTTGCAGTAGCTTATTGTAGCGGTCAATCTACCCCTAAACCTTAAATCGTTAACAAGTTTTCCAGTTTCCTGCTTCTTGACAATAAATTGAATGTTCAAGCCCTTTTCAGGCATTCTACGCTATAACAAAAAGGGATAGAGAGAAATTCGGAAACAAAAATAATGGAACTCATCCGCATTATTGTTTTAAGCATAATCGGTGCTATTCTGATGTTTGGCATACAACCCCTGCTTTATAAACAAGGATTAATTTGGGAACCAAACATTCAAAATCCTAGAGCAGCTTTAGAAAGTTGGGTCAGTCGAGATTATACTATTGCAGCCTTTTGGGTATTTGGGGTCTCACTTTTATGTACAATTTTTTGGTATATCATTACCAATAAATCCCAAGCCCATCGTCCCAACGAAATCAACCAATGGCGGTTATGGTGGTGGTTGATAGGATTAATTCCCCTCATCAGTATTGGGGTGGCCATTGGCATTTTTAATCAAGTGCCAGAACTGCGTCTCTCCTTAACCTTCTTCTTCGTGATAGACATTTTAATTCTCTTTTGGTTAACCACCGCCAGCAGTACCCCAGGACTTTTGATGTATACCCCTCCCCTTGCTCCCCAACTGCGAGATTTGTTGTCTAGATTAGGAGTTAATGAATAAAAATGACCATGTATGTAATTGGCATCGGTGGTACAGGTTCTAAGTGTATTGAAGCCTTGACCAAATTAGCGGCCGTTGGCCTGTTGGGAAATCAACGGCTAAAAGTTCTCTATATCGATGCAGACGAAACCAACGGTAACTTAGAAAGATCAAGGAATAGCCTCAGTCACTATATCCAATGTCATCAAATCCTCTCAGGGGGAGAACAACAGGATTGGATGGCCGCCCCCATCGAAACCTACGACCTTTGGTCTCCGTTTACCGGAGTCAACGCCAGTAAAGAACTACAAGCCTTCTTTAACTACAATACCCTCAAAGCAGAAAATCCCGTCTTAGGGCATATCTTTGACGTTCTGTATACCAAAGATGAACAGGAAGTGACCTTAGATGTGGGATTTCGGGGACGGCCAGCCATTGGGGCTGCGATCATGAGTCAAGTAGACTTAGAAAGATTTGACCAAGAACCCTGGGGACAACTGATTAAAGATATCCAAGCAGAATCTAGTAGAGGAACTCACCCTAAAGTGTTTCTCTGTGGTTCCATTTTTGGGGGAACTGGGGCATCAGGACTGCCTACCATTGCCCGTTTAATTGCCAATAAATTAGACAGAGAAGGGGTCAAAGAACGGATTAAAATTGCTTGTTTGTTCCTGCTACCCTATTTCGACTTTTCTGCCCCCCCAGGAGAAGATCCCGAAGGGATTTATGCCCGTTCAGAACAGTTTTTACTGAACACAGAAGCAGCCTTAAGATACTATGTTAATCAGGCCAAAGAAACCTTTGATACCGTCTTTCTTTTAGGGAACCAGAACTTTTCTAAAGTTGATTTTCATGTGGGCAAAAACCGTCAACGCAATGCTCCCCATTTCCTAGAATTGTACGGGGCCTTAGCAGCCAGACATTTTGACCTTAATACCCAAGCTTTAAAGGATAAAGTGGTCTTAATTAGTAGGAATAATCAGGGTGTCTTAACCTGGGATGACATTCCCGATCATTTACAGGTGCAACCCGCTTTAGTCAATGGCACACGCTTTGCCTATACTTGGTTAGCCGAAATTGCCCCAGAACTTGATGAATTGCTCAAAAGCCAAAATAATCGTCGGGTACTCTCCCCCTGGCTACTCAAATTCTTTCCCACCGATCGCAGAACTAACCAAGATGGCCTCACCCAGTTAAGTAGTCCTCAAGAACAAGAAGCTCTAAAAACCATTAACATTTGGTGTCAGGACTATTTAACCTGGTGGTACACCCTCCACCAAAACGAAGAGGAACAGATACAACTATTTAATACCAAAGCATTCGGTAATCCCCAGGGAAAACTGAGACGAGAACAGTTAAATGAATTGGTATCTGGCAGTAACATCGACAGTCGTAGCAAAGCTAAAGATACCATTCAAACCCTCAAACTACAACTACAAAGATCAAAGCAAGACTTGTCGAGCAAACTCGGCATTATTGAATTAGCGAAGACTTTATATAGCTTCTGTAAACAGTAATTAATTCTGTTGCTCAAACCCTCTGTTGTTCATTATGGCCTAATCGTAAACTGAAATTTTGTTGGACGAATCAAAATAAAGTTATGTATTTATTCCTACCCAAATTAAAAAAAGATGTTGATGTCGGTACTTCCGACGCAGTAGGTGTCTGGGATGCCCAAGACTTCGACACCTTTGGTAAAGTCGCTTCTAGCCTAGATTATAAATCCCCAGGACGGATTAAAAGTGTTAGTTCCGTTCCCACCATCTGGGCCCGTGCCTTATCGATGGAAATGGCATTGCATAATCAAGCTTATCCCATTCGAGAGCAGATGATCGAACAATGGCAAGGGATGTTAGCTGCGATCGCCTTAGCGGAGGTGAGAAGTTTTCCCCTCTCCGCAGAACTCTTACAATTAGGGCAATTACACAATGACAACCCCTTTGCCCGTTCTCTCTATGAACTGCTACCCAACCCTCCGACTAATGCCTTATACACCCTAGAAACGAAAAATCCTTGGCAAGACATTTATATCTTTCTCTGGGACGACCAACCCGTGGGAATGTCTTCTCCGAGTACCATCGTCGTGCCTTCAGAAGAAGGACAATGGACTAATCTGCCTTGGTGGAACCGACGGGATCGCTGTTTGGAAAAACCTGATGACTATCTCAATAGTACCGAAAAAGCCCTGCTCTGGCGTTGGGTGGAAAACCTTCGTGATCAATTAAGTAACCATCAGGGACAACCGAGGGCTGTTAATGAGATGCGGGGACTACTAGAAGATTTTCAAAAAAGTTTAGGCAACTATCCCGATCAAGTCCTCAGTTTAAGCGATAATCCCCAATTTTTTGGCATTCCCCTCAACCGTGGACTGCTATCGGCCCTTAATTATCCTGTCAAAGCTGAAGAAAAACCCTCTTGTGTTCGTGTTATTCCCAGTCCAGAAAAGAAAGGAAAAGCACCATCACTGTATTTGCTGGATGTGAACATCGCTCAATTTTGGGGTGAATTTCCCCAAAATGTTTGGGTGTATCAAGGCAAAACCCTAGCTTCCTTAAACGTCGAAGAGTTAAAAGACGGCACCATCGTTTGGAAGGATATTCGTTGGATCGAATCGGAAGATTTATTATTGCCAGAATTAGCCTTTATCGACCTAGAAGAAGCTTTACCTGGGGCATTTTTACCCGAGAATGTCGACAAATTGATTTTTAAAGGCCAGCCTATCACCCCATTATTACCCATCAATCCCCTGCTACTGGACTACTTCACCCCAGAAGATATTATGAGACGACTGCAATTTAGTCCTCTCAATGGGGCAGATGGGCCAATCATACGAGTTTCCTTTGATTTTCCCCTTTCTGGGATGAAGAACGAGGAAAGAAACCCTCAGAATTATCGCATTTCTAAAGACTATCCCCTCAAAGAAGAAAACGGTTTAACCCAAGTTCCTGTCCTAGAAGTGTGGCCGAACTTTCAAGCAGTGGGGTGGAAGGAATATTATGCTTTTTACTACGACATGAATTTCTTGGCCTCCACTAACCCTAACGATCAAACCTTCCAAGTGACTTTACCAGGGGCAAAAGAACCCCATAAATTCCAAGAAGGCCAAGGATCGTATCAACTCACTCGCATGGAAAGTTTCCCCTCTCATATTCTTTGTGAGGATAAGGCAAAACATGAACTAGGATTGATTTTACTGAAAACTCCACCCCTCATTAATTTAAGTGGTAATTGGAAAGTCGGTGTGGATTTTGGCACATCCTTTACCAATATTTACGTTAACCGCAAAGGAGTAGTTGATCCCCTGCCTTTAGACAGTTTACACCTAACTGTGACCTATGCAGACCAAGAAACTCGTCCTCGGGTACTCACCGAATTCTTCATTCCTGAGAACTTTATTCCCCTAGAAAAACCATTACCCCTTTCTAGTCTGCTAACCGTCCGACAAGGTCAAAATATCAAGAGTAAACGTCCTTTGTACGATGGTCGCATTTATATGCCAGAAGAAGGCTTTAAACCCCAAGAAGATTGGATCGAAACCGATCTTAAATGGAGTAAGCTAGACGAAAATCAACTCTTTCTTAACCATTTAGCCCTGCATATTACCGCTTTAGCAGCTAAAAATGGGATAAAAGAGATTGAATGGTGTTTATCCTATCCTTCCGCCTTTTCTAAGAGTGACAGAACCCGCTATTTCCGTAACTGGGATAGCTTAACCAAAGAATTAGAGAAGAAAACCGGCATTAGCCAATTGTGTCCCAAACCCGATGATGTCACCCGTTTTCGGACAGAAAGTTTAGCCACGGCACAATATTTTGCCGATCAAGAAGAATTAGACTTAGTCAATACTACCTGTATTGATATGGGTGGGGGAACCTCCGATATTTCCATTTGGGAAGCAGATATCGGTAGCGGCCGCTTTCAACTGATCCATCAATGTTCGGTTCAGTTAGCTGGTTCCCATTTATTTACCCAGTTTCTCGAGAAAAAACCCAAATTCTTAAGCGATAAGTTCAAAGTGGAATTCCAAGACTTACAAGGGTTAAGACACGGGAACTTCCAGGCTAAATTAGATGTCCTATTAAGATATAGGAGTGAAGGCTGGCTCGAACAATGGGACTATCTCCAAGACGATCCTGACTTTCAAGGATTTATCCGACTCATCGCCCTCGGAACGGCAGGACTTTACTATTATGTGGGAACCATTCTACGAGTTCTTTATCGTGATAAAAAGTACACTCGCGATGAAATTACTCCAGTTTATATCGGGGGTAACGGCTCTCGTTTATTGAACTGGTTAGCCATTGGAGGACGCTTTGATCGTTATGCAGAAGTTAATGAATTATTCAGTCGGATGTTGAGTAGAGCCTCTGGTTTTGAGGATACCAGTCAAGTTACCCGACTCAGCAGTCGTCCTAAAGATGAGGTGGCTTGTGGTTTAGTCTTAGATGAAACCCGCTTGGGAGGGTTAGACATCAAAAAATCTGAGCCCATTGTAGCCGGAGAAGACTGCGAAGTGAATGGAAAAACCATTGAATGGAACCAATACCTAGAGTTACAAGGCAATACTACCATTACCAGCTTTGAAATTCCTCAACTGACTCAACTTGAACTATTCCTCGATGAATTTAATCAGGGGTTAATTGACATCGACGCTGATGGACTAACGCCTATGACACAGTTTACTTTAGGTGAAGGTTTAGACGATCACTATCAAGACAGATTACAGCGTGATGTTAAAAGAGAACTGACCAACACATTGATCAAGATCAGAGGAGACTCAGATAAAATTCGCATTGAGCCACCTTTTATTCTAGGATTAAAAGCATTATTACAGGTGTTGGCTAGGGAGTGGGCGGGTAAATAATATTTCGAGGAACTTTTGTCTGGGCTTAATAATATTAAGCCCCTACAGAATTCTTCGGGTCTTACCTCTATAAAACATAGCAAAAAACTCTGCTTATCGAATTCTAGCTAAGGAATGCCTATGAAATGTCCAAATTGCAACTCTGAATATATCGAAGGATATGATATTCATTGTCCTTCTTGTCAGTTTCCTTTACAATATGCTAGTCCAGAGTATCAAGAGCTAATTGACTGGCTCAATAAAAGACAAATGGAGAATGATCAATATAGTGAAATATCTGACAAAAAAGAATCTCCATCTTTCTCTAAAGCTCATTTTAACGAATTACAAAACAGTCAAAGCAATAATACCGAGCGAATCTATAATTTAGAACAATTGGTTAAAGAAGAATTAGTTAACGACTATGAATCACTTAAAAAATATCTTGAAAAATCAACGGAAAGGTTGAATCAAAACATAGATACAGTTACAGGGATTTATAAAATAATAGAAGAGTATGAAAAAGAAAATTCAAAAACTCAAGATAACCTATTAGAAATTAACAACAAGTTAGTTACTTTTGAAGAAGAGCGAGCGCAAATCCAACAACAGTTAAATCAAGTTCCAGAATTATTAACAAGATTAGAACAACTTGAGAAGTATCTAAAAGCTAAATCATATTCAAATACTCCCAAAAATTTATCAAGCGAACAAGAAAAAAATATAGTTAAAACGACCCCAACTATGACATCTTCTGATCGAGAATTGAGTTGGGAAGAACATCAATTAGTTGAACAATATAATAATCAAAAAGAAACTTTAGTTAATTGCAATACAGTATCAGAAACCAAACAAAGTAGCGAAGATCGTCGCTTAGGTAAAAGTAAGACTGTTATTTTAGAAAAGGAACGTCGAGGTAATTATTGGATAGTAGAAAAAGAAGGAATGACTTATTTAATTCCTAGTGATAATCTCAGAGTCAATGAATATAATTACAAAACCGTTGAAGCTGTTTTTGAATGTCGAGGTTATCAACCTAATATTTCGAGTAATTTTAAACTACTACAACCAGCGATTGTTACCGAAACCGATGAAGAAAATAATTGGAAATTAGAAAAACCAGGAATTCTTGAATTTTAACTAAATTGAAAGGTAAACTATCATGGCTAAAAACAGTTATTTAAAATCATTATTAGTTCTTCTTTTAATATCTGGATCTTTATTTGGTTATCAACAACCGGCTTCTTCAAATTCGGAAACAATACTAACACAAGTTACACAAGAAAATAAATCACAATCTCTTGAAATTGAACAAATTAAAACTGCTTATAATAAGTTTAAAGGAGAAAAAACTAAATTTATTGGACAGTTAAAAAAAGCTGCTACAGATCAAGCAAGTCGCTTATCAACTAAAAGCGATAAACTTAGCAAAGAGTTAAACAATTTACAAAAAGAACTTAAAAACTTTCGTGAACAAGAACTCACTAAATTACAAGGAGAAAAGAAAAAAAAAGCTGAAGAAATTATAAATAAAATTGATGCTCATTTAAAAGAAATGTCTGAAAAAGTTATTGATCCTTTGAAAAATGGACTAACTAAAGATAAAGTTGAAATAGTTCAGAAGCAATTAGATTTTTTTGTTACACAAAATATTCCTGCAAAATATTATGGAGTATTTGGTCCGAAAACAAATGAACAAATCAACAAATTCTTAACCGATAAACAAACAGAGTTAGATAAAGAAATTAAAGCATTAAATGAAATCACAAATGGAACTCCTGAGAAAACAATTGAACAAATTTCTGAAGAATTAAACGCACTTAAGAAAGATAATCAAATATTCAAGATTATTTTTCTGATTTCTAGTGTTTTTGCTACTGGTTTAATAATCTTTACCTTTGATAAAAATAGGCGAATGTCCAAGAATATTGGAAGGGGATTGAATAAAAAACATCAGGAAGCACTTTCTCATCTATACAACGAATTAAAGAAAGATTTAGATAACTTACAGAGACAACAAAATAAATCTAACAAAGAAATTAAACAACTTGAAGAAACAGTTATATCAACAAAACAAACATTAGTAAATCATATTAAGGAAACAGACAAAAAAATATCAGAAAACATAAAGAATGAAAAGCAAGAAATTGATTATGATAAGGGCAAAAAACAACAAGTCAATCAACCTATACTTAGTAATGCAATAGAAGTATCAGAAACTAAACAAAGTGCAAGCGATCGCCGTTTAGGCAAAAGTCAAGCTGTTATTTTAGAGAAAAAACGTAGAGGTAATTATTTAGTTTATACAGAAGAAAATTGTGAACATTTAATACCTAGTGAAAATCTCAGTATTAACGAATATAACTACAAAACTCTAGAAGCTTTATTTGAATGTCTTAACTATAATCCTAATTATACCACTCATTTTCAAATCGTACAACCTGCGATCGTTAATTCTGTTTCTAGTGGTAAAACTTGGGAACTAATAGAAAGAGGAGTCTTACAATTTTAAGAGAATTAATAAATCAATTATCATGAAAATTAAGAATTATTTCTATCGCAAACTCAGTTTAATTTTACAATTTAACATCACAGACTAAACATGAATAAAGTTAATTTCTCTATATCGGAAATCATCGAAATATATAACACAATTCCTCGTGTTTTGGAAAATACTGAATATCAGCTTAAAATTTTTGAAATTGAATCTTTTATAAAACAACTCATTTATTCAGAAGATTTATGGATAGTTTACAACAGAAAAAATTTGAATATGAACCCAAAACAGAATTGGGGAAAAAACTCTGGGAATTGAGAAAAAAAATTATAGCTGATCCCAGTGTTCAATTAAAAAATTGGGAAGAAATAGAAGCAGAAATAGATGAAATCAGAGGTAGAAACCGATGATAAAAAGTTATTTAGACTCTGGTGTATTGATTGCTGCTGCGAGAGGTACTGATGTCGTTTCATCAAAAGCTATATTGATTTTAGACGATGATCAGAGACAGTTTTGTTCTCGTTGTTTTGTGCGATTAGAAATATTGGCTAAAGCTAAATACTATCAACAAGAAAATGAAGTTGAATTTTATCACAGCTTTTTTTCTAGCTGTACTTTTTGGTCTAATGAATTAGATTTAATTATTGAATTAGCCGAAGAATTAGCGACTAAATACGGATTAAATGCTTTAGATTCTTTGCAAGTCGCTTCAGCTATTTCGGTTGAAGCTGACGAATTTATCACCACTGAAAAAACAACTAAACCTTTACATCGGGTTACTCAGATTCCAGTTATTTCTATCGCAAACTCAGTTTAATTTTACAATTAAACATCACAGATTAAACATGAATAAAATTAATTTCTCTATCTCCGAAATCATCGAAATATATAACACAATTCCTCGTGTTTTGGACAATAAAGTTACTAAAGTTAACCTCGAATCTTATTACGCTTACTCAAAAGAAAAATTGTTAATAGAAGTAACAAATGGTAGTTATTGGATTATTGAAACAGAAGATGGAAAAGAATGGTTACTTCCTAGTGATAAATTGACAGTTAATCAATTTAACCAGAAAAGTCTTCAATCATTTTTTGAGTTTCAATCCTATGACGATTCCGAAAATAAAGTCTTTATTTTAGTACAACCTGCGACAGTCAATTTACTTCCTAATGCGAGTAAAAAAGAATGGAAACTAGAAACATTAGGAATCTTAAATTTTGATCCTAATTATTCTACTAATAAACTGCGATCGCAACTTAAGCAAACAGAAAATGAACGAGATCAATATAAATCTGATTTAGAAGAAATTAAACAAGAAAAAGAACAATTAACTGCTCAAGTTGCACAACTCGCTTCAGACTCTTTACAGGATATTCGTGATAGTTTAGTAACAAAAAATGAATTAAATCAACAAATTAATATAGTTTTACAAAGAATCGATAGGTTAGAAAAACAATATAAAGGTTATCCTTCTGCTGATGAATTGAGTCAGGTGATTCAAAATATAATTAAAACAGTAAACGAAAATAATGAAGTGATTCAAGATAATGTATCAAGAATAAATGAAAAATTAACAATCTTTGAAGAAGAGCGATCGCAAATTCAAGAACAGTTAAATCAAGTTCCAGAATTATTAAACAGTATCAGAAACCAAACAAAGTAGAGAAGATCGTCGCTTAGGTAAAAGTAAAACTGTTATTTTAGAAAAGGAACGTCGAGGTAATTTTTGGATAGTAGAAAGAGAAGTAGTGACTTATTTAGTTCCTAGTGATAATCTCAGAGTCAACGAATATAACTACAAAACTATTGAAGATGTTTTTGACTGTCGAGGTTTTAAACCTAATATTTCGAGTAATTTTAAACTATTACAACCAGCTATTGTTACCGAAACCCATGAAAAAAATAATTGGAAATTAGATAAACCTGGAATTCTTGAATTTTAAGTTAAAATAATTACCAGATAAATTATCATAAAAATGATTCTATTAGGAGGTTAGTGTTATGCCATTTCTAGAAAGCCAAAATTAATTAATAGGAGTTTAATATCATTAAACCCCTAAAGTTTGTTTATTGAATAATAATTGGTTGTAATCCAATACTTCTCAGACTTTTTTCTGCTTTTTGGGCATTATTTTTATCACTAAATAATCCCACTTGTAACATAGAACGACCTTGATAAGAGGTAGAAAACGCTTCAGGAAAGAGCGATCGCACACGAGTTTTCTCCCGACGACTATTAACCGCAACCACAACTCGATAACTTTGAGCGGTTTGGGTGGAACGAGATAAAGACTCCGAACTATTGCGGTTCGTATTCATAGCATTAGGAGATGGGGGAGGAACCACACCACTCACACTTTTAGTGGTTGGGGGTTGAAGGGGAGGAAGTTCCGAAAAACTGGGCAAGGGTGGGGGTTCGTTGGAAACTGAGGGGTTTGGAGGAGGAGGTAAAATATTCCCAGAGGGTCTAGAGGTAAAATTATTACCCGAAGAGATACGAGAGGATTGAGTTTCTGCGGTGAAAGTCATCTCTTGTACAGGAGAATCAGACTCAGATACGATAACCTCTTCTGTGGATGAATCAGTGGTATTATAAGCTGGCTGAGCAGGAATAGCGGTACTATCCCCTGTTAAGTAGACATGGCCTAATACTTTGCCATTATAAGCCCGTTGGGTGAATCGCCAGCCTGGATCTAAATTAATCTTCAAAAATCCTGAGGCCATTCCTTGGCTTCTACCAACAATAATATCCGGTTGACTGGGGTCGCTACGATGGGTTCCCACTAAGACTAATTTCCCGTTCCGTTGGACGATTCTTAACAGATAGTCCAGTCCTAAGTCTTGGCCATCAATACGCAGAGAATAACCATTACTATCGGTACTACGCTGACAACTCCCAGCAAAATTGAAGTTGAGCAGTAGAGGATCAATAGTGGTGACTGAATTTGATTCTATTTCTTCCCAACACTGTCGCTGTCCTGGTATTTGTCGTATGATCAGTAAATCGTATTTATTATTGCCGTAGGGTCTAGCGATCGCAATAAAATCATCCTGATTAACTTCTTGTTCATCAAAAGGAGATGCTTCAGAAGGAACCCAAGGTATAATACCAGTCAAAGCGAAACTGGTAACAGCAATAAGTTTACCAATAAGTGTGAGTTTCATAGTCTCTAGCATTGGATCATCACAACAGGAAAAACACAATCAACTGTGTTCATGTCTGCGATCATGACGCATCTGATCTATAGAATGTTGCGAGGATTGGACAGTATGAGAAGTGTTATACTACAGGCGTTAATTTAATTGAACATTTAATTTAATGAAAAAACTATCTTTATTTGCTTCTTTTGTAAGTATTAGTGGTTTAATATCTTCTCCTGCTATCGCTGCTGGTTTTTCAACCATTTACGGATTTGGGGATAGTTTAACCGATACAGGTAATGTTAATCAAGCTGTTCTAGAAGCAACAGCAGGAACCCAAACTTTTCCCCCTAGTCCTCCTTATTTTGAAGGACGATTTTCTAATGGACCGGTTTGGATAGAACTTGTTGCTCAACAGTTACAAGTTCCCTTTGTTAATTTTTCTTTTGGTGGAGCAACGACTGGGTTTAATAATACTTTAGATGTCACTTTACCAGGAATTCCTTTACCTGGTTTACAACAACAAATCAACGATTTTGCTGTTAATAATCCTGTGGCTGATCCTAATGCACTTTATGCGATTTGGATAGGAGGGAATGATTATTTGCCAACAAATAGTATGACTTTCACTCCTTTTGATAATCCTGACCAAACTTTAAGTAATATAGA
Organism: Crocosphaera sp.; assembly: GCA_030065735.1. Classification (GTDB taxonomy): domain Bacteria; phylum Cyanobacteriota; class Cyanobacteriia; order Cyanobacteriales; family Microcystaceae; genus Crocosphaera. The sequence continues at coordinate 19,405 of JASJDD010000038.1, forward strand.
AACAGCTATTAATTCTTTAGTGGGAATTGGGGCTGAAAACATTATAGTTTTTAATTTACCTAATATTGGAGATGTTCCTCTAGTTAATCAATCTGTCGACGGAATTTGCCCTAGCGATAATCAATTTGATGGTGATTGTTTAAATGATTTAACGGTAGCTCATAACGATGGTTTAGCAAGTTTATTAGCTGATTTTTCATCAGATATCGATCTAATTCCAGTTGATATCAATACGTTATTCAATAATATTATTAATAATCCATCTTCACCCTTTACTAATGTAACTGATGGTTGTTTTGATTCAACCGTTCCTTCAGTTTGTAGTAATCCTGATGAATTTTTCTTTTGGGATAATGTTCATCCTACAACAAGAGGACATCAGTTAATTGCTGATGCAGCTTTGGAATCATTGGGAATTCCTGAACCTAAAACAACAATAGGATTATTGACAATTGGTTTGATAGGAATCGTCAAGAAAATGTCAAATAAGGTGTCAGAAAAATAGAATGGTTTAACCTTAATTAGACCAAAAAGAAGTCAGAAAAAGAGAAGATTTTTATTTCTTTCCTCTGATTTCTAATTAAAATAGTTTTAGTTTCACAGTCAAGAGAAAAGAATCAATTGTTAATTATGAATAATGACAACATTAACGTCAAAGAATACATTGAACAAACTTCTGTCATTATTAATTTACCTATTGAGCCTGAATTGATGCCAGGAGTTGTGGATAATTTGAAAAGAATTGCTGAAATTGCAACGTTAGTTACTGAATTTGAATTGCCTGAAACTATTGAAGCAGCCCCAATTTTTAAACCATGAATATTCATTCTTTAGATGCGATCGCCTTAAGTCAAAAAATTCAAACTCAAGAAATCACAGCAACTCAAGTCATTACCCAATTTATCCATAATATTGAACAGCAAAACCCGAAACTAAATTGTTTTACAACTGTTCTCAAAAGTAAGCCGTTTGAACAAGCAAAAAACATTGATCAGAAAATAGCAAAAGGTGAAAATTTAGGTATTTTAACAGGAGTTCCTTTTGCTGTTAAAAATCTCTTTGATATTGAAGGTATTATAACTTTAGCAGGGTCAAAAATTAATCAAGAAAATTTACCAGCGTCTCAAGATGCGACTGCAATTAGAAAATTGAAAGCAGCAGGAGCTATCTTAATTGGTGCTTTAAATATGGATGAATATGCCTATGGGTTTGTAACCGAAAATAGTCACTATGGTGCAACACCAAATCCTTATGATTTAAGCAGAATTTCGGGAGGATCTTCTGGGGGTTCTGCTGCTGCGGTTGCTGCTAATTTAATCCCCTTTTCTTTAGGTTCTGATACCAATGGATCAATTAGAGTGCCGGCTGCTTTATGTGGTGTTTTTGGCTTAAAACCTACCTATGGAAGATTGTCTCGTTCTGGTACAGTTTTATTTTCTAATAGTTTAGATCACATCGGTGGCTTTACTCGATCCGTGAGAGATATGGCAGCTATTTTTGATGTTTTACAAGGAGAAGATAAAACTGATCCTGTTTGTACTTCCTTAGCTCCTCAATTATGTTTTACTCAGTTGAATAGGGACATTAATAATTTTAAAATTGCTGTGACAGGTAACTATTTTCAAGAAGGGGCAGAAACAGAAGCTTTAGAAGTTGTTGAAACTGTCGCAAAATTATTAAATACTGAGCAAATAATTAGCATTCCTGAAGCACATCGCGCGAGGGCTGCTGCTTATATTATTACTGCCTGTGAAGGGTCTAACTTTCATTTAAAAAATTTGCGATCGCGTCCTCAAGATTTTGATTCAGCCACCAGAGATCGCTTTTTAGCAGGAGCTTTTATTCCCAATACTTGGTACATACAAGCACAAAGATTTCGTCGTTGGTATCGAGATCAAGTTAAACAAATTTTCCAAAAAGTTGATGTCATTATTGCTCCGACAACTCCTTGTGTTGCCACTCCATTAGGACAAGAAAAAATGATTATTAATGGAGAAGAAATCCTGATCCGTCCCAACTTAGGTAGGTTTACTCAACCCTTATCTTTTATTGGTTTACCTGTGTTATCTTTTCCTATGTTAAGACCAAATAAACTACCTTTAGGGGTGCAATTAATTGCTGCACCTTATCAAGAATTAAAAATATTGCAAGTGGCAGCTTTCTTAGAAGACAAACTCAAGACATTGTAAAGTTTCAGTACAAAAATCCGTTAGACTCTCTAGTAATAAGTATGATTAAGGTAGGGCGATTTAACATCTAGAATATTCGTCCGATGCTTGCCAGAGGTAAAGCTTATGTCTTCAGTTACTAGCGATCGCTTCGTTTCTCTGGATCTCAATCAACCTTTATGGGATCGTTTCTTTATGGTGGCACCTCTAGTCATCATTGGCACCAAAGAAGCAGACAGCAACTACGATCTTGCACCCAAACACATGGCCATGCCGTTTGGTTGGGATAACTATTTTGGTTTCATTTGTACCCCTCGTCATGGCACCTATCAAAATATTGTTCGAGAAAAAGCCTTTAGTGTCAGTTTTCCGCAACCGAATCAAATACTACTTACCAGTTTAACCGCCACCGCTCGTTGTCAGGATAATCAAAAACCCACTTTATCAGTTTTGCCCACATTGGCCACTTCTGAGATAGATACTGTTTACCTCAAAGACAGTTATCTGCATTTAGAGTGTGAACTGGATCGAATGATAGACGGATTTGCCGACAATAGCCTCATTGTCGGCAAAATTATCGCAGCCCAAGTGCAAGAAACAGCCCTAAGACGAAGCGATCGCGATGACCAAGACATTTTACTCAATGTTCCCCTGTTAGTCTATCTTCCTCCTGGACGTTATAGCATCATCGATCATAGTTTCTCCTTCCCCTTCCATGCAGGGTTTCATCGGTGACATCCTCCCACGCACGCCGCTACGCTTTGTACGGGGCTTCCCTAACTCACGATAGGGCATTCGGCGGTTATTCTCGCTTATGCGAGGTTTCGCCACTTATCTAGAACACATTGGTACAAACGATGACAACATCTCCCACTGTTGGGTCCCCGACAGAACGACTAATCAGGCGTTTTCGTTTCCCAGAGTCCCTGGGTACTTTATCCGATTTATTCAAACAAGACCTGTCCTTGGCGAGGAAACCTCGCCGGACTTCCTTGTTCAATTTTTCTCGCATTTCCCAAGCTCTGGAGGTTCCGTCAATGACTACCTTTCACTCTCATCTTGGATGGGTACATCCCAAATCTGGCTCAAT
>JASJDD010000039.1 GCA_030065735.1 Crocosphaera sp.
TCAATTGCATCCCAATTGCGGTTTTTTAAAGCAACGGTTTGGGTTGATAACCATTGTGCAAAGTCTTTTTCATATAAATTCATTGTCATCTCTTTTAAGTCCTTTGTTTTAGTCAATAAAAAAATGATTTCTGGATAGTTTAAAGTTAAGTCATCCATCTTATGATTTCCTTTTACAATAAATCAATAAATTCATTAACAGTTAATTCACAATCTCTTAAAATTTGAGAGAATAATCCTTTTCCGATGCTTTCTTTAGCGTGAACAGGAATCACTGTTCTTTTCCCATCGGAATGAATTAAGAAGTGATGACTTCCCTTAATTATAGCAACAGTAAACCCTGCTTTTTTTAAGGTTTAAATCATTTTCTTTCCTGTGACTGCTGGAATATTACTCATTGTTTAATTGTCACTCTTTGCACACCAACAAATTCTAAGGGTTCAAATTCTTCATTCTCCATTTCTAAACAAAGTTCAATCGCTTCTTGAATTCGTTCGATTAATTCATCATAGCTTTTTGCTTGGGTGTGACATCCTTTTAAACCGGGAACAGATGCAACTAAGTAACCATCGGCATCTTTTTCGATGATGACATTATAGGATTGAGTCATTGATTTTTTTCTAAATGGTTCGTTTAATTATAGTAACGCAGGGCTTCTAAACAGTAATATAAAAGCTCAAAAATTGAAGTAAAAAGCCAAAAAAAGACAAAATTGCTTACAAACAGCCGAAAATAGCCATTGACAAAATCGGGGGGGGTAATAAACTCTTTTTAGTTCGTTTTTCTTTCTTTGTGGGGAGTTTACTTTAATTATGAACACATTAACAAAAATTATCCTAGCACCCCTTACCCTCGCTGTTACGACTCTCTCTACCCAGTCCGTTCAAGCTTTTACCTATACCTTTTCCAATTCCGCACCTTGTAATCCTTTTTTTTGTACTGGGAATGTTGATGTCATGGGAACGATTGAAACCGATGGCACGTTAGGAACGATTGCTCTCGCTAATATTGTAAATTGGGAGTTAGTATTCAACAGTCCCAACTACACTAATACGATTATCTCACCCAGTAATGGAGAAATTGTGAATACTGGTGTTAACTTAATAGCAACAGAAACGGAAATCACCTTTGACTTACCGGGTGACATAGGTTCAGATTTTATAGACTTTCAGTTTCGCGATATCGCGCCTTTTCCATCTGATGTAAGTTATTTCTTTGTAGGAGGAGCTACAGATAGTCGAGTATCCATAACTAATTCTCCAAGAACTGTTTTTGGTGATCCTTTTGATCAAGGTCAAGTAACTCTATTTGGTGGGGAAGGAGGAACAGTTGTTTTAGCAACCAGAGAAGCACAAACAACCCCTGAACCCAGTAGCTTGTTAGGGTTATTATTAATGAGTAGTGCTGGTTTCTTGGTTAAAAAAAGACAAAAATAAATTCTTTTCAAGAGCGTAGGGTGGGCAAAAAATGATGCTCAAAAGATTAATATAAAAATCTTTATTTATTGCCCACCTATTCTCTTCTTTGACAGCTTTTGCTAAATCTAAAATCAAGATAATATCTGTAAATAATAAAGAATAGTAGCATAAACTTGTTCTAAAGGAGTAAACAACCGTTGACCCCTACAATGGATTAATGTTTAAATTTACGATAAATTCGTAACAAAATTTTCTCAAATTCTACCCAAACAAACATCAAACTACTAAACAATAAATAGATCACTAATTGTTCTCCTGTTAATACCGTGGTATTAAAGTATGGTAGGGTGGGTTAGACGGCTATAAATTAGGATTTAAGCAGTATCTAATAATCTGTCGTAACCCACCATTTTCAGTATTGAGATTAATCTTTTTCTGCTAACAATTTAGTTAAACGAAGTTCAAGATCACTAAATGCTTTTGTATATTCGGTCTTAAAATCACCGAAATCTTCAGTGTATTTAGTTTTGAACTCACTAAAATCCTTAGTATATTTAGCTTCAAAAGATTTTAGTTCAGAATTAATCATCAAATTCACAGCCCACAATAAACCGCCAATAACGATGGAAATAGCTGTGATAGAGACGCTAATGGGTACAATGTAATCGATCCAGTTAATCATCAAAACTTACCCCCAAGTTAATATCAAGAGCCTTTTCTATTTTTTGGAGGTTCTCGATGGACAAAGCACCTCTTATTCGATCATTCTCGATGTCGTACCAATAAGTTCGACTAATACCAACCTCATGACAAAGATCGTCTAAGGTTTTTCCATTTCTGGGTAACGACAAGCGAGCTTGTTTTATTCGATCGCTTATCCCTTTCACTTCTATCTCTTGGATCTTACGAATTCTCACCGCTTGAACCATCTAGTAACTCCATTCTTATAGTGTAAGCCTTTCTTGTCTGTTATTTTAGCAATATAAGCTTGTGATGTGTGGACTATACACTAAAGATGTATGTTAAGTCTATTAAAAAAGCATCCATTCTGTTTTCCGTAGGGATCAACAACCGTTGACCCCTACAATGGACTAATGTTTCAATTTACGATAAATTCGTAACAAAATTTTCTCAAATTCCACCCAAACAAACATCAAACTACTAAACAGTAAACAAATCACCAATTGTTCTCCTGTTAACACCGTCGTATTAAAGAAAGCTCGTAGCGGAGCAACATAAACTAACATCAATTGTAGGATAGTTGTAACAATAACTGCAGCCCAAAGATAAAGGTTAGAAAAAGGGTTCATTTCAATAGCTAAACGAGTCGTAGAACGAGCAGCGATCGCATGACCCATTTGTGCAATACAAAGGGTAGTAAAAACCATTGTTTTCCAACTTTCAGGATCATGACCAGGCTGTTGAGAATCATAAAAAGCCCAACGCATTAAAGTAATAGTAACAATGGAAAAAATGATGCCAATACGCACAATATAAGACCCCAAACCACGGGCAAAAATACTTTCTTTAGGACTTGAAGGAGGACGTTCCATAATACGAGGATCAGCCGGTTCAACAGCCAAAGCTAAAGCCGGTAAACCATCCGTCACTAAATTCATCCAGAGAATTTGTAAGGGTATTAAAGGGACACCAGAAAGTCCCATCAATGGGGCTGCTGCAATGGTAATGACTTCCCCCACATTACTCCCCAAAATGTACTTGATAAAATGACGAATATTGCTATAAACCACCCGTCCCTCTTCTGTAGCAGCGACAATGGTAGCAAAATTATCATCCAACAACACCATATCACTCGCTTCCTTGCTCACATCCGTGCCAGTAATGCCCATAGCAATGCCGATATCCGCTTGTTTGAGGGCTGGGGCATCATTAACACCATCCCCCGTCATAGCCACAAATTTGTTGCGCTTCTGCAATGCTTGGACAATGCGTAATTTATGTTCAGGAGAGACACGGGCATAAACGCTGATTTGTTCTACCTCTTCCTCTAACTGAGGTTGGGATAACTTTTCTAACTCTCTTCCGGTTAAGAGATGATCCTCTGGTTGGATGATCCCTAACTGTTGAGCGATCGCTTGGGCGGTTAGTTGATGATCTCCTGTAATCATAATAGGACGAATACCGGCAGCCCTACATTTAGCCACGGCAGACTTAACTTCGGGTCGAGGTGCATCCATCATTCCCACTAACCCTAACCAAATTAACCCTTGTTCGGCCTCCTCCGCTTGGGTTACGTCGGGGATCTGTTCTAAAGGTTGATAGGCGAACCCTAACACCCGTAACGCCCGTTTCGCCATACCATTATTCCCTCGCAACACTTGTTTTTTTTGTGCTTCGGTTAGAGGATGAACCCGTTCCCCTTGTTGATAATATTCACATCGTTCTAAGATTAATTCGGGGGAACCTTTGGTGAACAAGACATATTGATGATCCGATTGACTTTGCCAACTGGGCCAGCGATCGCCTGTCTCACGTCCTTGACAAATGGTACTCATGCGTTTGCGTTCGGAAGAAAAGGGAAACTCTCCGACTCTTGCATATTCTCTTTCTAACCCTGACTGTTTTAACCCTGCTTTTCCCCCTAAAGCGAGTAATGATCCTTCGGTGGGATCACCCATAATGTTCCAGTCTTTCCCTTCTTGGGACAAGTGGGCATCATTACATAAGACGCTGGTAAACAATAAAGCTTGTAGCGCACCATAACGACTACAATTAATACTACGTTGAGCCTCGCTACAAATAAACTCTCCTACTGGTTCATAACCGGTTCCTGTTACTTGATAGTTCCCTTCTAAAGTTTCTACTTCTTGAACCACCATTTTATTTTGGGTCAAGGTTCCTGTTTTGTCAGAACAAATAACATTGACCGATCCTAACGTTTCTACGGCCGGGAGTTTACGGATCAAAGCGTGACGCTTAACCATGCGTTGGGTTCCCAAGGCCAAAGTTACAGTGATCACGGCCGGCAAACCTTCTGGGACCACAGCAACCGCCATACTTAGGGAGACTTCCACTAACTCTTGTAGCAGTCCCCATCCCGCTTTTAAGGTTCCCCCTATCACCACCAACGCAACCATGATCAACGAACCTGTAACTAAAACGTTCCCTAACTGGGTCATCCGTTGCTGTAAGGGGGTGTCTTCCGTTTCCACCGATTGTAACATTTCGGCGATTTTTCCCAGTTCTGTGTCCATTGCTGTAGCGGTAACCACCACTTTTGCCCGTCCCTGGACCACTTCGGTTCCAGTAAAGACCATATTGATGCGATCGCCGATAGGGGTTTCTTCTTCTAACCCTTGGGTTAAGACCTGTTTTTCGACTGGGTGTGCTTCTCCGGTTAACGCTGACTCACGAATGTGGAGATGAGATCCCTCTATAATTTGACCATCAGCACATAAAGTATCTCCGGCTTCGACTAAAATTATATCTCCAGGAACTAATAAGGGTGCGTCAATTTCTTGACGTTTTCCGTCTCGAACCACTTGTACTCGGGGAGAGGATAACTTTTTTAAAGCAGCTAGGGCTTTTTCGGCACGAGTTTCTTGTAAATAGCCTAAAAGTCCGTTTAAAATAACAATCGAGAAGATAGCAATGGTATCTTTGAAGGGAAGTCCGCTTTTGGTTGTGCCACTATTTCTTAATTCGACTATATCTAAAATACCGGAAATAATCGCGACAACGATCAGCATAATTAACATAATGTTGGTAAACTGATCGAGCAATATTTCCCAGTTACTCCGGCCTGCGCTTTCTTCTATTTCGTTGGGGCCATAATGTTGTTGTCGTTGACTAATATTTTCTGTATCTAAACCGGTTTGGGGGTTTGTTCCCAAGGTGTCTAAGGTTTTGGCCACAGAATAAGTATGCCAAGGTTGTTTCCGTTGGGGAAGGGTATGGGCAGAATAGGATCGAGTCACAGGAACCAAGGTAAGTTAATGGTATACTTTTCTTGATTTTACTGTTAACTTTTAAAACTGTTACGCTTTATCACAAAATTGTAAACTCTGAGTTTTTCTGGAATTAAATCTTTAAAAATAATTAAATTATCTGTTAATAATTAACCTGTAAAACCTGACAAAAATGAATACTATCATGAGCAATCAAAGGAAGGTCAAGACAGCAAAAAGGACTCATTTTATGATAGACTGAACTCAATCTAAACCTACATATAGTTAAGTAATATGAATCAAACAATTGTTTTTGAAGTTTCCCAAGAAGAAGATGGTGGGTTTATTGCAGAATGTTTGACTGAAGAAATCTTTACTCAAGGGGATAATTGGGAAGAACTGAAAACTAATGTTAAAGAAGCTGTAAAAGGTTACTATTTTGACCAGCCTACTGTTCCTAATATTAAGTTACGTCTCGTTAAAAATGAAATTTTAATGATGTGATGAAAATCCCTAGAAATCTTATTCGATAAGATTAGTTATAACCCATGAACAAGTTTTAAAAGAATAACTTTCCCTCGAAAACTTAACTTTTTTGTTGAGTAGGACGCAATAAAATATCATGGACTTGTACATAGTTAGGTTGGGATAAAATATAGTAAACGGCGTTAGCAATATCTTCTGGTTGTAAGACTGGAAAACGACTATAAAGTTCTTGTGCTTTTTCTTTATTATTGTTATATTTTTCAGCAAATTCTGTCTCGACAAACCCCGGACTAATAGCAGATATTTTAATGTTTTTATTGGCTTCTCTTAACTCTTGTCGTAACCCTTCTGTTAACGCCCTCACTGCGTATTTACTCGCAGCATAAACCCCACTATATAATGGCACGCGATGACCGGACATGGAACTAATATGAATAATATGACCCTCATTGCGATCGCTCATATCTTTGATTGCTTCACGGGTACAAATACATAAGGCCAATACATTGACTTCTAACATTTCTCGCCATGCTTCGGTTTCCCCTGTCATCAAGGGTTCTTTATGCCCTAAACCTGCATTATTAATTAATATATCAACTCCTCCCCATTGTTTCCTAATTGTGTTAAACATAGTTAATATTTCTGCTTCTTGACGTAAATCAACTTTTAGGGCTAACATTTCACTATTTTTTTCTTGTAACTTTTTGGTTAATTGATCTAATCTTTCTTGACGACGCGCACAAATAACTAAGCGATAATTTTCCTCTGCCAAACGATGGGCGATCGCTCCTCCAATCCCACTGGATGCACCCGTGATTAAAGCAACTTTTTTAAATAAGTTTTCTTTCATAATCTCAGTTTTTTTACAATTATTATATCAGTTAATAAACAGCATTTACCTGAGTAGTCTTAGGCTCAATGGGAATTCCTTTTTCTTCTAGGTGACGACGTTCAATATCTGCTTCTTGCTGTAAAAGTTCTTGATGGGTTTCACAATATTCAATTACTTCATGAACAGCAGCAAGAGGCAGTTCCCAATTATCAGCTACTTCTTCTGGAGTCATTTCATTAACAAGCATATTCATCCAAAGGGTAAAAGCTCTTTGTTTTCTCCCTTTAATATACAGTTGCTTTCGCCATCGATGGGGACGTTTTTCTAAAAATTGCCATTGAGTTTGGAGAGATTGTATTGTCATATCGTTCATAATTATCAAGAAAATCCTAAAAATTTGATAAGTATAAATTCTGTTATCTTCTTCTTAAGATAGCATAAGTGAAGAGTGGAATCCATAAAGGTTATGATTAAAAGCATCAGAGATATGTCTTTTAGTGAAAAGAAATTGTGAATTAAAATAGGCATCCCAAAAGATAAAATTATCCTAGCTGATAAATCCCTACAAAGATAATAAAACACAAAATTTTCTGTATTTTAAGCACATTCATCCACAGCAATTAAAGCGTTTTGTTGCAATTGTAATTGATACATATGATTAAACAAATTCCAACAATATTCTTCAGAGAGTCCACAAGTTACTGCACCCCGTAATACCACATTCAAATACCAATCATTAGGAGCTAATTCTTGGGATAATTTATCGATAACCACATAGGTTCTCACATTCGTATAAACTCTTCCTTGACTCTGAATAGTAACAGACTGTCGACGATAACCATTACGGGGAACTTCCTCTCTTTCATCCAAGCGATCGCTAAACCGCCAAGGAAGATGATACAATACCCCTTCTACTTTAGCATGACGGTCCTCAACCACATCTAACGCCCCACAATTACGCCGTAGGGAACGACGATAAAACCCTAAGCGATATCCCTCTAATATCCCTATTCCCACCACATACTGATAAGTATTCTCCCCAAAAGTCCGTTTTAAATCTACTGGACACATACAAGAACCATAGGCAAAATAATAAAATGAGGGTTCTGATCTCCTTTGAGGTTGCCAATGATTTCCCTGTGGATGATGATAGCTGGTATGGTTGGCCGCCATCTCCTTTCCTATAAACGCAGAGGTGTCAGGGTTTTGCTTCATAGCTGATAATCGATGGTTGATAAATTACCATTAATTTTATCGCAATAGTTGAAAAAGCTTCAGATACAAAGGATACGTTTATCCTTGGACCCAATTCAAGAAGTTCCTCACTACGTTCCGGCGCTATCGCACAGAAGTATCAATATAGTGGAAGATTGAAACTCGCCGGACTTGACTTATGATAAACAACTCTGTACCATGTGGCGTTATAAAATATAATTGGAAAAAAATTCAGACAGATGATTTCACTGAGTCATAATTTTATCTTTGTACATATTCCTAAAACGGGAGGTACAAGCATTCAAAGTCTTTTAATGAAGTATTCTGAAGATAGAATTGTGTATAAAGACAAGAGTAATCCTAATAACAGTTTTTGGTTATTTAATGACCAACTAAGTTTAAAAAAACACTCAAAATTGAAGGAATATAAAAATAAGATCGATTATGATACCTATAAAAAAATGTTTAGATTTGCTGTTATTCGTAATCCTTGGGATATGATGATATCTTGGTACTTCTCCCCTCACTCTGGACGCACTCAGTGGGATAGAGACAAGTTTATAAAACTTTTATATTCTGTTCCTAGACCTAGAAATTTTTTGTTGTTACCCTCTCTAAAAACTAGAATATTGGAGAAAATATATGAAAATCTAAAAATACCTGACTCTTTATATAATATAAAACTTGATAGAGATATTGATTATCTAATAAAATTTGAAAACTTGGAAAGTGACTGGAATAAGGTTTGTAAACTAATAGGAATTACACCTGAAACTCTTCCCAAAAAACATAAATCTAAACGATTACATTATTCTCACTACTACGACGACGAACTGAAAGAATTGGTTGCTAATAAGTTTGTTCTAGAAATTAAGTATATGGGTTATAAATTTGAAAACAAAGACTAAAACTAGCTTGATTTGAAAAGTAGATGATCACGTCATTACCCAACTAACTCGAGTTCAGTGTTAGGGGTATTTATAATCAGTAAATTGAGAGTTCCATCATCTCTCTAACCAATTTTTTGGCTTCTTGTTTGCTGTTAATTTCTCCATCTAAGGTAAGACTGAGTAACTTATCTAAAACTATCTTATATTTTGGTCCTGGTTTATATTCCATGCGTTTTAAATCATTACCATTTAAAGGTGTTTCAACCTTTGACCATTGGGTTAAATATTGCCAAATAATTCGTCTAATTTGTTTATCAGAATTAACAGCAACTAGAATCAAATCAGGTAACTTTTTAGATTTTAATTGTTTATATTTTTCACTTATTTTCTGACATTTAGGTAAGGTTTGATTGAGTTCTAAACAAGTTTCTTCAACTGTTTTAATTCTTTGTGTACTATCTTTAGGTAATTGTAAATTAAGACCAACTTGTTTTCTTTCTTCTATATTAATTTGAGAGATTAGTATTTCTAGACGAATTAACCAATGACCAGTATTATTATCAGGATCAAGATATTTTAACCAGCGAGAAGCACAGCGAATTTGCCACCATATTTTATCATCTAAAATAACTTGATTATGCAAACATTTTAAAGCATCTAAATCTGAAAGTAATTGTAAGGCAGGTTTCCAATAATTTGCTTCTAAAATATATTTTAATTCGGCTTTTAAGCGTGTCGTTAAAGCCGGAGCTACATGATTTTTGAGTCTTAATCTTTCATAAATACCGCTTTCAATAGCATAACGAATATAAGCTTCTGTTTGGGGTTCAACTTCAAAGTTGAGGCGCACAGCAAAACGCACTGCACGATAAATTCTTGTGGGATCTTCTATAAAACTATTAGCATGAAGTACCCGAACTTCTTTCCCTTTTAAATCTAATAAACCACCAAAAAAATCTAATAATTCGCCTTCCCTTGGTGGCGTTAATTTAACTGCTAAAGCATTAATAGTAAAGTCCCGTCTATATAAGTCTTGACGAATAGAACTCGCTTCTACTTCTGGGTTAGCAGCAGGGTAAGGATAAAACTCAGTTCTCGAGGTTGCAATATCGAGCCATAGTGACCCAAATTCTGGATCTTTATGCCATAACAAAGCTGCTGTCTGGAACTCTCCATGCACTGACAATCGACAGTTAGGGTATTTTTCTTGTATAGTTGAAGCTAATTCAACTCCTGCCCCAACATCAGCAGAACAATGAAATCCATCCACTACTAAATCAATATCTTGAAGCAAAACTTTTTGATTATTTTCTGTTAGTAATAAATCTCTAACTGCCCCTCCCACAATATATAAATTCCAGCCTTTATGTTCTGCTTCTTGGGCAATTTCTTCTAATAATTTCCAAATAGAAGGTTCCAAAGAGTTACGAATTGAAGGTAATAAACAAGAAACCGTTGCTACTCTTTTTCCATTTTCATCTTTAACCTCCTTTCTCTGTTGATGAATTTGTCTTAATAAGTCAGTTCTAGTAACAATGCCTAATAAGTTATCATCATCAATAACAGGTAATCTTCCTACATCATAAGTTACCATGATGGATTCAATATCAGGTAATAAAGTATCAGGAGTAATGGTTTTTAAGTTTTTGGTCATATATCCTTTTACTGGTGCATGACTAAACCCATGATGCAAGGCTAAATCTAAATCTCGACGGGAAATAATACCCACTAAATGATCGTTTTCATCCACGACCGATAACCCTGAATGGCCATAGCGAAATAAGACCCTTTGTGCTTGTTCTATGGTAGTTTCTGGACGAATAGTCCTCACTGGAGAAGACATTAAATCTCTTGCAGTTAAAGGGTGAGGAATTTGGGTAATAAATTCTTCTACTACTTGCTTTAATTTAATTTCAGCATCGACATTTCTTAACATCAAAGAAGCAGCTTGACTATGGCCACCACCTCCATAAACTGAGAATAATTGATTGAGATTGGTTCCTTCAATACGAGTACGGCCAATAATAATTAAACGGTTTTCAGGATAAGGCTTATCATTGTGTCGTTTGTGATAACTATGGGCAAATAATAAGGCATCACTTTCGGTTAATTCGATTAATCTTTCCGCTAAATTGGATAATCCTGCTACAAAATTTTCTGTTTCAATCAGTACCCAACCAACCTGATAACCCCTAATATTTTTTATCTCTAATTGCTCTAAAGCCTCCGTAAATATTCCTTGTAATTGAGGGGTAAAACCAGGATCACAATACTCAGCAATGATCTTAACATTTGCCCCCATTTCCATTAACCAAGCTAACGCTTTCGCATCTCTAGCAGTAGATTGAGGAAAGGTTAAAGAACCTGTATCTACATGAATTCCTAACGCCATAATCGTCGCTTCAATGGGGTTAGGTTTGATATTTTCTTGCTGCATTTTTTCCACAATTAAAGTTGTAGTTGCCCCTACTGGTTCTATTTGTTGAAAATGGCTAGGAATATCGGATACAGTATTAATATGGTGATCGTATAATTCAACACTTTTAATCTGAGGTAAACTCAACCAATCGGCTGCTTTTCCTAGACGGTTAATTTGCTGATTATCTACTACAATTAAATGACGAATTTGCTTCGGATTAACACTTCTTAACTCAATAAGAGAGATTTCGTCTCGATGTAATGCTAAAAAATCCTTAACCTTTGGATGGGCCCCAGCGGTTAAAACAATACGACTTCCTACTTTGAGACGAGACAAACCGACGGCTGCCCCTAATGCGTCAAAATCAACCGTCTGATGGCATAAAATTAAGTCCATAGAGTCCCTATTGATTAGCGATCGCTTAACTCCTTTCTCTATAATAGTCTGAATTCATCTCAGGACAATAACTTTCCATCACCCGCCCAAAACTATAAATTTTTTCATAATAGTATGTACTAATTTTGTCCCCTTGATCAGATAAAGGATCAATAGCAATTTTGTTGCGGCCGACATCTTGTCCTGAACTGTGAATATAATAACCATTCCCTAAATAAAGGGCAACATGATCCACTCTATTATTAGCAAAAAAGATTAAATCCCCTGGTAATAATTTATCATAAGAAATCTTTTTAACAAAAGCTTCTTGTTGATAAGAATCCCTAGGTAGCCAGATTCCCGATGCACAAAAAGCAGCTTGTATCAATCCCGAACAATCATAATTAGGGGCAATTGTCCCCCCCCATAAGTAATAATTAGGTTGTTGCATCGCTGCTTTGGTAAAATTAATAATATCAAATATTTTACTTTCAATTTTCCTACGAGATATCTTTTTATGTTGATAAGTTTTAGGAGAAGATTCTAAAGTTTGAAGATCATTCAACGATAACCAAGCTAAGTAACCATCTTCACATAATTGAACCTGTATAAAGTGGTTAGTTATGCTTGTTTCTAATAGCTTAAGATGTCTTCCTATAGCTGCTTGGGTTGACAACTCTTCCCCTGTTGCACAATTGTATAAATTGAGGGGAATACGAGAGCAATATTCTCCAGAAATCGATGGGGGTAATAAGTCTAGGGACGTTGCAGGGCAAGACAATACTAACATATCCTCGTTCAAACCAATAATATAAAATAATAGGGGTAGGTTTTCGCCTTGATGATACTAAATATTTTGGCTTTGAACACACCAAATTTTGACTCAATTTCTGATCATTGAGCAGTTATTGGCAATGTAAATTCTCTGCTATGCCATAAGGCCTTTATCGGCTGATTTATCCAAAAAACCGACCTAAATGACCTTTAATCAAGTATTAGCACCACCTACAGAAAAGGACAGGGAAGGATTGTTAGATGTTCCACAAATGTCAACAAATAAACACAAACTCATGGCCAAGACGATTGATTTTTTTGTAAAATTCGCTACAATTCTCTTAGCGTCTCAAAAATAATCGTTTTAGTTCCTTCAATTGGGGTTGTTATCTCAACCCATTAGTCTCTCAATTAACATTCATAGGAATTACTAACAATGGATTGTAGTAATATTCAGTTTTCTCTGCAAAAGTCAAAAGTTGATTATCAACAATTACAAATATTGTTTAATCAAGCAGCATTTTGGGCTAGAGAAAGAAGCATAAACAATTTAAAAACTGCCGTTCTCAATAGTAATCCCGTGGTGACAGTTTGGGATGGTAAAACAATGATTGGTTTTTGTCGTGGAATCTCTGACGGTATTTATCGGGCTACGATTTGGGATGTGGTTATTCATAAAGAATACCAAGGCTTAGGATTAGGTCGTAAGTTAGTAGAAACGGCTTTAAGTCATCCTTTAATCAGTCAAGTAGAAAGGGTTTATCTAATGACAACCTATCAACAAAAATTCTACCAAAAAATTGGATTTCAGGAAAATCAATCGACCACAATGGTTCTACAAAATGCCTATGAGATTAACCCCATTTCTTTAGGAAATGGTTCTATGATAGAGGAATCAAAGGCATTAGACACTGTAACCGTGTAAGAGTTTCTGATTCATGGTCGGGGGAAATATCTAAAATTGTTAAATTTCCCCCCATTTTTGCTAATAAAGTTTGACATAATACGAAACTCATTCCTGGAGATAATTGTAAATTATTATTCCATTTTTTAAGGGAAGCTAATGTTAAATCAGAAGTTTGTAAATCTTCTTGTTGTTTTTGCCACTGCTGAAGAGAACAAGGAACATCAATCAGAAGTTTCGCGATATTTTCTCTTTCATTTAATTGACTGGTGAGGGTAATTGTTCCTTTTTCCATCAGACTTAGGGCGAGATCAACTAAAGTAGTTAAAGCGTGAATTAAACGGGCTTTGTCTGCTTGGATAAAAATGTCAGTTTCAGACTGCTTTACATCAATTTTATAACTATAATTTTTTGCCTGAAACTCGGTTAATTCATAAACTTCTTTGACTATATTGTTTAAGCAAACTGGTTCAACATTAAGAGAAATTGTTCCGTAATCAATCTTAGAAATGGTAACAATTCTATCAATAATTTCCACTAATTTTTTCGCTGCTTCAAACCCTTGTTGAAGAAATTCTTTTTCTTCTTGAGGATCTTCGCATAAATCCCCTAAAATTAATTGATGTAACCCCATTAAACTGCTTAAAGGGGAACGTAACTCGTGTGCCGTTTTGGCTAAATAACTACTTTTAAACTGACTAATTTGTGCCGTCATTTCATAAGCCAATTGAGTCGCTTTTAGTTCTTTTTGTAGGGTTTCTATCTCTTCCATTATTCAGTTCCTGTTAATTTAATACTGCCTTGACGCAAAATTTTCCAGCCTGTATTTGTCCATTTTGCCACAGTTGAAGGTAAACCACTACCGTATTTTTTCCGATTCTTTAACGGTTCTTCATTTAAGACTAAAACATCAGGAAAATTAACCGCAATTTCACTTAAGTCTTCTAGGGGAGGTTCCCCTGATAAATTTGCGCTAGTGGTGGCTAAACAACCCGTTTGCTTCAGTATATTTTGGGCAATGATAGAATTAGGAATACGGACTCCAATGGTACTAGGTTCAAGGGGATTCATCGCTTTTGGAACTAATTCAGAAGCCGATAAAACTAACGTTAATTGACCTGGCCAATATTGCTTAACAACTTCTTCCCAGATTCGGAATTCTTCGGGGGTTCCTTTAACATATTTCCAAATAGCTTGAGGAGACGAACCCATCAAAATTAAAGGTTTATCAGGGGGTCGTTTTTTGGTAGCAAAAATTAGAGAAGCAAAGTCAGGTAAAGCAGCTAACGCAGGAACGGTATCCGTGGGAAAACTAATCACTTTTCCTTGTTTTGCCCCTGCAATTAATTCCTGTTGAGAAACTTGTGGCATAGGTGATTTAAGATTAATTTAAAATAAAGAATAATTATAAAAAATATATACAATTTAATGCTTCTAATGGTAGTTCATAACTAAATTTTCTTTTTTTCGTTAAAAACATAAAACTCTATAAATTAAAACTATATTTTTTAATTAATTCATCGCCTATTCAAACATTAAGAATTACTACCTGGAAAAGCAGTAATAACAAAACGAATCACTGTCCCGATAACTGCGGTTCCCAAAATACCAATTAATGTCCAGATTTGTGCTTTAGTTGACCCTTTTAGTTCTTTGACATCTTCTTTTAAGGTACTGACATCAGATTCTAATCTCGCTTGGCTTACCTCTATTTTGGTAAGTCTCTCGTCTATTTTTTCTAGTTTTTGATCTATTTTTTCTAGTTTCTGATTCGTCTCCTTGCGAAGGTCCTTAAGATTTTCATCAATACGATCTAGAATTTTACTTAGGTCTGTCGTGACTGTGATTTGTTCGCTCATGGGTTAAACTAATACAAATATTTCTACCCTCTAAGTCTTACGCGGATTTTACATCTGATAAAGCCTCTTCGTAAGTATCTCCCTGGCCAACAATTGCACCCACAACACCGATAGGATAAGCAACATAGCCATCTGGATGTTTTTCAATGACGATTTTAAACTGTTTGATAGATTTTTGATGATCAGGAGAATAGGAAGTCATTGGGGTTTCAATGTGTTTGATTAGAGCATATATTCTCATATTGCCACTAAATGATTAAAAAGAACACATTTTCAATATTCTTCTTGGGTATAAATTTGTTTTTCTGATGCGACAGTCATGATTTTTTTCCTCAATTTTTTAAATACTTCTTATTCTATTTTAACAGTTTTTATCTAAACTTTTGATGATAGGTTGTTAAATTTACCGTCATAAGTAACACTAAAACTAAACTAATATAGCAGTTCCCATACTGGTGAAGTACAGAAGTTATCCCTTTGAGGCAGGAGGCAGTGGGCAGGAGGCAGGTGTTAGGTGTACCTCATGAGTCCGAGAAACGCTATAAATCAGTCAATTATCAGGGAGTATAACTGATAACTGATTAAAATCCTATTCTATCGTTGAATAAATTATTATCTCAGATTAACTAAGGTGGGCAATGCCCACCCCAGGAATTAACTAGCAGAAACCTTCAAAGTTTTTAAGTCAGTTAAATCACCTTCTAAGGCGACACCACGCCCATTTGCTGCCAGATGACGGACAATTTTATAAACCGATTCTACCTCATCGGGAGAACCCGCTTTTGCTGCTAAGGTTGCCATATCTAACGCTTCAGAGGTTTCTTTAATCACCGTTTGTACCTTGGTTTGTAAGTCCAAAATAGAGGCGGCCATTTTCTTGCCAGCTTCTACTCCAGGTTGATGATAAGCGTTAATATTGACCAAAGAAGCATATAAACTAACCGTTCTTTCATACAACGCAATTAACGCGCCAACGGTACGAGGATTAACTTGAGGAATGGTAATGGTAATAGAGTCTCTATTATTCTCAAATAAAGCTTGTCTTGTACCTTGTAAAAACCCTGATAAAAAGTCACCAGAGGTGACACCAGGTTCAATTTCAAAAGGCGTGTCTCTACCATCTTCTAAGACTTCGATAAAGGTAAGAAAGAAGTTAGGAACTCCTTCCCTTAATTGTTGGACATAAGCGTGTTGATCCGTCGATCCTTTGTTCCCATAAACCGCAATTCCTTGATAGACTGTATTCCCATCCAGATCCTTTTCTTTACCCAAAGATTCCATCACTAACTGTTGTAAATAACGACTAAACAAGAGCAAACTATCTTTATAAGGAAGAACCACCATGTCCTTTTCTCCCTTGCCGTTTCCCGAATAATACCAAGCCAAGGCTAATAAAGCAGCCGGGTTGGTTTTGAGATCCTTAACCCTGGTGGCTTCATCCATTTCTTTGGCCCCTGCTAACATTCCATCAATATTGATCCCTTGCAGGGCAGCCGGTAATAAACCGACGGCAGATAGTTCCGATGTTCTTCCACCCACCCAGTCTTGCATGGGAAACCTAGCCAACCAGTTATCATTGACTGCCAACTGGTCCATTTTACTCCCTGGCATAGTAACAGCAACGGCGTGGGGTTCAAAAGCTAACCCCTTGCTTTCGTAGGCGTTTTTAACCTCTAACATCCCGTTACGGGTTTCCGGGGTTCCTCCTGACTTGCTGGTGATAAGAACTAAGGTACTTTTGAGGTTATCCCCAATCTTAGCTAAGGTGCGATCGATCCCAGCCGGATCGGTATTATCGATAAAATGGATGGTCATGGGAGGCTGATCTGGAGATAAGGCTTCGGCCACAAATTCAGGTCCTAAAGCTGATCCCCCAATACCCACAGAAAGAACGTGGGTAAACTTGTCAGCAGTGGGAGGTTTAATGGTTCCTGAGTGGACTTTTTTGATAAATTCAGCAATATTTGCTAAGGGTTCCGTGATTTCTTTTTTTACCTCTTCATTGGGGGCTAATTCTGGGGCCCGTAACCAATAATGTCCCACCATCCGGCCTTCATCGGGGTTTGCGATCGCCCCACTTTCTAAGGCTTGCATATCCGCAAAGGCTTTCTCAAATTTAGGGGTTAGTTGTTTAACCAATTCATCATCGAAGCGCATTCGGCTAATATCAACGTAAACCCCTAATCCTTGATGATAGTAAAGCCAGTCTTGGTAACGTTGCCACAGTTGTTGTTTATCCATAGGAAATATTGCACAAGTTCTTTACGCAGGGGGAATTTTTTGACACTCCCTCAATTCATCATAGATTTATCTGCTAAGAAAATGGGGTTAAGATTTCGTTATTTTTTTGCGAAATGATTACATTTTTTGATTCTTTTTTTATCCTAATTAGACTGTTTTATTTTTCTCTCAAAATCAATGTTATTCTCGACTTTTTTTTGACCTGCATGATAACAAAACTTTTTCCTTATTTCAGTTACATCTCTTACAACACAAATGATAAAACAGTCATTTTTATAAGATTTTCTTAATAAATGGGGTCAAGGTCTAGAATTTATCATAACCTTGAAAAAAAAGATAGATCCTTGTAAAGTTTATTAAAAATACGCTAGATTTAGAATTTAATATTTGCATCAGTCCATTTTCAATGAATTTATTAAACCAAACAAAACCTATCTTAAGACGAAAGCAGAGGGATCTCTATTGTCAAGAATATCAATCGTTAGTGAGTCTTTATTTAAAAATTGCTGGAAAAACGATCTATTCTGGTTTATATAGCTGTTTAGACCAAGTTTGTCTCATCTGGGGCTTAATTATCGCTGCTATCTTTTTGACGGCTCAATTTGCTCCCATTAGTTGGACAACTCAGGCGATCGCTTGGTCAATTTTAACTCTCGCTGGAACCTTGGCGATGATGATCCTTACTCATTTTTGGGTCAAGCAACAACAGCTTAATTGGATCTTGTACACTTGGGTTATTTTGATGGTTGGCGGTGTCACCCTGACTGACTGCGGTATTTTTTTAGGATGGGGTTTTATTCTCACCAACCTATCTCACCTCTGGTTAGGGTTATGCAGCCTTGGGTATATGGTAACAGGGTTAGGATTAAATTCCCGCGCTTTATTGTTGGTAGGGGTGGAACATTTATTGGGGATTTTTATTTTACCCCATGTCATAGGTTGGCAATTTTTAGCCACAGCAGCAATCATGGTGGTGAGTTTATTGGTATTAGCAGAGACACAATGGGATATTAATCTATCGCAGATCAACAAGCAGAATTGAACAACCCTACCGTATAGACGGATGGAGTATTCTGACGACATTAGATAAAATTTTAACGTTTCTTTGAGAGTATTAGTCGCTCCATGAGTTAGAGTCAGGAATATGAATGCTCTAATCTAGTAAGATATGTTACAACATGATGTCGTGATTGTGGGCGGTGGTTTAGCGGGATCTCGCGCTGCCCTAGAAATTAAACGCCTCAACCCCAGTATTGATGTGGCTGTTGTCGCCAAAACCCATCCTATTCGATCGCACTCTGTTGCTGCCCAAGGAGGGATCGCAGCCAGTCTGAAAAATGTTGATTCTGAAGACAGTTGGGAGTCTCATGCTTTTGATACCGTCAAAGGATCGGACTATTTAGCGGATCAAGATGCAGTGGCTTTACTCACCCAACAAGCCCCCGATGTTATTATTGATCTCGAACATTTAGGGGTACTATTCTCCCGTTTAGACAATGGGAAAATTGCTCAACGGGCTTTTGGTGGCCATACCCATAACCGTACCTGCTACGCAGCCGATAAAACCGGCCATGCTATTCTCCATGAGTTAGTCAATAACCTACGACGCAACGGGGTTAAAATCTATGATGAATGGTATGTGATGCGCTTGATCCTCGAAGACGGAGAAGGTAAAGGCATCGTCATGTATCATATCGAAGATGGAACCCTAGAAATTATCCAGAGTAAGGTCGTGATGTTTGCCACCGGAGGTTACGGACGCGTCTTTAACACCACCTCCAATGATTTTGCTTCCACGGGGGACGGGTTAGCCATGTCAGCATTAGCCGGGGTTCCCTTAGAAGACATGGAGTTTGTCCAGTTTCATCCCACAGGATTATACCCCGTTGGCGTGTTAATTTCCGAAGCAGTTAGAGGGGAAGGGGCTTACCTCATTAATAGCGAAGGACGGCGGTTTATGGAAGATTATGCCCCCTCACGCATGGAACTCGCCCCCCGTGACATCACCTCTCGCGCCATTACCCTAGAAATACGAGCCGGACGCGGTGTGCATCGGGATGGTAGTCCAGGAGGTCCCTTTGTCTATCTGGACTTGCGCCACATGGGGAAAGAAAAGATCATGAGTCGGGTTCCTTTTTGTTGGGAAGAAGCACACCGTTTAGTGGGGGTTGATGCCGTGTCTGAACCTATGCCGGTGCGCCCTACAGCCCATTATTGCATGGGAGGCATACCCGTCAATATTCAAGGGAGAGTCCGGTTAAGTGGCGATCGCCTCACAGAAGGGTTTTTTGCAGCCGGGGAATGTGCTTGTGTTTCAGTTCATGGGGCCAACCGTTTGGGTAGTAATTCGTTATTAGAATGTGTGGTTTATGGCAAAATTACAGGGGAAAATATTGCTAACTATGTCCAAGATCGTAAGTTTTCTCAGTTCGATGGCGAGGCTTATTTGCAGGAAGCAAAACAACGTATTTCTAGCTTATTAAATAAAGAGGGAACCATTCGTATTGCCACATTACGTCAACAGTTTCAAGACTCTATGGCTGAACATTGTGGGGTATTTCGCACTGAAGAATTAATGCAGGAAGGAATTGATAAAATTCAACAATTTAAAGCTCAATATGACAACATTTATCTCGATGATAAAGACAGTTGTTGGAATACAGAGTTAATTGAAGCCATGGAATTACGCAATATTATGGTAGTAGGAGAAATGATTTTAACGTCTGCTTTAAACCGTAAAGAAAGTCGTGGGGCCCATTCACGGGAAGATTATATAGAACGAGATGATCCTAATTTCTTGAAGCATACCCTCGCTTATTATTCTGCTGCCGGTTTAGATATTCAATATATGTCGGTGGTGACTAATATGTTTGAACCCAAAGAACGAAAATATTAACGAATTAGGGATAATGAGTAATTAATCATTGGTTATTCATTATCCCTTTAACAATTCTTAACGTTTTGTCAATATAAGTAATTCTATCTATTAAAATAAGTTGAGAGGAGAACTTATCGCCATTTCTATCTGCTTAAAATTTGATAAATAAGAAATTGCTACTTTTAGTGAATTAATTTTCAATGGACTAAAAGTTGAAAAAGCTTAGATATCAAAGAAAAGTTACCCTTTAATATTTATATTTAGTTGGAGGTCATCATATGAAATATAAATTAGAACACGAACCCAAAACCTTCGGAGATTGGGCTTATTTAGCTGTTGCTAAACACTATAATAAATTCTTGTCTCATGAAATTAGAGTCTTAGAAGATAAAGATCCTGAAGAATTGCATCAAATGCGAGTCGGAATGCGAAGGTTAAGAAGTACCATTCATGGGTTTACAGCAGCTTTTAATTTACCTAAAAATGCTCAAGACAAAAAAGTTGGAAAAATTGCCAAAGCATTAGGAAAGTTAAGAGATTTGGATGTTTTAGAAGATAATCTGAAAAACAAATATTATCCTCATTTACCAACAGATGAACAAAAACATTTAAAACAAGGATTATCCAGTTTAGTAAAACAACGAAAAAAAGCCTTTAAAACAGTCAAAGATACTTTAAATAGTCAAAATTATTTTGATTTAAAACAAGCCTTTGATGATTGGTTAAATAATCCAAAGTATCATGATATTGCTCAAGTTTCCATTCAGACAATTTTAGCGGATCTCCTGTTACCTGAAGTGAGTCAATTAATGTTACATCCAGGATGGGTAGTTGGAGTTAACTTTGAATCAGAAACGATGAATTTTCCTGACAATCTCTCTAAAAAAGAAGTAAAATCTTTATTAGATAAAGAGGAATTAGTTTTACACGATTTACGAAAAGCAGCCAAGCGAACCCGTTATAATATGGAATTGTTTACTCAGTTTTATGGAGATAGATATCAAAACTACCTAAAAGATATTAAAGGGATACAAAGTATCTTAGGAGACATTCAAGATAGCTTTGTTTTAGCTGAGTTTCTTGACCATATTTTTGATGATCATATTCTTAGTAATATGCCAATTTTTTCCAAAATTTTGCAAGAAAATCGTTATCATAAATGGCAACAATGGGAACAATTACAGCGAAAATTTCTAAATTATCAAACTCGCAAAGACTTTCATCTTACCATTTTAGAACCGTCTATTATTCAATCTAGGATAGAAGACAGTCAAAACAATTCTCAAAACGTGGCAGAAAAGATAGCATCCACAAACATTTCGCCTTAAACTCACATCTTGCACCTTAAAATTCAATCCTAGTTTTGTTATGATGCAAGATGTGAGTTAAACTAATACAAGAAAATGGGGTTGCTAAATAAAAACAAAATTTTGCCGATTTGTAACGAAAATTAAATAATTATCAAATAAAATTTTCTAGTTTTCTGATAGCTTGATAATCAAGTTATAATGTCTATTGGGGGAGTATTTCCCTAATATTTTCGTTAGTGTGGCATGAGGAGACAAGGATCATATTCTCAGGAATGCCATGAAAATTATCCCGTCGATTCTGATTACCTTTAGCGTTATTTTTATCACTCCTAACGCTGTTTCCCAGGTTCTTCGCTCTTCTGACTTCAACACTTTAGCAACCACCTCTAGCAAAGATTTAAGGGGAGTTGAACCCAGAACCATAGAAGATTGGAACTGGGGAATTGGTGGAGAATTCCCTGAACCTCAAGCGTCTACTCCTTTAGATTCTAACAATTTTGACTTAGATTTGTACCAAACTAGAGTTAGAAAACTCAATGAAACTTATCAAGACTTGGACTATCAGTTGGGAGACTATCAACGTCCTACCAGTCGTTTTCCTGTAGTTGATTTTTAAGATGGTCAAGCGAGAACATTTTGTACATCTTGTTCTCGATCTTGGCATCTTTATAATTCATCACTAATCACTATAATAGATTTTATGTCAAGCTTTGCTGACATTTAGGCAAAAAAAGTAAAAATCTTAATGTTTTCTTTATGTGTAGTCTTTTTTGGGCCACAAAACTCAGTGGGGTATACCCTCGAAAAAAATTACAAAAATGTGTTATTATAAATTTGGAAAGTAGAGTGGGGATAGAGTACGTACATATAGAGTCAGATAGAGTTGAGTCTATGAGCAACATAAAAACAGCATCATTAATAGAATGGAAAGACGCTACAGTTAATCTCAGATAATTAATTCAAATTGTAGGGTGGGTTAGATGGGTGACATCCTCCCCAACTAAATCACAGATTATAGTTGGGGCTTCCCGACTCACGACGGGATATTTCTGCCCACAGAGGCGTAAAGCCTCTACGCCAGTTATCTAGGCTCAT
>JASJDD010000040.1 GCA_030065735.1 Crocosphaera sp.
CCATCGAGGAACTAGCCAAACTTGTCCTAATTGTCGTGCAGAGGTTCCAAAAGACTTGTCTGATCGGGTGCATAACTGTTCTGAATGTGGCTATCAATCTGATAGGGATGTAGCCAGCGCACAAGAAATCTGTAATCGAGGCATCGAAACACATAGTAGGCAGGGACTCTGCCGAACGGAAACCGTCTGTCAAGTCGAGGTGTCGGGGGCAATGAGCCTAGATAACTGGCGTAGAGGCTTTACGCCTCTGTGGGCAGAAATATCCCGTCGTGAGTCGGGAAGCCCCAACTATAATCTGTGATTTAGTTGGGGAGGATGTCACGACAACCTTCCCCTTATTAACCTATTATTTAAGAAATCATTACGCACCTACTTTTTTCCTGATAACCTGTAACAAAATCTACTAACAATTAGTAGGTTTCGAGGTCGGAAATGGCTCGGTGATTCCGCAGGTTTTTCTTCCCAACCAAGTTACTCACAAAGAAGTCGATATAATATCGTTCCGTCCTTTTTGACAAAGGGTGAGGAAAATTACCTCTGGGGCTTTCACGGGGATTGAGGGTGAGGCCTTACCTCGCCGAATAATTAATCCTCTGGTTAATTATTCATCTATTATTATATCATGGCAATTTTTATCGGTCTAGAAAGATATTGAAAGATTTTAGAAGATATTGGCAGATATTGATAGATTACTGGCTCCTAGAAAAAGCAGTAGCATTTCCTATGTTTCCCATAGAGTGATCAATTATTAATTAAATGAAAAAAGAAGTCTTATTTATGAGTAACGGCCATGGAGAAGACCTTAATGCGAGTCTCATTCTCCGAGAATTGCAGAAAATTGGCCCTAATATAACCATTACAGGAATGCCTTTGGTGGGGGAAGGAAATGCTTATGGTTCTTTTAATGTACCTTTGATCGGTCAACCAAAAAGTTTACCCTCTGGTGGCATTTTTTATATGAACCCTCTGACTTTATTAAAGGATGTGGGTGCAGGATTAATTGGTTTAACTTTATACCAAATTAGGACTCTTTTAAAACACTGTTCTCGTTATCATTTAATGGTAGCGGTTGGTGATATTTTTCCTGTCACCATGGCCTATATTACAGGTCGTCCTTTTGTGGCTTTTTTAGTTTCTACTTCTAGTTTTTATGAAGGAAAATTACATCTTCCTTGGTTAACCCGTTGGTGTTTGCGATCGCCTCGTTGTTTAGCTATCTTTACAAGAGATGCTTTTACGGCTCAAGATTTACAGCAACAAGGACTTAAAAAAGCTTGTTTTTTAGGCTATCCGATTATGGATATTCTAACGCCAACAGGGAAAAACTTACATCTTAATAATGATATTCCGACCATTGCGTTACTACCGGGAAGTCGTCTCCCTGAAGCCCTTGATAATTTAGAATTATTGTTAAAAGTATCAGAATCTCTCGCTACCTTAGAAAAGGTACAATTTCGAGTGGCTTTAGTCCAAGCCATTAAAGAGAAGGATTTAAAAAGGTTAGCTGAAACATTAGGATGGCAATATCAATCCTTGGGAAAATTGATCAAAAAACAAGAAAAAAACACCATTAAAATTGAATGTTATTATCAAGCTTTTTCTGATATTATCAATGACTGTGATCTCGCTATAGGAATGGCAGGAACCGCCGTAGAACAAGTGGTAGGGTTAGGTAAACCGGTGGTTCAATTACCCGGAAAAGGCCCACAATTTACCTATGCGTTTGCCGAAGCGCAAATGAGATTATTAGGAATGTCCGTAAAAACCATTGGAAAAAGTCATAAAAATTCCCACATTTTTACCGAAGCAGCCCAAACTATTCAAGCTATTTTACAAGATAAAGATTATTTAGAAAATTGTCGGAAAAATGGAGAAAAAAGAGTAGGAAAACCAGGAGGTTCTCTCAATATTGCTAAGGCGATCGCTCAATTTCTTTAATATACAGAAAAAGGACTTAATCATATTAAGTCCTAACAAAGTGTTTATGATTTTATTGCCAAAAGACAGTAGTATCTACTTCTTGAGACTACGGGCCATGTCGCGGAACATATCCATGCTATTATCAGCTTGACGACGTTCTGTATTAGCAGAGGTTGTTCCTTGATAGGTACTGGTTTCCGTGCCTTTGCTAGAAGGAACATTATTGTTTCCTGCTTTTTTCTTCTCTAAAGAAGAGATTTCTTGAACCAATTCACCACCCTTGGCAAAAGTACGTTTAATGGTAATGGGTTTACGCATAAACTCGGTATTTCCAAGGGTTTTGGCTGAATCGTTATCTAAGAAAAATGCTTTTTTGTTCTGGGGTTGAACTGGTGTTGTATCGGGTTCATCAACAAATTTTGCTTTGCGACCACTAAACAGTCCGAAAAATCCTGCCATGGGGGTTTGCTCTCCTAACGCTTTTATGAGTAAAATGTTTCTATATATTACAGTTTATCAAAAAATATTAAAAAATTACCGTAAAATAACAGAACTGTGATTTTTTCGGATAACTCATTCAGCAAACCCTAAATAAATAAAGTAGGCATTTGCTCAAAACTCTAGAAAAACCGTTCTAAAAGGGCGGGGTTTTAGACCCAAAATTTCTGGTAAATTACAAATTTGTAATAGAATAAATGAAGCCTACACACCTTAGCGTTAGTATATAGCAGTTCTCATACTGGTGAGGTACAGAGCTTATCCCTTTGAGGCAGCAGGCTTTGAGGCAGATGTTAGGTGTACCTCATGAGTCCGAGAAAGGCTATAATAGCGGTATCTTCCCAAGAGAGCAAACAGAAACCATGAAATGGGATCGGCGGACTTTTTTACAGACCTTACTCACCTGGGGGGTCGCTCAAGAAAGCCTGAGATGGCTAAATTCAAACCAGCAACTTCAGAAATACTATCAAACATTAGCAGAACCCACTCATCGCAAACTGGCTTTATTGGTGGGAATTAATGATTATGGACAAGGTCTCAACCTCAAAGGCTGTATAACCGACGTTGAACGGCAAAAAGACCTACTGATCCATCGCTTTGGGTTTAACCCTCAAGATATCCTCACTTTGACCGATCAAGAAGCAACCCGCCAAGGCATCGAAACCGCCTTTGTGGAACATTTAATCAAACAGGCCAAAGCAGGAGATGTGGTGATCTTCCACTTTAGTGGTTATGGGAATTACGTGAATATCCCCCCTGATCTTGTCCCTACCCTTACTCAAGGTCAACTACCAGGAATCATTGTTCAAGCTGGAGTTAAATTCAAGCAAGAAACCCCCAGAACTGATAACATTCTCGAAGAAACCTTACGCTTATTAGGGCGATCGCTCCCTACAGAAAAAGTAACCATGGTCTTCGATACCAGTTACCATAGTAGCGGTCAGACCCTTCAGGGTAATCTGAGAAGTCGGTCTTTTCCTCACCCAACCGATACCATACAAGAAGAAGAATTCCTCTTTCAAGCACAACTCAAACAAAAACTTCCCAAAAACAAAGCCTCAACTCAGGCGGGCATTATTCTCGCCGCCGCAGGATCACAACAAGTAGCTACAGAAATGAAAGGGAATGGTTTTAGTGCAGGACTCTTTACCTACGCCCTGACCCAACATTTATGGTCCACAGTCCCCGCAACTCGCATCAATATCACCCTCAACAAAACCAGAGAACAAATACTCCCTATTATGGGAGGACAACAAGAACCCCAACAAGAAAACAGTCCCACTCAACCCCTCTTCACTTATTATCTTCTTCCCACCGCTCCCCAAGGAGCAGAAGCGTTTATCAGTAAGGTTGAAGACAAGACGACAGCCATCATTACCTTAACTGGCTTTCCTGCCAATATTCTGCGGCATTATGGGATAAACTCGATTTTTTATCCTGTCAGTGGCCAACCATCATCTTCAGTCCCCTTGCAACTGCGTTCTCGCAATGGCCTCAAAGCCAAAGTGCGTCAACTCTCCCCCGAACAAACCCCTAACCAACCCTTAAAGGTGGGACAATTATTACAAGAATCCCTTCGTTGTTTACCCCACAACATCGGCCTAACCGTTGCCCTAGATACCCACTTACAACGCATTGAACGAGTTGATGCCACCAGTGCTTTTTCAGCCATTGACATTGTATCCGATGTGCTGACAGAAGGGGAACAACCCATCGATTGTATCTTAGGATTGCGATCTTCTTTTGCAGATCCCTCCTCCCAACCCCAAGAAACAGAAACTTACGCCCTCTTTTTGCCTGGAGGAGTACAACTGCCCAATACCGTTGGTAAATCAGGGGAAGCCATCAAATCCGCCATTGAACGATTACGTCTGACCTTAGAGAAACTCCTCGCCATGAAATTATGGGGCTTAACCCTCAATGAAACCTCTTCTCAACTCCCTTGGCGCGTTACCCTCGAGGGTCTTGAGCCTCAACCTTATCCTATCGAACAACGGCAAACGACCCGAACCAACACCAAAACAGCACAACCAGAAACCAATCATGACAATAATGTCACCCCAGTCCCTAATCTTCCCAATCTACCTCAAGTAGCACGGGGAACTCGGTTACGTTATCAATTAGAAAATCTTGGGGAAAAACCCCTTTATTATCTAATTTTAGGCATCAACAGTAGTGGCAAAGTCATCGCTTATGTCCCTCCCTACGAAAAAGAAAGAGAACTCAAGACAGATGAGCAACCCTTTATTAAACCAGGGATGAAAGAATTTATTCCCCCTACCTCCATCGGACTCACCTGGACAACCTCCAGCACCGAAGGATGGGAACAAATTTTAGCGATCGCTGCTGTAGCCCCTTTTGAGAAAACCCTAGAAACCCTCAAAACAATTTCAGAATTTAAACCTGACCAAGATCAAATTCTGACTTTAGACAATCCTTTAGCAGTGGCTCAAGCCCTCCTCAAAGACTTAGCAACCGCTAGTACCCAAACCAACACAGTGCTTGAACCGAACCCTGATAGCTACATCCTTGATGTTCAAGCCTGGTCCACCTTAAGCTTTATCTATCAAGTGATTTAACACAACCCGAAAAAAGCTGACTTTTGCTTTCGGGAAATTATCCTTTTGGCTTTTGCCTATTACGCCTTGCTTTTTAAGCTAAAATAAGGGTGAAAGGTCACGGCCATTAAAAATTTAACTTTAGGTTTCTTAGCCCCCTCCTTTCACCTCACTGTCAACACCAAATTGTATGAAAAATTTGCCTCAAACCACGCAACGTCGGCTTCAGAAACTTCCTCAAATTCCCAGTGTTTGGGAAGGCGATCGCCGTTCTGTCGCGGGTCTGAAAGGTAGAGTCCTCGGCAGCAACTCTGCCCAAGAAGAATGTATCATTTGGGTTGATGGTTCTCAAGGAGTCGTTAGGGCTATGGAGGTAGCCTCCTCGGACGCAGGACCAGAAGTGGTGGTTAGAACCCTCCTTCGGGCGATGGAAACCCCCCACAGTCCCGCCCAACCAGGCCGACCTCAAAAGATTGTCGTGCGTAACCGAGAATTACAATTTTTCCTACGGGGTGCCTTACAAAGTTTAGATATCATCATCGATTATGCTCCAGATTTACCCTTAATTGACCAACTGTTTCGTAGTTTTGACACGGTTGAAGATACTAGCCCTCCAGCCCTCCCCAACCATTATGAATCCCTATTATTACAAACGGCTCACGACGTAGCTAAAGCCGCTCCTTGGCGTGTCCTGGCTGATCACGATATTATTTCGGTTGAATTTAATCGTTGGGGAGTCAATACCATTTATTTTTGTGTGATGGGAATGGCAGAAGAAGAATATGGTCTAATTCTCTATCGCTCCTTAGAATCCCTGAAACAGTTTCGTCAAGCTGCTCTGGAAGAACAATCCACCCATCAGCTTGAACAAGCCTTTTTGGCCCAAGATTGTTGGTTTTTGAATTTTGAATTTCCTGAAAACTTCGAGGAAGAATTAGAGGAATATGAATATGATTTTGATGAAGACGAGCTTGACGGGGAGTTAACCTTACCTCGATATGGCAGTATTCACCCCTACGAGGGGATTCGTCCTTTTCTTGATGAAGAAGAAGCTAAAATTGTCTACTATGGCATACAAGCTTTCTTGCGGTTCTTTGAACGGAACCAATTATCCTTGAGTGAAGAGATCATTGATAAAATTGAAAAACATCACCGCTTCACTGATATCTCAGAAAACGGTCAAAGCCAAACCATCAATTTAAAGGTTTCCACTCTTCCTGAACTGACAGCAGAATTATTAGAAGGGTTAGAAGAAGAAGAGGATGAAGAAGATCGGGTTAAATTTCCTTTAGGAGATGATCTGATTCCTGACAATTCCTTTTTAAGTTTAGGCATGATTCCCTGGAACATTCTAGAACAATTACAACATAACCCGAAAACCTATTATCCCTCTCAGCAAGCGACCCCCAAAGGGGAAGGAATGCCCGTGGTTGTGGTACAAACATCTCGCCCTAAAGCTAAAGACCTGATTCAAACTCTCCAACAAGCAGGGAATGTTCAAGGGGTTTGTTTTAACCCAGGAGAAGATCCTTGGGAAGAATTAATGTACGATTTAGGCATTTTACAAACAGGAGATAACTCCTTATTCGTTTTCGGAGAATTTATACAAGATGATCCAGAACATCAACAAGCTCGACAAAAATGGGAACAACGCTGTCAGCAAACAGGCGGATACTGCGGTTTGGTGGTAGCAATGGGGGTAACTGGCAGTTCCCGGGGTAATCCTACCTTAAAGGATATGTTAGCTGTCTTTGAAGCTCAATATCTTGAACCACAAGCCCTGGCGATGGGGATTTTACAATTGATGCCTGAATCTGAATTCGATTAAAGATGAATTATCTATCTAGTCTTCAACAAGCGGTTACTTGGATCTTTAAAAAAAGAGAGAAAAAACCTCCGTCTGATCAGTTAGTAATTGCCTTAGTAGCTGCTGAAAAATCCAGTCGTCAAACTAAACCGAATTATACCGCCCAACAGTTAGAAGGAACTTGGCGACTCTGTTTTATTACAGGGACAAAACAAGCTCAAAATCGCGCAGGAGTTGTCTTGCGTTCAGGACGTTATTTACCTCGTTGGGCGACCATCGAACTCACCTATCATCCAGATACCCCTTCTCACCCAGGCACTCTCGAAAACTCCATTAAATTCGGTGCATTAAACCTAACCTTAACCGGTCCGGCTAAATTTTTACCCACCAAAAATATTCTTGCTTTTGATTTTACTCAGATGTCAATTGCCCTTGGCCATCTTAATTTATATCATGGCAAAATTCGTGGAGGAAAAGAAAGTGAAGAAAAATTTTATGGGGAAAAGTTAAAAAAACAAGCCTTTTTTACTTACTTTTTAATAGAAGATAATTTAATCGCTGCAAGAGGAAGAGGGGGCGGTTTAGCTCTTTGGGGAAGATAATTTGACACCTGTATTCTATTCAGAAAACATCTCATCAAATATACGACGACGTTGATAAGGGGATTCAGGGGTTAAATAACTCCATAAAGACTCCCAATAAAAAAAAGAAACTCCACTAAACCCTTCTTTTCTTGCTGTTTCAACTTGCTGTCTAATTTGTTCTATTTTAACATAATTGTTAAGGGTTCCTGATAAGATCCCAATGCTAACAGGTATTTTTTGACGAGCTAATTTAACAGCCGATTGATGTAATTCTTTCTTAAAACTATTCAAATCATTTCGATACACTTGTAAAACTAATTCATCAATCAATCCTCGTTGTACCCACGTTTTCCAATCTTGTAAATAATTTTGATAAGAAAAAGGATGAGAGTTCGGAGATAAAGAGATCAAAATATCAGGATTTACTGTTTTAAGCGTTTTCACTAAATCGGTCATCAATGCTGTTAATTTTGCTGCTCTCCACCTCATCCATTCGGGATTATGGGGATTTCTAGGGGGATTTTTTCCTCCATGTTCTTGTTGGTAAATTCTAATAGTTAACGGGTCATATCCTAATTCGACTGGCAGACCAAAATGGTCATCCAATTGTACGCCATCTACCTGATAGTTCATGATTATTTCTAACATCAATCCTTTGATTAGTTGTTGCACTTCAGGATGAAAAGGATTTAACCAAACTAACTGACTGGCTTTTTTTTGATAATTATATTTTTGCCAACGTTTAATTAAGTTTTCTGGTTTTTTCGCCTTTTTAGCTTCTAATTCATCTTGAAAAAAGGTATTAACTGCTCCTTGTTGACTATGGGTTAACCAGTCTGGATGTTTTCGTGCTAAAAGGGAACTTTTAGGAATCATTAATCCATATTCAAACCAAGGAATAACCTCTATTCCTCTTCGATGACTTTCTTCCACAATAACCCCTAAAACATCCACATTTCCCCTTGTCCAATTTAATAAAGGTTCTTGAGATTTCCCAATCATTTCTTGCGCTAAAGAACTAGGATAAAATGTATGACCTCGATTCCAAACAACAGGATAAATGGTATTAAAATGGTGTTGAGATAACTGTTTAATCGCACGGTTAACACTACCCGGAACAAATAAAACAGCACTAGCTACATTGGTTAACCAAACCCCTCGTCTTTCTTGAAATTTGGGAGATGCAGCCACATTTCCTGATGAGGGAAACACTGATTCTGAAACGAAGAGAACCAGCAAGATCATAAAAGTTACACCCATACAGATTAAACGATTACGCCAAAGAAACAACTTTTTAGTCATATTACCCATTGAAAATTGGTCCGTAAAAATGAGATGCTCCCAAAAATTAAGGGTCAAGGAGTTGCCAAAGTCTATCAAGACTTGCTATAATATTGAATCCGATAGCAATAATAACTATTGTAACTAGCAAACCTCTTCTGGATTAAAGACTGTGGCTAATTCAAAGTCTGCACTGAAACGTATTAAAATAGCGGAACGTAACCGACTCCGTAACAAAAGCTATAAGTCGGCAGTGAAAACCCTCATGAAAAAATACTTCCAAGCGGTAGAAGAATACGCTGCGTCTCCCACCGAAGAAAACAAAGCAGTGGTAGAGCAAAGTATGTCAGTCGCTTACAGTAAAATAGACAAAGCTGTAAAACGCAGTGTTTTGCACCGTAATAATGGAGCCAGAAAAAAAGCCCGTTTAGCCAAAGCACTCCAAAAAGTTGCCTCAGCCTCTTAAATTGGTCAAACCTCAGTAACTAGGTCGTTTTTGAAGGTACGATGAGGGGGGGTTCCCCCATGATTGCACTTTTAAAATTGCCGATAAGAGATAATTTAGGTTGATTGATAGGCAAAAGTGAAACAACCGAAAGCCATAATTATCGATTATCAAATGATATGACCAAATCAGAGGATGCCCATGCAACTAATCGACACCCATGTTCATATTAATTTCGATGTGTTTGAGTCCGATCTCGAAGACATCAAAAATCGTTGGCAACAAGCTGAAGTCGTTCATTTGGTGCATTCTTGTGTCGAACCCGCAGAATTTCCAAGTATTCAGTCCTTAGCTGAGCGCTTGGGCAACTTATCCTTTGCGGTTGGTTTGCACCCTCTAGACGCTCACAAATGGACAAATACCACTGAGACGGAAATCTTAGACTATGCTAAATCCGATCAACGAGTGGTAGCTATTGGAGAGATGGGGCTAGACTTTTACAAAGCCAGTAACCAGCAGCAACAAGAGCAAGTGCTACAAGCACAACTCAAAATTGCTCACCAACTGCAAAAACCAGTGATTATTCATTGTCGAGAGGCAGCCCCAAGACTAAAAGATGTTTTAGAATTATTTTGGCAGCAAACTGGTCAAGTGACAGGGGTGATGCACTGTTGGGGCGGAACACCAGAAGAAACACAATGGTTTTTAGACCTGGGATTTTATATCAGTTTCAGTGGAGTGGTTACCTTCAAAAACGCTAAAACCATTCAAGACAGTGCCAAAATGGTCCCCCCTGATCGCCTTTTAATTGAAACAGACTGTCCCTTTTTAGCCCCTGTCCCCAAACGAGGCAAACGCAACGAACCAGCCAACGTCCGCCATGTAGCCGAATTTTTGGCTAAATTACGGAATGTTCCCCTAGAAACCCTCGCCCAACAAACCACTAATAACGCTTGTCAACTATTCAACTTATCCCTTAATACTTGACAGCCATACCCCATAATAACGGCCAATTGAGCAACCCATGACTACTAATCTGATCTATAACTATAACTTGCTTCCTGACCTGATTGAAATTCAACATTCGAGTTTTCGTTGGTTTCTCGAAGAAGGACTGATCGAAGAACTCAATAGCTTCTCCCCCATCACAGATTATACAGGAAAATTAGAACTACACTTTTTAGGAGAAAATTATAAATTAAAAGAACCCAAATATGACGTTGATGAAGCCAAACGACGGGATGCCAGCTATTCCGTGCAGATGTATGTTCCCACCCGTTTAATCAATAAAGAAACGGGAGAAATTAAAGAACAAGAAGTTTTTATTGGGGACTTACCCCTAATGACTGACCGGGGAACCTTCATTATTAACGGTGCAGAACGGGTGATCGTTAATCAGATTGTTCGTTCTCCAGGGGTTTACTATAAAGCAGAAACCGATAAAAACGGACGAAGAACCTATTCCGCTTCCTTGATTCCCAACCGAGGAGCTTGGTTAAAATTTGAAACCGATAAAAATGGGTTAGTTTGGGTCAGAATTGATAAAACCCGTAAATTATCCGCTCAAGTCCTCTTAAAAGCCATTGGACTCAGTGATAATGAAATTTTAGACTCCCTGCGTCACCCCGAATTTTATCAACGAACCCTAGACAAAGAAGGGAACCCCACAGAAGAAGATGCCTTACTGGAATTGTATCGAAAACTAAGACCAGGGGAACCTCCCACTGTAAGCGGTGGACAACAACTATTAGAGTCTCGTTTTTTTGACAGTAAACGATATGACTTAGGACGAGTGGGAAGATATAAACTGAATAAAAAATTACGCTTAAACGCCCCAGATGTCACCCGTGTATTGCGTCCCGAAGACATTTTATCGGCCATCGACTATCTGATTAACCTAGAATTTGATATTGGTACCGTTGACGACATCGATCACTTAGGAAACCGTCGGGTTAGATCCGTAGGAGAACTGCTGCAAAACCAAGTCAGAGTGGGATTAAACCGCTTAGAACGGATTATTAGAGAAAGAATGACCGTTAGTGAATCAGACAGTCTGACTCCAGCTTCTTTAGTGAATCCGAAACCCTTAGTGGCCGCCATCAAAGAATTCTTTGGGTCATCTCAATTGTCCCAATTTATGGATCAAACCAACCCCTTAGCCGAATTAACCCATAAACGGCGGATTTCAGCCTTGGGACCAGGAGGACTTACCAGAGAAAGAGCCGGGTTTGCCGTACGAGACATTCACCCCTCCCATCACGGGCGGATTTGTCCGGTGGAAACCCCAGAAGGTCCCAACGCCGGTTTAATTGGTTCTTTGGCTACCTACGCACGAGTCAACCAATACGGATTTATTGAAACCCCTTACTATCGTGTCGAAAATGGTCGGGTCAGACGAGACTTAGACCCAGTGTACCTTACCGCCGACGAAGAAGACGACTTACGGGTTGCCCCTGGAGACATTGGCACCGATGAAGAAGGTAACATTTTAGGCAACGCCGTTCCGACCCGTTATCGGCAAGAATTCTTCATTACCAGCCCTGATCAGGTAGATTATGTCGCCGTGTCTCCTGTACAGATTATTTCTGTGGCGACTTCGATGATTCCCTTCCTAGAACACGATGATGCCAACCGCGCTTTAATGGGATCGAATATGCAACGGCAAGCCGTACCCTTGTTGCGTCCCGAACGTCCTTTGGTGGGAACCGGGTTAGAAGCGCAAGCGGCCAGAGACTCAGGAATGGTCATTGTCTCAAGAACCGAAGGCATTGTGACATACGCCGATGCTAACGAAATTCGCGTCAGGGTAACAGGACCAGAAGGCCACGAAAAAGTCGGCCGGGAAATTCAATACATCCTGCAAAAATATCAACGGTCTAACCAAGATACCTGTTTAAATCAGCGTCCTTTGGTTTATGTGGGAGAAGATGTGGTTCCTGGTCAAGTATTAGCCGATGGTTCAGCCACCGAAGGGGGAGAACTGGCCCTGGGACAAAACATTTTAGTCGCTTATATGCCCTGGGAAGGCTATAACTACGAAGACGCGATTTTAATCAGTGAACGATTAGTTTACGACGACGTTTATACCAGTATTCACGTCGAAAAATTTGAAATCGAAGCCCGTCAAACCAAACTCGGTCCCGAAGAAATTACCCGCGAAATTCCTAACGTGGGGGAAGATGCCCTCAGAAACCTGGATGAACAGGGAATTATCCGTATTGGTGCCTGGGTAGAAGCAGGAGACATCTTAGTAGGAAAAGTGACCCCAAAAGGAGAATCCGATCAACCCCCAGAAGAAAAACTACTGCGAGCCATTTTTGGAGAAAAAGCCAGAGATGTGCGAGATAACTCCTTAAGGGTTCCCAACGGAGAAAAAGGCCGAGTGGTCGATGTGCGCGTGTTTACCCGTGAACAGGGAGACGAATTACCCCCAGGGGCGAATATGGTCGTCAGGGTTTATGTTGCCCAAAAACGCAAGATCCAAGTTGGGGATAAAATGGCAGGGCGACATGGGAATAAAGGGATTATCTCTCGCATTTTACCCATCGAAGATATGCCCTATTTACCCGATGGCCGTCCCATGGATATCGTCTTAAACCCCTTGGGTGTACCCTCACGGATGAACGTAGGACAAGTGTTTGAATGCCTCCTGGGTTGGGCAGGGGAAAACTTAGGCGTGCGCTTTAAGATTACTCCCTTTGACGAAATGTATGGAGAAGAATCATCTCGCAAAACCGTTCATGGGCTATTAGAAAAAGCAGCCAAAAAGCCCCGCAAAGACTGGGTTTATAACACCGATCATCCGGGAAAAATTGACGTTTATGATGGGCGGACCGGAGAAAAATTTGATCGCCCGGTCACCGTCGGCGAAGCCTATATGTTGAAACTGGTTCACCTGGTGGATGATAAAATCCATGCCCGTTCCACTGGTCCCTATTCCTTAGTCACGCAACAACCCCTTGGCGGTAAAGCCCAACAAGGAGGACAACGGTTCGGAGAAATGGAAGTATGGGCATTAGAAGCCTATGGGGCAGCTTATACCTTACAAGAACTGTTAACGGTTAAATCTGACGATATGCAGGGACGCAACGAAGCCTTAAACGCCATTGTTAAAGGAAAGCCCATTCCCCGTCCAGGAACCCCCGAATCCTTTAAAGTGTTAATGCGAGAATTACAATCGTTAGGGTTGGATATCGCCGTTCATAAAGTCGAAACCGCCGACGACGGAACCAGTCGTGATGTAGAAGTTGACCTGATGATCGATAGTCAACGTCGTGCGCCAAACCGTCCAACTTATGAATCTTTAAGCAACGAGGATCTCGAAGAAGAAGAAGTGTAAACCCTTAGCAGTGACCAGTGAATAATTAATCGTTAATGACGAGAATTAGAATCAGTTATTAACGATTAATTAGCAATTATCAACTATCAACTATCCATTAACAACTGAGATGACATTCTATAACCAAATTGTTGACAAAGGCCGTTTAAAGAAATTAATTTCTTGGGCGTACCGGAATTACGGTGCGGCCCGTAGCTCTCAAGTAGCGGATAACTTAAAAGATTTAGGATTTCGCTATGCCACCAGAGCCGGCGTTTCGATCAGTATCGACGATTTAACCGTTCCCCCCACCAAACGGGGAATGCTTGATAGTGCTGAAAAAGAAATTAACAGCACAGAAGCGAGATATGCTCGCGGAGAAATTACCGAGGTGGAACGTTTCCAAAAAGTAATTGATACTTGGAATAGTACCTCAGAAGAATTGAAAGACGAGGTGGTACGGAACTTTCGACAAACTGACCCGTTGAACTCCGTCTATATGATGGCCTTTTCTGGGGCGCGGGGTAACATGAGCCAAGTGCGTCAGTTAGTGGGAATGCGGGGATTAATGGCAGATCCCCAAGGACAGATTATTGACCAACCCATTAAAACCAACTTCCGCGAAGGATTAACCGTAACAGAATACGTGATCTCTTCCTACGGAGCGCGTAAAGGATTAGTAGATACCGCCCTACGGACAGCCGACTCAGGGTATTTAACCCGACGCTTAGTCGACGTTTCCCAAGATGTAATCGTCAGAGAAATCGACTGTGGAACCCGCCGCGGACTGAAAGTAACCGCCATGAAAGACGGTGAACGGGTGAAAATTGCCCTCGGCGATCGCCTTTTGGGACGAGTTTTGGCAGAAGACGTGATGGTAGGGGATGAAGTCATCGCCTCTCGCAACCAATCCATCGATGCAGCTTTAGCCGCTAAAATTGGGGAGAGTGTCGAATCCGTCATCGTGCGATCGCCCCTAACCTGTGAAGCAGCCAGATCCGTTTGTCGCTCTTGCTATGGTTGGAGTTTAGCCACAGGGCGAGCGGTAGACCTGGGAGAAGCGGTGGGTATTATTGCAGCCCAGTCCATCGGAGAACCGGGTACCCAGTTAACCATGCGGACTTTCCACACCGGAGGGGTTTTCACCGGAGAAGTCGCCGAACAAATCAAAGCCCCAGATAAGGGAACGGTGAAATGGGGTAAAGGTTTAAGTACCCGCAAAGTCAGGACTCGTCATGGAGAAGACGCTTTCCAAGTTGAACTGGCAGGAGACTTAATTTGGACTCCCACAGGTAGTGGCAAGAAAATGACCTATTCAGTGACCCCCGGCTCGGTTATCTTTACGGCTGATGGGGATAAGGTAGAAAAAGATCAGATGTTAGCCGAGGTAACGGCAGCTAAGTCAACTCGCTCAACAGAACGAGCGACCAAAGACGTATCCACAGATTTAGCAGGGGAAGTCTTCTTTGCTAACTTAATCGCAGAAGAAAAAACCGATCGCCAAGGAAATACCACCCACATTGCCCAAAGAGGAGGACTGGTTTGGGTCTTATCAGGAGAAGTTTATAATTTACCCCCAGGGGCCGAATCGGTAGTGGCCAATGGGGATGAAGTGACAGAAGGCACGGTATTAGCAGAAACGAAGTTGATTTCTGTCAACGGGGGTGTGGTTCGTTATCAACCCCAAAGCCGTGAAATTGACATTATTACCGCTTCTGTCTTGTTGGATCAAGCGGAAGTTCGCAAAGAAAGTAGCGGGGGTCATGAACAATATGTGATTGATACAGCCGATGGTCAACGGTTTTTATTAAAAGCCACCCCCGAAACCAAAGTACAAAACCACGCCATTATTGCCGAATTAATCGACGATCGCTATCAAACCAGCACCGGGGGAATATTACGCTATGGTGGCATCGAAGTGGCCAAAGGCAGTCGTAAAACCGGTTACGAAGTGGTAGAAGGGGGAACCTTGCTCTGGGTTCCAGAAGAAACCCACGAAGTTAACAAAGATATCTCCTTGTTAGTGGTGGAAGATGGACAATATGTCGAAGCAGGAACCGAAGTCGTTAAGGATATCTTCTGCCAATGTTCAGGAGCCATTGAAGTAGTGCAGAAAAATGATATTCTGCGAGAGATTATTATTAAACCAGGAGAATTTCATTTAGATGTCGATCCTGAGGAAGTTTCCTTTAAAAACGAAGAATTGATTCCTCCAGGCACCGAAGTCTTACCCGGTGTGGTAACAGAGGATCTGCGTCAAGTAGAATGGATTGAAAGTACCGAAGGACTCGGCTTATTGTTGCGTCCTGTGGAAGAATATCCTGTTAGTAACGAACCAGCTTCTCCCTCCCAAGGCTCGATCAATGAAGAAGAAGTGGGACGACACATTGAACTGCGATCGGTGCAACGACTCTTTTATAAAGACGGGGAACGGGTAAAATCTGTGGATGGAATCCACCTTTTGAGTACCCAATTGGTTCTAGAAATAGACACGGGAACCGAACAAACGGCGGCCAATTTAGCGGCGGATATTGAGCTAAAAAACGACGAACAGGAAGATTGTCAACGGCTACAGTTAGTGATCCTAGAGTCTTTAATTCTACGTCGGGATCTTGATAGTGATCCTCATGGTGGCATCATTAAAACCAGCGTTTTAGTGGCTGATGGGGATCAAATTCCGCCAGGAGCAGTGGTGGCTAAAACTGAAATTCAGTGTCAAGAAAATGGAGAAATTCGAGGAATTAAAAGCGGTTTAGAAGCAGTTCGTCGGATTTTAGTGGTGCGAGAGGAAGACCTAGAACTTGTGACCCTCCAAGATAAGCCAACGGTTGCCAAAGATGATTTGATTGTTGCGGGTACTGAATTAGCACCAGGGGTGAAGGCCACTGAGTCAGGTTTAGTGGTAGCTATTAACCCAGTTGAGACAGGTTATGAGCTTAAATTACGCTTAGCTCGTCCCTATCGGGTGTCTCCTGGAGCCATTTTACACATTGCTGACGGCGATTTGGTACAACGGGGGGATAACCTGGTGTTACTGGTGTATGAACGGGCTAAAACAGGGGACATTATCCAAGGTTTACCGAGAATTGAGGAATTATTGGAAGCGCGTAAGCCCAAAGAAGCTTGCGTTCTTGCCCGCAAACCAGGGGTTTGTCAGGTGGAGTATTTAGAGGATGAAAGCGTTGATGTCAAAGTCATCGAAGATGACGGCACGGTGAGCGAATATCCCATTCTCCTCAATCAGAATGCCATTGTTTCTGATAACCAACGGGTGGACGTAGGAGAACATTTAACCGATGGTCCAGCCAATCCTCACGAATTATTAGAGGTCTTTTTTGATTACTATGTGGATAAGAAAGGGGTCTATGAAGCGGCCTTGATTGGTTTACAAGCAGCCCAGAAATTCTTAGTGGATCAAGTACAGACCGTTTATCAGTCCCAAGGGATTGATATTTCTGATAAACACATTGAAGTCATTGTCCGTCAGATGACGGCTAAAGTTCGGGTAGATGATGGAGGGGATACTACGATGTTACCAGGAGAATTGGTGGAATTACGGCAAATTGAACAGGTTAATGAAGCCATGGCCATTACCGGCGGTGCGCCGGCGCGATATACGCCTGTGTTGTTAGGGATAACCAAAGCATCTTTGAATACGGATAGCTTTATTAGTGCAGCTTCCTTCCAAGAGACAACCCGCGTCTTAACTGAAGCGGCGATCGAAGGTAAATCTGACTGGTTACGGGGCCTCAAAGAGAACGTGATCATCGGTCGTTTGATCCCTGCCGGAACAGGGTTTAATGCCCATGAAGAGATGGTCATGGGAAACCTAGATAACAGTGAAGACAGTCTCAATAATCGTTATGGACAGGGAGAACGAGAGAACCATAATAGTGACAAAAAACCCCCCAATCGCTTAATTGGGGCTACTCTCGATGAGGTAGATGAGAATATGATTCTAGATGATAATATTGCTCGTGCCTATACTGAAG
The DNA here is from genome assembly GCA_030065735.1 of Crocosphaera sp. Lineage (GTDB taxonomy): Bacteria > Cyanobacteriota > Cyanobacteriia > Cyanobacteriales > Microcystaceae > Crocosphaera. The sequence continues at coordinate 17,404 of JASJDD010000040.1, forward strand.
CTGATCCCCCTTGGTCTGTTGAATCTAAACAAGATCAAGATGATGAGGCGGAAAAATAGAAGAGTGTGAGTTATGCCCCTCTAGACAATAGAGGGGTCAATATTATTCGGTTAAGGATTTTTTTCTCCCTATATCGGTTTGGTTTAACCTCGTAGGGGCATAATGGTATTATGCCCACAGGTTATGGTTAATTCTTCAGGAATTAGTTTTTGATAGTTGTATATTCAATGTTAGGGATATCAACCCTGTCCTTTGCGTGTTCAATGGTCATGCTACACATTTGTCCATCTGCATCTAAGTCTATTAAAGTATTTTCATCTAAATCCCTTGTTTCTACAGGTGAATTGTGAGAAAAAATAATATACAGTGTGTCCGTTTCTTCAAAATATTGAATTTTCATAGTTTATTTCTCTTTAAAATTTCTATCAAAGAAAGCATTATGAACGGTTTCTCCGTCTTCTAAAAGTATAACTCGTAAATATCTTCCATTTTTTTCTTCAATTTTCGACCAACATCGAATTCTTCCATCATCTTGAATTTCCCTTTTAATGGGTGTTTCTATCGTCTTCTTTATCCATTCTAACTTAATGTCTGATCGGTCAGGACGGAGTCGCATTGCTTTAAAATATTCGGTAAATTTCACTGAACTCCCATAAATTGTTACTTAACTTTTTTCGATTGTATTAAAATTGGCGATCGCTTGTTGCTTTTCTCTAAAAAGTGTGTTATTCTAAAAATATAAAGTTATTATGGGGAAGGAATGCGTCTACGAAAGTGCTTTCCTGGGGCGTGAATGAAGGTAAATGATTCATCGTCTCAATATTGTTGTAGGAAGTAGATAAAGGTTTGGGTTTAATGGTATTCAACAATACAAAGAGCGAACTAAATCCCTGATTTGTCGCACAATTAAAGATAAAATATGAACAAACAATTGCTCCGAGTTATCTCCTTTGTGGGGATAATATTGGGATTAAATGGTTGCCAATGGTGGCCACTGAAACAGCAAAATAGAGAATTAGCGATTATTATTAACCATGCCGATCCCTTAAGTGTTCAGATTGGTCAATATTATCGTCAAAAGCGTAATATTCCCACTAACCATGTCATTGAAGTTATTTTTGATCCTAGCGTTACCAGTTTATCCTCTGAAGACTTTAGACGTATTAAACAAGAAGTGGATGCGTTGACCCCTCCTGAAGTGAAAGGATATGCTTTAACTTGGACAAAACCCTACAGAGTCGATTGTATGTCCATTACCAGTGCTTTTGCTCTAGGATTTGATACTCGTCACTGTGCCAAGGGATGTCAAGCGATCGCCCCTAATCCTTATTTTAATAGTAACCGTTCTCAACCCTTTCTTGATTTTGGCATTCGTCCCACCATGGCCATTGCTGCCAGCAATTTTGAGGAGGCAAAAGCGTTAATTGATCGGGGTATGGCTTCAGATAATAGTCATCCTCAGGGGACTGCTTATTTAATGGATACCAAGGATAAAGCTCGTAATGTGCGTTCTCATTTTTATTCAATAATTATCAAACAATTGTCCGCGAAAATTCCGATTGAAGTCGTTAAAAACAATGTTTTAAGCGATAAAAACGATGTTTTATTTTATTTTACAGGGGTGACTAAAGTCGGAAAATTAGACAGTAATACCTTTATTCCAGGGGCGATCGCGGATCATCTCACCTCCTTTGGGGGACAGTTAACCGATAGTGGTCAAATGAGTAGTCTTGAGTGGTTAAAAGCAGGTGCAACCGGCAGTTATGGAACGGTGGTTGAACCCTGTAACTTTGTCCAAAAATTTCCCCATCCTGGGGTTGCCATGTATCATTATTTGCAGGGAGACAACTTATTACACGCTTATTGGAAAAGTGTTGCCTGGGTTGGCCAGGGAATCTTTATCGGAGAACCCTTAGCCCGTCCTTTTGGCAATCTTAATCATAATTAAGGTGAGTTTTTAGCTTTGGTTCCATGGCCAGGACAAGGAAGGGGAGAAACTGAGCGATCCAACCATCCAGCCGCCTGATTAATGTGAGCCAACGCCTCATCGGGTTGATTTTTAAGTAAAAACACGAGAGCCGTTGCGAGTTGCTGTTTTGCTTGTGCTTGGCGATCGCCTTTGAGACGATGCCAATCATTGGGGGTAATACTTAACTGTTGTGCTAGAGCTTGAGACAATTCTAGGGAAGAAGCGGATCGTAGTGACTCGGTTTGAAAAACTTGAGACATAGAAGACATCGTTAAGCTTAAGTTGACGCTCTTCTTAATTGTAGCATATTTACACCTACTTAAAAAGCAGTATGATAAATGAATGAACAAAAAACAGCGTAAAATTTATGATGCTATCTTTACAGAAGCCATTAGATATAATATTCCTTGGGATGATGTAGTAATATTAATTGAATCCATAGGAGGAACAGTCACTCAAGGAGATAGTTCAAGAGTTAGATTTGATCTTGATAATTTCTCCCTCAACATCCATTCTCCCCATCCTCAAAAAGAATTAAAAAGATACCAGGTGAAAGCCATTCGTGAATTTTTATTTAAAGCAAGAATTAACCCATGAAATACAAAGGATATAAAGCAGTCATTGAATATGATGAAGAGGATCGTTTATTTTTTGGTCGCGTGATAAACATAAAAGATATAATAGTTTTTGATGGTTTGTCTGTTGATGAATTAGAACAAGCTTTTCAAACGGTTATTGAGCAATATTTAGTTGATTGTCAGAGTTTAAATAAATCCCCCGAAATACCAATTTCTAATTTATCATCATCCCTTAAAGTAAACTAATATTAAATAAGATGAGTCGTTCTAACATTCCTGACTAACTAACTAGCCAATGAATATAATATATTAGGGATTTGAACAATTATGTTAAGCCAAAAAACAACAATAAATATCTTAAAAACTCCAACTAAAGCAGCCTGGATAGACCAAGCCATTAATAATTTAGAGACGATTTTATTAGATCATTCTCATTGTGAAAGAAAAGCAGCCAGTGTCGCCTTAAATTTGATGTTTCGCTACTCATCTAATGCAATATTAGTGAGGAAATTAACAGCGATCGCCCAAGAAGAATTAGAACATTTTGAACAGGTTAATCAGTGGTTAGATAAAAAAAACATTCCCCTCGGTCCTTTGTCTTCTCCTCCCTATGGAGCTAAATTAAAATCAATAATTAGCACAAAAGAACCTCAAAGATTATTAGATTCTTTATTAGTTGCAGCTTTAATAGAAGCGAGATCCCACGAAAGATTAGGACTCTTAGGAACCCATTGTCCTGATAAACCTTTAGCTAAATTTTACCGCAGTTTAATGGCATCAGAAGCTAGACATTATGGTATATATTGGGTATTAGCAGACACTTATTTTGAGCGAGAAATTGTCCAAAAAAGATTAGAAGAATTATCACTTATTGAAAGTGAAATTTTAGCTACATTACACCCCGAACCAAGAATCCATAGTTAAGGAATGAAGATTGTTAAACTTATCTTGTTTTTTTGAACCGTAACTCAAACATTAACTATAATTAGGAACTGGGAACACCGTAAGCCAAAACGATAAGGATTAAATAACAGTGACTGATACCAACTTAGATTTTTTAGCCCAGACCGATCCCACCCTTGCTGCTATGATACAAGGAGAATTACAACGGCAACGGGAACATTTAGAACTAATCGCCAGTGAAAACTTTACCTCTCCCGCCGTATTAGCTGCTCAAGGCTCGGTGTTAACCAACAAATATGCCGAAGGATTACCGAAAAAACGTTATTATGGTGGTTGTGAATGGATAGACCAAGCAGAACAATTAGCCATCGATCGCGCCAAAGAGTTATTTGGAGCAGCACACGCTAACGTCCAACCCCATTCAGGGGCGCAAGCGAATTTTGCTGTTTTCTTAGCCCTACTTAATCCTGGGGATAAGATCATGGGGATGGATCTCTCCCACGGCGGCCATTTAACCCATGGTTCCCCTGTAAATGTTTCAGGAAAATGGTTCGAGGTATCCCATTATGGAGTGAGTCCTGAAACAGAAAGATTAGACTATGATGCTATTTTAGAATTAGCTAAGAAAGAGAAACCCAAATTATTGATCTGTGGCTACTCTGCTTATCCAAGAATTATTGAATTTGATAAGTTTCGGGCGATCGCTGATGAAGTGGGAGCCTATCTGATGGCTGATATTGCCCATATTGCTGGTTTAGTGGCCAGTGGCCATCATCCTAACCCGTTACCCTATTCTGATGTAGTAACCACCACCACCCACAAAACCTTACGAGGCCCCAGGGGTGGCTTAATTATGACCAATAACCCTGAGTTGGGCAAGCAGTTTGATAAGGGTGTGTTTCCTGGCACTCAAGGGGGTCCCTTGGAACAGGTGATTGCAGCCAAGGCCGTGGCCTTTGGAGAAGCCCTTAAGCCTGAGTTTAAGGTGTATTCTGGGCAGGTTATTGCCAATGCCCAAGCTCTAGCTAATCAATTGAGCCAACGAGGCTTTAAGTTGGTTTCTGGTGGCACTGATAACCACTTAATGTTAGTGGATTTGCGCTGCATTGATATGACTGGAAAGGAAGCGGATAAGTTGGTTAGTGAAATTAATATTACTGCTAATAAGAATACGGTTCCTTTCGATCCAGAATCTCCCTTTGTTACCAGTGGTTTAAGGTTGGGATCTCCTGCCATGACGACCAGAGGGTTAGGGGTAGAAGAATTTAGCGAAATTGGTAATATTATTGCTGATTGTTTACTCAATCGCAACGATGAAGGGGTTAAGAAAGATTGTTTGAATCGAGTTAAGGCTTTATGCGATCGCTTTCCTCTCTATCCTCATCTCAATATTCCTGTCCCTGTCTTAGCATAAACTCAATTTAATAGTTGGTAGGGGTGAATTCCCCTACTTGCCAATATCTTCATCCCATAACCGAGGATTATTTTCAATAAATTGTCTCATCAAGTCTTTGCATTCTGCTAAGTCAAGATCAATCACTTCAACCCCATGAGACTCCATGAACCCCTTGGCCCCCGTAAAGGTTTTTGATTCTCCTGCAATGACCTTTTTTATATTAAATTGAACCACGGCACCAGCACAGAGATAACAAGGCATTAACGTCGAATAAAGTATGGTATCTTGATAATTACCAATTCGTCCAGCATTCCGTAAACAGTCAATTTCTGCATGGGTAATGGGATCACCATCTTGGACTCGTTTATTATGTCCCCTACCAATAATCTGATCATTTTTCACTAACACCGAACCAATGGGAATACCACCAGTTTTTAACCCTTGTTTAGCTTGAGAGATAGCCGCTTCCATGAACTGATCCATAATCACAATTTTTCCAACTTAATGTCGCAAGGGGTCTCCCGTTATACGGACGTTAACGGGAGGGGAATTGCGACCGGCAAATAAACCGACCGTAGGGAGTCCTTTTAAACAGGAGATTGTTGTTTTTCAAC
>JASJDD010000317.1 GCA_030065735.1 Crocosphaera sp.
TGTTTTTCTTCAAGGTTAATGGAATGAAAGAGATTATCCAATCATATCTTTGGATGAAGATCTTCAGAAATTTCGATTGCGCAGTTTGTCAAAGAGTGATTACCATGCTGATATGTTGCAGTAAACTCAACAATGGGGCAGATCGTGGAACTCTACCAACTTAAAACCTTTGTGACCGTGGCGGATGAGGGACACCTTACACGTGCTGCTGAGCGGTTGAATACCAGCCAGCCAGCAATAAGTGCCCATATCAAGGCCTTGGAGTCAGAATTAGGAATTGTTCTTTTTGATCGAACGCCAAAAGGAATGCGACTAACTACTCATGGTGAGATGCTCAAGGAAAAAGCCGAGAAGATTCTCAAAGCTTCAGATGAGTTGAAATTCACTGCAGAGACAATCAAGGACGTACTCACAGGCGATGTGCGCCTGGGATTGCATACAGAAGCCCGGCTGTTGAAAATTGCAGAAATCCTTTCCGCTTTTCAACGAAATTATCCAAGCATTACCGTGAATTTTCAGCAGAAAATGAGCTGGCAGGCACCGCCTGAAATTATCGCGGGTAATCTTGATGCCGCATTTGTTTATTCTAAACCGGATGATGACAAGATTGCAGTGCATAGGCTGGACGAGGTTCAACTGTTGGTTGTTGCACCACTTGCCTGGCAGGAACGCTTGACTGATGCCCGGGTTGAAGACTTGACTCTCTTTCCATGGGTTTGGACCGATAAGTATTGCCCTCTCTATCAGGCAGCCCATAAAATATTTGCTGAGATCGGCAGAGAGCCTGTGAAGGCTGTCATCGTTGATCAGGAATCAGCAATATACAAGCTGGTTACTGCTGGTGTCGGACTCAGCCTCATGCCTGAGAGTAAAGCGAAAGAGGCAGCAGAAGCAGGTGAGTTGTATATTACGGAAATCCCGGCACCAAAAATAGACCTCTCACTCATCTATCTCAAAAGTCGCGAGCAGGATCCAATGATTTCGGCAATTTTTGAGATAATCAATTTGGTCTGGCAATCACCATCGCTGTTGGATCGCCGAGATGATTGCTCCACCGAACTCGTATAATATTTATTCTCCCCTGTTCTACGATTTTTATCCAGTTATCAAACACGTAGTACTGTGATGATTTGTCATTTTCGAATGTTCATGAACACGTCTGCTGTTTTTTTCTGGTGTACTGATAACTTCGATTGACTAAAATGATAGTATTATGTATCTAGAAAATATCACCCCATTCTGGTAAATCTCGTTGATCAGAAAAGTTAGGGGTTTCTAGTGGAGATAACGCTTGATTATAGGTATCAGATAGGGTTAATTGAGGGTTAGCAGGAGATAAGTCAGCAACCGCTGCACTTACCCCAGTTTTGCCAGCGACAATATCGCAACCAAATATAGGTAAAGAATAGTCAGGGTTGGGAAACATGACACAATGAAGAATATCTAATCCTTTTCCCACTTTAGCTAATTCTAGGTGCATTTTACGAAATTGGGGAGATTGATAACAACGATTTTTGATCACCAGTGTTTCTCCTTCTAGTTTCCCTTCTATATACCCTAAACCATCCGGTAACTCGTAGGGGCTTAAATCCAAATAGTCTTGCCAATGGGAGATAATAACCTCAGCTAACTTACGAATTAATGGATGTAGGGGTAAAGTAGTGGGTGAGGTCTGTACAATAGTCATGTTTATGTAACCGATGCAACAAAAGACAGTATTTCCAGGATATACTGAGACTGTACCCTAATTTCACAATGCAGACATAACTTAACTTTTGGAGATATCTATGTTTGGATTAGGATGGCCCGAAGTCGCTATTATTCTTATTGTTGCTGTATTAATCTTTGGTGCGAAAAAAATTCCAGAGTTGGGATCGTCTTTGGGTAAAACGTTACGGGGGTTTAAAGAAGAAGTGAATAATCCAAGCGATGAAGAAGACTAATTAGTAATTAATAATTAATAATTTGATTATTAACGTAGTGAGGAACTTCTGACTTCATTAAGGCAATTGGTCTGATCTTTACAAATTTCTCATTGTGATAACCTAGAAGGTTGTGTTATCTTTAATTTGTTTACGCCATTGGGTAATAGCTTCTAAAGGATCGTTTATAGTTACATATTGTGCCATTAAATTTAGATCGAGATTAGGTAATAGTTGACTGTTAGATTTTGCCTGATAACTATCATTTTGTAGACAGTAAACTGTAAACTGTTGATTTTGCCAAAACCAGACTTCTCTGACACCCAAACGTCGATAAATTTCTAGGGTATCTACACCACCGCTAGTATAGACAACTTCAATAGCCAAATCAGGAATATTTTTATCTGTACCGATACAATAACACTCATCTGGTTCTTTTCCCGCTTGTTTATTTTGTGAACCTAATGTTGTTGAACCTAAACCCCAGAAACGAATACGTTTTTCTTCTAGATAAACTTCTAACAATCTAGCGATCGCTTTTTTATCTAATTCGTGACTGCGACTAGGAGACATAATTTCTAAGGTTTCTAAGAGATAAGCGACACGATAACGAGAACTATTCCCTAAAGATGTGAGAAATGATTCATAAGCTTGCCAAGTTACACCAGAGGTGATGAATTTTTCTTCACGATCGCCTTTTTCTAATTCTAGGGGAAAATAGTCATTTAGTAATGCTGAAGTCATATTGATATCTCGCTTTGGGGTTACTTAAATTATACTATTTCTTAAATGTTCGTTAGCAAATTTATTGTTACAATTCGAGCAACTTATTTCAAATAAATTAATAAATTCAACCCTGGAATCGTACGAGAAAGCGTCCACAAGAATAAGGCGATATATAATAAACCTAATGTCCATTGATACCAGACTAAAGTAGAGATTAAACCAGGAAGATGTTGATCTCGTAGTCGAATATCATTAAAGCCTAATTTGATAAAATTATTTAAACTAAAATCATAGTAATTCAACCAATTCCAACGTCTTTCCCAGACTAAAGGGGTATAGCGATCGCGGAAAAAAGGAAATTCAGGAATCACAGGTAAACGAACAATTAATAATTGTAATTGTCGCATTGATCCATCTAAAAGAAAATAAGAACTTTCCATTAAATCATGATATCTTCCTTGTTCATAAATTAGACTAACTAAAGATAACGGGATAGGAATCAATAATAAACTTAAACATAATAATGTAATCAAGGGATATTCAGCAGAATTAAATATTTCTAGGGTTCCGATGCTTAGTAATGAAAGCCCACTACTCATTATACAAATGGTATCATAAACATTAGGAATAATAGGCTTAGGATAGCGTCTTCGCCAACGATCTAATAACCAGAATAAGACTCCAAAGTAACCAATAGAAATCAAACCAATCCCTAATAATAAACTAAAATTAGTACCATATTGACTCAACAATAATAAAACATTTAAGAATAACCAATGACCAACTTTTTGAATAAATGTGAGTTTCCAATAATCTTGATATGGAGTCTTAATAATTTGCGCTGATAATTGTTGTTGCAGTAATTTTTGTTTTTTATATTCTAATTGATTGGCATCAGGTATTTGTTCTGAATCACGGAAATTTTGAATAAAGTTACGTAAAACGGTTTCATTTCCTTGTATACTATTGAGATACATAAATCGCGAAATTTCCCCTGTATTACCCAAAACTTTAGCTCCATCTGAATCAAAAGCAAAACCAGCAATATTAATAGCTTTTTCTCTTAAAAATTCAGCATTACTAAAGTCCATTATTCCTAATAATTTTACATCTTTTAAGTTAACTAAATTTCCAAAATAAGTATTGCGGAATGCAATACTTTTCTCAAAAGTTGAATTTGAAAAGTTGGTTAACCCAGAAAAAATACTATTAAAAAACACAATGCGATCACGGCAATCAATGCTGATAAAATCACTGTTGTTTGACCAAAAAACATGACTAAAATTGACAATTTTATTGAAAATAGATTCACTAAAAGAACTCGATTGTTTAAATTGACTATAATTAAAAGTAGAATCCCCTAAGAACTGAACTTGATTGAATTTTACCGCTTCTTGAAATTGAGTTCCATTAAAGTTAGCATTTTCCTCAAAAACTGAACCATTAAAATCAGCTTTTCTACCAAAATAAGTATTATTGAAATTGATTTCTTTTTTAAATTTACTATTTTTAGCTTCAAATTTTTGTAGAAAAATAGTATTCTTAAAATCAACTTTTCCAGTCAATAGTGCTTCATTTAATTGTAATGATCCACGAAACAAAATAACTGAACTCATCTTTTCTGGTGATTGCTTAGAAAATTTGTCGTTAGATTCTATAATTTTCTGTTCAGTTATGGTTAAATTTTGTGGTAAAGCTTCTGGAGATAATACGGTTGATATTCCTAAACGATTACTGAAAAAATCTCCTTTTATTAAAGAATGACTAAAATCTAAACCAGTCACTTTATCACTATGGTTTAAATAATTTTGTAATTGACGATAAAATGTCTCTTTAAATTCGTTATTTTCTCCTGTCAAATCAATCTCTAAGGAGGTTAAATCAAGGGTTAAAATACCTTCTTGCAGTTGAGGCGACTTAATTCTTTCTTGTAATAATTCAGGAGTTAAAATAACTCTTTCAACATCAGCTAAAACCAAAGAAGGATGTAAAATTAATAAAAATATTAAAATTAATAAAACACAACCCCATTTGATAGCCATTCCCCAAACATCATTTAACTTAAAACTTGTTTAATAGCCGATTCTAATTCTTTTTGGCTTAAATCTGTGACAATAAAGACCTCTTGCACCGTTTTTCCTTGTCGTGCGATCGCTTTATAACCCCCACGAATGGGAACGGAGACTCGTAATTTTAAATGAGGACAATGGCCTTTAGCGCGACTAATGACCCCAGGGGTAACGGTAGTAATCCCTGTACAATTAATCAGCTTTTCTAGAACAGGAATTAACCCGTCAAGATGAGTGGAATGATTCCAGACTAGCCTACCTTTGTCCCCTTGGCCCATAATGTTATGCTTCCTCCAGTGGGGCCATAGTCAACCCTTCACGACGTAATTGTTGATGGTATAATTCGGCTTGTTCTTGGGGTCCGCTCCAGACAATGGCTAACCCTTCAAAATGGACTTGTTCCGTGAGTTCCCAGGCGCGATCGCTACTCATCCCAGGAATATACTTCATTAAACAATTAGCGACGTGATTAAAGGTATTAAAGTCGTCATTGAGGACAATTACCTTATAATTAGGGTAGGGTTTGCGATCGCTAACTGTTGATCCTTTTGGGGCAGTTGACGTTGAAGTGGCCATCCCTTGAATGC
>JASJDD010000318.1 GCA_030065735.1 Crocosphaera sp.
CTGTCTGTCAAGTCGAGGTGTCGGGGGCGATGAGCCTAGATAACTGGCGTAGAGGTATAAAGCCTCTGTGGGCAGAAATATCCCGTCGTGAGTCGGGAAGCCCCAACTATAATCTGTGATTTAGTTGGGGAGGATGTCACAGTAGGTAATAGTTAATAGTCTAGTTGTCAGGTGGGCAAATCTAACTAATTATTATACAGGACTTCTTGGTTAGTTTTTGCTCACTAGATGATGAAGATGATTATTAGGATAATGAGGAAATATTATTAAGTCCTAAACAGAACCTGAATTATAGAATTTGCTGCTTGTTTCTTCATTTGTATTACAATAGTAAGCGAGTCTTTTTATTATATCTACATTGTTGTGGAGTAAATAATCTAAATGCAAGAACAAAAAATAAATTATTCGTCAACTGAATACAATAATAACTTATTTTCTAATTTTATAGAATCTCAAATAAATATTGAAGCAAATATAAAAACCGATCTAAAACAAAAAAAAGGAATTTATTTCACTAATGATTTACACATAATAGATGATATTTTAGATGTTATTGATTATGATAATTCTCTGTTTTCTAAAAAAATTTTAGAACCCTCTTGTGGGTGCGGTATTTTTATATTGAGGCTACTGTATCGTGTTTATCAATCTTATCCCAATAAAAACATAATTACTAAATTTATCAAAAATAATTTATTTTTTGTGGATATAGATTACCAGATGATTACTATGACTAAGAAAAATATAAATAAGTTATTTTTCTTACTATTTAACCAAGAATATCAAGGCTTTTATAACAGCTATACCCTAGATTTTACCATTAAGAATAAAAACTACATTAATCAAGATAATTCTGATCATTTTCCATTATACTATTTATATGAAAAAACAGATTATATTATTGGTAATCCTCCGTATATTACACTATATGGCAGACGAGATAAAAAGAAAAGTGAAGCTCAAAGAGTTTATTATCTAGATAATTATCAGCAATTTCCCAAGTCAGTAAAAAATGGAAAACTTAATTTAACTATGTTGTTTATTGAACATTCTTTAGATTTTTTAAGATATGATGGAAAAATTAGTTTTATCATAGATGTCTCTTTTTTTGAAACAGCTTATAAATATATCAGAAAATATTTATTAGAAAATTCTGAAATCAACTCTATAAAATATAATATTTCTCAATTCAATGTTACTAGCGGACAAGTAATATTAAAAGTCACTAAAAAACTACCTATTGCTGTTACTAACTTTGTTACAACGATTAACGCACAAACAGGAGAAACCAAAAATTTTTATCAATTCGATTGGTATCAAAAAAATGATGATTTTAGATTCCGAATTTCTGAATCAAAGGAATTAGAACCTATTCTAAGCAAAATAAAAAATAAAAGCAATAAAACATTAAAAGAACTATATCCTAAGAAAAATTTACGTACTTGTACAATGTTATTGAATATGGAAAATCAATTTGTTTTTGACAAAAAATCTATAGATCAAGGTATAAAATCTTATCCTTATTATCGAGGATCTAAAAGTCTTAAAGAAAAATTTGGCTGTTTACACAGTACAGGTTTTTTTCATTACAACAAACAAAAACAAGATCGAATTAATGAACAATTGAAAAAAAAATTGACTTTACAAGGAATAAAAAATAAGAAAAGAATAGGACTAGGTGAAGACATAATATATAATTTACCTAAAATTTATATTCGACAATCAGCGAAAACCATAATTGCTACTTATGAGGAACTTCCAAGTGCAGCCAATAATAGTCTTTATGTTTTTTCTTTACGTAGTTGTGATGAATCTGCCCTTATTTTTTTAAAATTTTTATGTGCTTATCTAAATTCTGATTTGCTTACATTTTTTTGTCAGCAAATGGAAATTATTCGATATCATAAAGGAAAACAACCTCAGATTAAAATTTCTGATTTGTACACCATTCCTATTCCTTCATCTCAAAATCTGCAAAAATTGTTATCTGATTTAGTTGATGATTTTTACATCTATAAAAATATTGATATACAAAAACTTTTAAAATCTGTTAACTCTTCAATTTATGATTACTATAACATATCTTGTAAAGAACAAGAATTGATCAGAACATCAATTCTTCTGTTTCAATCTTCTTAATTTTTGACGAATCTCTGCTTCTGCTTTATTGTTAGCCTCAATAAGTTTTTGTTTCTTATTTTCTAGTAAGTTTAGTTCTTTATTTGCCTTTTCTATTTGACGCTGATAGCTTTCTTGCAGTTTATTAATTAATAACTCAATAAATTCTTGTCTTGAGCGATATTCCGTTTCTTGACTAATATTAACTTGTAACTGATTTTTGGGATTTCTTCTAAATGTCGAACTAATATCTTTTAACAAATATACTTTAGAATAAAAATCATTGATTTTAGTAAATGTTAAGCCAATTTGAGTAGATTCATAATATACGTAAATATAGGCAATATAGAAATTTCCTGCTTGGATAAATTCTATAACTTTATTGGGTGTACCAATATCTGGATTACTATCAACTTGGCTAGTTTTAATAGCTTTAAAATCAATCCAGACTTCTTCATATATATCTTCAATCATAAAGTATGTTTTTGCATCCCAAGGATTTTTAGTTTTTCCTTTGGGACAAGCTTCTGATTCTTTAAAATACTCATGTTGAATTGTATATTGAACAAATTTTTCTTCTAGCCAATCACTAATTTCAGCACCGGCTCTACTCTTAGCTGATATTTCTAAACTTTGTTGATCTTCGATGATGTTTTCAACAACAGTTTGTAATTGCGATACTAACAAATTTTCAAACTCTTCTAGTTTCATGAAATTTAGGAATCACCAAAGTTACCCATATTTTGACCTTTCATCGGTTAAACTTTGAGAAAAAAGCCAGGAAAAGTCCTAGCTTTCTCCAACATCTAGGGGTGTTGTGGTTGGAGTTTATTAATGAGAGTGACATTAGCACTCATCTTTGTCATCTCCAGGACAGTCTTTACCATAGGGAGTAGAACTGTCATAAAAAGGGTTGGAGTTGGCGACAGCCATTGTTTCCACACCGAAAAACACCAGAAGGGAAATCGCCATGATGGTTGCTAGTTTACGTTTGAGAGTTAGTTTGTTGTTCATGGTTAGGTCATCTCCTTAACTCACACCTGGTTAGAGGGTTGGTTCAATAGGTGATTGCCCTCTACTCTCATCATAGGGATTACTTGTTAGAATGTCAGTCCCATTGATGATTAATTTTTGCTATCTATCTAAGGAGGTAACATGGAATTAAGTAGAAAATAGTAGAATAATAAAACTGTTCTAGGTTAAAAGTGTTTTCTGAAGCCTGATCAAGTCAGGAATTTTTGTTTTAATCGATATTATCATTAATGCGATCGCTATGAAACCAAAAAACTGGGATCAATTCCTCAAAGAAGTAGCCAACGATCAAAATTTAAAAGGAAGATTAAGAGAAATTTTTTTAGTACGGTTTGCTTATGAAAATTGGCGTAAACCTGATACAGAAGTATGGGAACTAGCAGAAGCAGCAAGTCATGAAACTTATAAAAAACAAATGACAGAATTATATAGTTCTTTTTCCAGTGAAAAACCCAATGGTTGTCCTGAATTAGATCCCCGTAGCAAAGGTCCAGGAAAGTTTCAAATCTTACGAGAATGGTTAAAAGATATCAAATATCCTGAATGGAAACAAGACACTGTTATCCCTACTTTTACAACCTTTCCTGTGGTGGATACTCGTACCCCCATTAAGGTTGATTCTCCTATTTATATTCCTCGTCCTCCTATTGAATCAGATTGTTGTCAAACTATCCTTAAACCTGGGGCATTAATACGAATTAAAGCCCCTGAAAAAACGGGCAAAACATCCCTTTTAAAGACTATTTTAGCCCATGCTGAAGCCAATGATTGTCGCAAAGTTTACCTCAATCTACGCTCTGCTGAAGGAGCAATGTTTAGCAGTTTAGACAAATTTTTACGCTGGTTTTGTGCCAATATTAGTCGAGAATTGGGCTTGAAACCTCAATTAGATGATTACTGGGATGAAGAATTATTTGGTAGTTTAGTGAGTTGTAAGACCTATTTTCAAAGTTATCTATTAGAAAATATTGATCGTCCTTTAGCATTAGGGTTAGATAACTTAGATCGGGTATTTGAATATGTGGATATTGCTAAAGATTTTTTACCCATGTTACGCTATTGGCACGAAGAAGCAAATAATTTAGAAATTTGGCAAAACTTACGATTAGTGATTGCTAATTCTACCGAAGTTTATATCAAATTAGACGCGAATCAATCTCCTTTTAATGTAGGAAGACAAGTTAAATTACCAGGATTTAATTTAGAACAAGTCTTAACTTTAGCTAAATATTATGGATTTGAATGGTCAGAAAATTCTGAAAAAGAACAGTTTGCTAAGGAGTTAATTGATATGGTAGGTGGACATCCTTATCTGGTTCGTTTAGCATTAGATGCGTTAGCTTATAAGAATATTTCCCAAGATCAACTATTAGCAGAAGCCCCAACTCAAGGGGGAATTTATAGTAGCCATTTGCGTCGTCATTGGGATAATTTACAATCCTCTCCTGAATTGGCTGATGCAATGAAAGAAGTGGTAAAAAGTGATATAGGAGTCCAATTAGAACCTTCTCTTGCCTACAAATTAGAAAGTATGGGATTAATTACTTTAATAGGAGATGAAGCTAAACCTAGTTGTCAATTATATCATCGTTATTTTGCTGATAATCTTTAGAAAGAACGATGAATTAAACTGCTAAAAATCGTTAATTCAATGAAAACTATGCGATTAAACTATAATTTTCACTATTGTTTACCTTCTGCTGAAGAGTGAGTGGTTACTCTTTAATGAACTGGTTGACGAGTTAACCTAACATCAAATATAATTAATAGGATTTTAGATCATAGAATAAGTTTACCTATGGCTTCTTTATTTGGCCACAAAGTTTAATACAGGAAAAAACCAACAATTAGTTAATTTATGGTAAATAATATCACCATTGCTTTCATCCTTATTCTTAGTACCATTCTTTGGGTAGAAATTGTTCGGGACTGTTATCATGTTCTTTCTCATTATTGGCAACCTTTATACCGTCTTCATGGTTGGCATCATAAGGTATTTCGGCCAGACTTGACTCCTGTGAGTGAAGAAATTTATCGTAAAGCACATTGGTATAATGATGTCCCTGAAGCCTTAGTGATGCTGACGTTAAGCCTCATTCCTGGGATTATTTGTTACTATTATAATCTCCCTTGTGGTTGGTTGGCTTGGTCTGGGTCAATTTATACCTTAACTTTTCTAGGTGGAGCGATCGCCAGGGGTGCTGGTGTTCCTTACGTCGACGAGTTGACCGATATTACTCACCGTCCTGGCCATTTTACCACACTTCCTGACCCTTGGTTTGTTAATCGTCCTTATCATTGGCGACATCATTTTGATGATCAAAAGGCTTATTATTGTGGCACATTAAC
>JASJDD010000041.1 GCA_030065735.1 Crocosphaera sp.
ATCCTTGTCTATAAACTCCCATTAATCAGTCGTCAGGAGATAGAAAAAATGTTTAGTTTAAGTGATCTCAGAGAAACTAAAGTGTATCAAGAAGCATTAGAGGAAGGGATAGAAAAAGGAATAGAACAAGGAATAGAACAAGGAATAGAACAAGGACGACAAGAAGGAGAGTTAGCTGCTAAAATGTCTTCTATTCCTCGCTTAGTTGCCTTAGGATTAAGTGTAGAACAAATTGCTCAAGCTTTAGATTTAGATATTGAACAAGTGAGAAATATTATCCAATCTAATTCCTAAGCAATCACGTATCATAATTGATAATAAAAATTGTTCACTTAATCCCAATATAGTGTGAAAACTGACAGCATCTTTTATCAACTGTTTCAAACCTTTCCTCGTTGCTTTTTTGACTTACTCAACCTTCCTGCTAATACCGTCAATGATTATGAATTTTCTTCCGTTGAAATCAAACAATTAGCTTTTCGTATTGATGGGGTATTTCTCCCTGATACTGTGGATAAACCCATCTATTTTGTTGAAGTCCAATTTCAAAAAGATGAATCATTTTATTCTCGATTTTTTAGCGAAATATTCTTGTATTTACATCAAACAAAATTAAGCAATAATTGGCAAGGAGTTGTTATTTATCCTAACCGTCAAATTGAAACAAGCAACACCTCGCGTTATCAAGAATTATTAAACTCAGATAGAGTTAAACGATATTATCTCAATGAATTAGATAAGATAGAATCAGTCGGACTGAAAACCCTAAAATTGATTATAAGTCCCCAAAAAGAAGCAATTGAACAAGGAAAAGGATTAATTCAACAAGTTAAGCAAGAATTTAATGATGCTAAACAACAAGAAAATATTTTACAATTAATAGAGACAATCCTTGTCTATAAACTCCCATTAATCAGTCGTCAGGAGATAGAAAAAATGTTTAGTTTAAGTGATCTCAGAGAAACTAAAGTGTATCAAGAAGCATTAGAGGAAGGGATAGAAAAAGGAATAGAACAAGGAATAGAACGAGGAAGACAAGAAGGACGACAAGAGGGACGACAAGAAGGAAGACAAGAAGGAGAGTTAGCTGCTAAAATGTCTTCTATTCCTCGCTTAGTCGGATTAGGATTAAGTATAGAACAAATTGCTCAAGCTTTAGATTTAGATATTGAACAAGTCAGAAAAATTGTTCAATCTGATTCCTAAGCGATCGCTTATCATAGTTGATCATACAAACTTATGACTTAACCTAAATATCGTTATGGTACTCTGAACTCCGAACTCAAGTTAATAAACATTCGTTACAAATGCTATAACACCAGTCACCCCTAATGATAGGCTGAAAAATGCACGCTTATCACTGGGGAAGCCATAATGACAGGAGCTAACGATACACCCTATCTCCTTCGTGCTGCACGGGGAGAAATCTTAGATCGTCCGCCAGTTTGGATGATGAGACAAGCTGGACGCTACATGAAAGTATATCGGGATTTACGGGACAAATACCCCAGTTTTCGTGAAAGATCCGAAAATCCTGATCTTGCCATCGAAATTTCTCTGCAACCTTGGCGAGCATTTAAACCGGATGGGGTTATTATGTTCTCTGATATTTTAACCCCGTTACCTGCGATGGGAATACCTTTTGATATTGTGGAAAGCAAAGGGCCTGTTATTGATTCGCCGATTCGTACCCAGGAACAAGTGGACAATTTACGTCCTCTAGAACCAGAAGAGTCCTTACCCTTTATCAGAACTATTTTAGAGGGTCTTGATGCAGAAATCGGTAATCAATCCACTTTGTTAGGATTTGTGGGATCACCCTGGACTTTGGCCGCTTATGCTATTGAAGGAAAAAGCTCTAAGAATTATGCCATTATCAAGAGTATGGCCTTTTCTCAACCTCAGATTCTTCATCGTTTCTTGAGTAAAATAGCTGATGCGATCGCCGTTTATGTCCGCTATCAGATCGACTCCGGGGCAAAAGTGATACAATTGTTTGATTCTTGGGCCGGCCAACTCAGTCCCCAAGACTACGACACCTTTGCTCTACCTTATCAACAACAGGTGGTGCGTCAAGTTAAAGCAACTCATCCTGATACCCCGTTAATTCTCTATATTAGCGGTAGTGCTGGTGTCCTAGAAAGAATGGGACAGTCTGGGGTAGATATTGTTAGTCTTGACTGGACTGTAGATATGGCCGAAGGGAGACAGCGTTTAGGTAAGGAGATGAAGGTACAGGGTAATATTGATCCTGGGGTGCTATTTGGGTCCCAAGACTTTATCAAAGCGCGTATATTGGATACGGTGCGTAAAGCAGGAAGAGGTGGCCATATTTTAAACTTAGGTCACGGTGTTTTAGTGGGAACCCCTGAAGATAATGTCCGTTGCTTCTTTGAAACAGCGAAGCAAGTCGATCAATTATTAGCCGTTCCGGTTTAATTATTTTAGGGTGGGTAAGGCCCACCTTTTCTTATTTTGAAAAACGCTCGTTATTTAAAATCAACAGTGAAAAAAACTGTTGATTTTTGTTTTTGATCTTTTTTGACCAAAGAGATTGAAATAGGGGTCAACCGCAGTTAACCCCTGAAAAACACACAGAAAATGTGTATTGATGTCAAAAATATTAACCTAAGATTTTTTGAATGAGGTCAATATAAGGAGTTTGACAGAGAAGATAAGCAAAAAAAGCTCCCCCTGCACCACCAATAAAGAAACCATTAGCAAATTCACCCCAACCTTCAGAGGTGGCTAAGTCTTCAGGAACATCCGGAGTTGTTAAGGTTTCTGTCGGTTTACTGACCCCAACAGAAGCGTACATAGATAAAGCGATGGTTAAAATAGCAACCAAACCCACAGCAGCTAATAAACCGGCTGTGCTTGCGTATTCAGTGTCGCGCAACGGGCCGAGGAGGAAAAACGGTCCATAGATAAAATAACCATGGGCCATACCAATCTCTAAACCGCGACGGTTAGCGGATAGTCCTTTGCGATAAGCAGGAAGGTTTCTGATGAAAGCGAGAGAGAACCCTGAAGAATTAACGGGAGTGGCTAAATTGCCCACCTGAGGGTCTCCACCATGTTGAATTACGTCGATTGCCATATGGGATTTCTCTGTGAATTATTAAACTTGGCTGTTAAGAAGTATATTGACTCGTCTCCCCTTTTTCCTACTTCTCTAGGCAGAATGTTAAGAATCTTTATAATTGCTCCATCTGGGCAAACTTTCCAGTAGGATTCATGATGTTACCACTGTAGATTGAAAAAACAGGATCATAACAAATGACAGGTACATACGCAGCTGCTTACTTACCAGCCATTTTCGTTGCTTTGCTCCCCGTCCTTGCTTTTGCTGTGATGGGTCTTTTATTCATTTACGTTGAATCTGAAGCTTAAACGCTTCTTTTTTACCGACAAAAAGTCTCTCCAACCTTTGGGGAGGCTTTTTCAATGTTAAGTTAGTTTAAGTTGTCCTACTCATGATGAAGTTATGTCTGTTAGCAAAGATACATCCAAGTCAATTAATGGCACGTTGTTAAGCACTGTTATTTTTCTCGCTGTGGTTATGGTATGGATAGGGGTTCGTCTCATTTTTCCCGATGTTCCGACTGTTTTTGCAGGAACCCAACCGAATAATTTAGGGGTGACTAATGGAAAATTACTCCCTTGTCCTGGTACTCCCAATTGTGTTAATTCTCAAAGCCAAGAAGCAGAACATTCCATTGAATCTTTAACTTATCAAGAAGACAGTGAAACAGCGATCGCACGCTTAAAAGATATTATTAATCAACAAGAAAGAACTAAAATTGTTTCAGAAACTGATGATTATTTTTATGCTCAATTTACCAGTCATTGGATGGGTTTTATTGATGATGTGGAGTTTTATGTTAATGAAAATAAAGGGGTGATTGATGTTCGTTCTGCTTCTCGTTTAGGTGAGTCTGATTTAGGGGTAAATCGTCAACGCATTGAAACCATAAGACAACAATTTCAATAAAGCTAATTATTAGGTAGGGTGGGTATTGCCCACCCTACATTTTATAGATTTTTTTGTATGAATATGCTAGACATTATTATTGAGGCTATCGAAAAAAGCCCGAATCATCGGATTAGTTTTGCTGATTATATGGACTTGGTTTTATACCATCCAGAACAAGGTTATTATAGTTCGGGAAAGGTTAATATTGGTTCTCAAGGGGATTTTTTTACCGCCTCTTCTTTAGGCTCAGATTTTGGGGAATTATTGGCAGAACAGTTGCAAGAAATGTCAACTATTTTAAATGGTTCTGACTCTTTTACTTTGATAGAAGTTGGTGCCGGTTTAGGAAATTTAGCTGCTGATATTCTTAACTATTTAAAAAATAAATATTCTGAGTTTTACCAGAACATTAATTACATTATCGTCGAAGAATCTTCAGGACTCATTGAACAACAAAAAGAGAATTTAAAAGAGTTTAAGCAAGTAACTTGGAAATCTTGGCAAGATATTCCTGATGGTTCAATTATTGGTTGTATTTTTAGTAATGAATTAATTGATGCTTTTCCTGTTCATCAAGTAACCCTAAACAGTAAAAAATTAAAAGAAATATATGTTACTTGGCAAGATAATCAACTCAAAGAAATCATTGAAGAGATATCAACCCCTGACTTATTAGACTATTTTAAATTAATTGACATTGATATAACCAAAGATGACTATCCAGAAAACTATCGAACAGAAGTTAATTTACAAGCATTAAATTGGTTAAAAATTGTTGCCAATAAAATCAAAAAAGGCTATTTATTAACCATAGACTACGGTTATAATGCTTCAAAATATTATCACCCTCAACGCTATCAAGGCACTTTAAACTGTTACTATCAACATCGTCATCATCATAATCCTTATGTTAATCTCGGACAACAAGATATCACCACTCATGTTAATTTTACGGCCTTAGAAAAGCAAGGAAACTTGTTAGGATTAGAAACAGTGGGATTAACCCAACAAGGCTTATTTTTAATGGCTTTAGGATTGGGTGATCGCTTATCAGAATTATCCAATGGTAACTATACTTTACCAGAAATTCTGCAACGTCGAGATGCACTGCATCAATTAATTAATCCTACCGGTTTAGGAGGCTTTAAAGTCTTAATTCAAAGTAAAGAAATTGATAAAAATCAACCCCTAAAAGGGTTAAAAGAAAATATTTAAAATTTAGAATTTAGAATTTAGAATTTAGAAAATGAGTAGTGATATGTAATAATAAAAATTAACCAAAAATAATTATCTAAGCCTAAATCATTATGACTTACTCTGATGAAATCAAGACGTTAAAGTTTACCAATGGGAGAGAAATAAAAGTTGAAGCAATCAACCTTGGTGGGGAAACTAGGGTAGGGGTTGATGATATATTAGACTTTGAAGAAGTGACTGATGCTATTGAAGCGATCGCAACTTCTATTACAACAACATTAAATAAAGTAAAACCCAAAAAAGCAAGTGTGGAATTTGGTGTTAAAATAGGGGTAGAATCAGGTAAATTAACAACCTTATTAGTCAAAGGTTCAGGAGAAGCCAATTTAAAGATTACTTTGGAATGGTAAGCTATAGGAGTACAAAGTGATAAGAAAAATTTATACCTCGTAGAGTGGGTTAGGCGCAGGGTTGATTTTGATGAAAACACAATAAGTTTTGAGCTACGCCGTAGCCCACCATTTTAGGTATATAGTCTATTATACTTTTTACACCACACTATCGATAGAGCAAAAGTATCTGTAAATTCAAAAATTGCAGTTGAGAAATCAGTGAATCAAGCAATAAATCGGTTAAAAAATTGTACTGTCCGTTTAAGTCATGACGGAGGAAAGAGTCATGATGGAACAGGTTTTTTTGTTGCCCCTAACTTGATTATAACTTGCGCCCATGTTTGTCATAAATTTGGTTCTTATCAAGCTTATGCTTGGTGGAATAATACAAATTATCCTGTTAAAATTATTAAATGTTCTGATGATGTAGAACAGTATGATTTAGCCTTATTAGAACTAGAAGATAAAGAGATAAAACATCCCTATTTGCTGTTAGAAGAAAAGGTAAATATTGGGGATAATTTATATAGTTATGGGTATCCTGGTAATCAGAGTAATGGAGATGTTGGCACTTATGAAGTGATTGGTTTTGATGGGAATCAATTATTAAAATTTAAACAAGGATTAGTTAAAGAAGGCCAAAGTGGTTCCCCTCTATTCAATTTAAACACTAATAAAGTTTGCGGATTAATAGTGATTAGTTTAGATACCAAACAAGACATAGGAGGAAGAGGCATCCCCGTATCAGTCATCTATGACTATTTTCCTGAATTAAAACAATTAAAAACTGTCAAAGAAAACCCTTTTATTCCTGTTAGAGAACCCATAAAAAATTATCAAAAACTATTTGGCAGAGAAGGAATTATCGAGAAAATTTTTGATATCTTAAATTCAGGGGGAAGTGTAGCATTAGTTGGGAAAACCAAAACAGGAAAAACCTCAATTTTAAAAGCAGTACAACAATTAGCAAGAGATAACTTAAACAAACAAAGAAAAGTTATTTATTTAGATTTAGGTCATATCTTTGAAGATCATGATTTTTACTTTGCGTTGTGCGATGAAATAGGAATTAGTATTAAAAATAATCAACCACCAACAGGATATTTCTTTTTTCGTGAAATGAAAAAACACCGAGTTTTACTATTATTAGATGGTATTGCACAAATGACTTGGGAAGGGTTTACAGAACCGTTAAGACGGCAAATTAGAAGTTTAGCTAATAGTGTTGACCCTCCCTTGCGTTTAGTTATAGCAGCGAATAAATCATTGACCCAACTTTTTGCGGATAGTGGACAAAATTCTCCCTTTGAAGGTATTTGTCAAGAACTTCGTTTAACCCCTTGGAATGAAACTATAATCCGAGAATTTATTAAACTTCGCTTATCCCAAACTAATATACAGTTTAGCGAAGAAGAAATTAAAAGCATTATTAATGAGAGTCAAGGAAATCCCCAAAAAGTTATGCAGTTGTGTTACGAATGCTATCAATTAAAATGTTAATCATGTAAGCCGATGCACTCCCCACCCTATAGTAATATGTCTATAAATCTGTCTAAACTAAGTAGTCGGACATAAATAAAATCAACTATCTTAAGAAATGTAAATAAGCTGTAAGCTCCTCTCCCCCTCTACTCAATTTAACAAGTAACGTTTATTTCTGTCCAGGTACTTATGTCATCTTCCGTCCCCAAACTTGATTTATCCCCTAAACTAAACCGTCCCTTATCTTTATGGAATCCTTTTGATTATTTATTATTACTATACTGGGTTTTCTTTTTCCCTCAAGCGTTACGGTGGTATGAAGAAAAATGGGGTTCTAGAAAAAGCTTATCTGATTACAAAACCTGGAGAGAAAAATGGCAATTTTTACAACAACATCTTCAACAATTACAGTTAGCTATACAAGGGATTATCTTAACCCTGACTGTCCCTTTTCTTATAACGAAACCATTACAACTATTTGGCGTTCATGTTGTTTGGTTGGGAGTGGCGGCAGGAGTAATGTTCGGAGTGTTGTTAGGAGTGGGGTACGGAGTGTTGTTCAGAGTGTGGTTGGGAGTGGCGGTAGGAGTGGTGGTAGGAGTGACGTTAGGAGTGGGGTTTGGATTGATGTACGAAGTGGGGTTAGGAACGAGGTTAGGAGTGGTGACAGGAATGTTGCTAGGAGTGATGGCAGGAATCTTACTAGCAGTGATATTCGTAATAAGGTTAGTAGACACATTTGTACTAATAACAGAAGTGGTGGCAGAAGTGGTGTTCGGAGTGTTAGTAGAAGTGCCGTTCGGAGTAGGTTTAGGAGTGGTGTTTGGAGTGGTGTTTGGAGTGGTGTTTGGAGTAGTGTACGGAGTGCTGTTCGGAGTGGTGTTTGGACTAACGTTCATAATGACGGTAGTTATCTCTATACTACGTCCCGAAAATTGGCTACTGGGGTGTTTATTCTCATGGCTATTAAAGCAGCGAAAAAATTTTATCTCTCGTATTACAATTATTCCTCTACCTAGTGTTTCCACTTTATTAGAGAACTGGTTACAGGAAGATTGGCAAATAGGAATTGATAACCTTAATCAAATATTAGAATATAGTTTACAGTTTATTCCTGTTATTAAAGCCCTCAATCAAGCTATCGAAAAAATACCTAATGAACAGTTAATTTTTAGTTTCTCTCAGTTAAGCGAAATAACGAAAGACTGGGATTTAGTCAAATACTGCTCTGCTTCTTTAGAAGATAGTTTAAAGTCTAAAGCTTTAGACGGCTTTTTTTTATTACTTCCTGCTTGGAGAAGGAACCTAAAATCTCGTTTAAAAACTGACTTACAAATGGATACGTTTCCCCAAGCGATAGCAGCAGGATTCTGGTATTTACATCATCAAAATCCATCACGAGCAACAGACGCTTTTGCAAAGACTCGTTCTTTACTCTACGGGGAGGAAATGTATGTTTTATTAGCTATTTTAACAATACTTTATGAAGCTAAAAATGTACAAGCTATTGTTAACATCAATCTTCCCAATCTTCCCTCATCTCCTTATCTGCGTCCTAATACTTGGCAAGTCATCAATCAATTTCAAACCATTATTACCAATGCCCAAGAAGTAGAGGAAGGAACAACGATTCTACGACGTTCTACTGGTTTAAACCGAGCCATTGGAGACTTACAAAACATTATTGAAAGAGGAAGTCAAGAGACAGAAACAGATAAATTTCTCCCCGAAGCTGAAAGAGAATTAATCATTAACATTGCCAAGCAATGGAAATCTAGTTTAGAAAGTATTGCCACAGAAGTTGGAGATATTAGTATTACTGAACCCATTTCCAATCCTTATATAATTGGAGATCCGGTTGTTGGTCAATTATTTATTGGGAGAGAAGATATTTTACGAGAATTAAAAGAACTATGGACTAATGCGGCACAAGTCCAATCTGTTATTTTATACGGTCACAGACGCATGGGAAAAACCTCTATTCTTAGGAATATTAATACTTGTTTAGATGCTAACATTAAATTAGCCTATCTTAACTTACAAAGTTTAGGGGAAATGACGCAAGGAACTTCAGAACTTTTGATGGCAATGAGTGACGAAATTAGCGAAGTTTTAGATATTTCTGCTCCTAATGATGCTGACTTTTCAAAAATAAAACCATCCCAATTTTGCATATTGGCTTTTTTAAGAGGTACTGAAAGCTTTAGTTTATCATTATTTTGGGTGATGCTTTCACAAAAATCGGATGCTTCCGCAGAACTAACGTTTAACCGATTTTTAAAAAAAATAGAAAAAGAAATGACTTGCCAAAGTTTAATTATTGCTCTTGATGAATTTGAAATCTTAGAATCTTTAATCGAGGAAAAGAAAATTTCAACGGAATTTATGAAAAGTTTACGTGCTTGGGTACACATGAGTCCTAAAATTGCCTTTATTTTTGCTGGTTTACATACATTAGAAGAAATGAGTAGTGACTATTTTCATCCTTTTTATGTTAGTTTTAGTCGCAACATTCTAGTTAGTTTTCTCTCTAAAACTGCCACGAATCAACTATTAGAAGCTCCCAATGAAAACTTTACCTTACAATATAGCACAGAAGCCTTAGAAAAAATTTATTATTTAACTAATGGACAACCCTATTTAGTTAATTTAATTGGGTTTTATTTAATTCGTCGTTTTAATAATTATCGATTTAATCAAAAGAAAAAAAAAGACAATAAACTAACCTTAGAAGATGTTGAAACTGTCATTAATGCTAACTTTTTTAAACAAGGAAGGTACTATTTTCATGGTATTTGGAATCAAGCAGCAACCTATCCCGATGGACAGCAAGAGATTATCAAATTATTAGCCCCATATCAACAAGGTTTAACCATTACTGAGTTACTAGAAAAAACTACTTTTAGTGAATCAGAAATTGATCCTATTTTAAAGAGTTTAAAACGTCATGATGTAATTGAAGAAAAAGATAATAAGTATACTATTATTGTTGAACTGTTTAGACAATGGGTGACTAACGAATATTATGTAGTTCAGGAAAAAAGTGGATAGAGGTAGAATGAAGAATGTAGAATGCAGAATGCGGAATGTAGAATAAGCAAAAATTCTAAATTCTAAATTCTAAATTCCCAAAGATTGTATAATAGAAAAAGACAAGATTGAGAGTCAAACATGAGTCAATCAAAACCAATGCTGGAAACCATTGTTAATTCTGTGATGGGAGTTAAAGATAGGGAATCATCCATTGAGTCGTCGATAAATAATCAAGAAATTGATGTCAAAGCTATCATCATTTATCTATTAGGAACAATAGTACAAATTGCTTTGATGATTTTTGCACTTTGGGCAATGTCACAAGCTTATAACCGACTTTTAATGTATAATATTTCGAGTGGATTATTAACAGCGATCGCTAGTTTATTTTTCATCATCTTAACCATTCGTTCCCGCTTATTTTCCCCGTTAGATAACACTCGAAGTTCAGGGACTTATGAACAAGTGATTAGACCTTCTTGGGCCCCACCTCCTCTAGCATTTCCTATTATTTGGATGACTATCGGTGTCTTAAGAGTGGTTTCTTCTGTCTTAGTTTGGCAAGCAATGGGTGAAAAGTTCTTAGCTTTTCCCTTAATTCTCTATGTTATTCATCTAGCATTAGGAGACACCTGGAATACGATTTTTACGGTAGAAAGAAGATTCGGTGCAGCAGTTCCTGTGGTCATTTTAGGTCCTTGGTTATCCGCAATTATTGTCACTGTAATCTATGGTCAAACAACCACTTTAGCTGGATTTTTGTTACTTCCTTCCGTCATTTGGATTACCGTTGCTTCTGTTCTCGTTTATAGTATTTGGCAATTAAATGGCCGAGAACCTTTCTATCCTACAAAACGAGAAAGTATTGAATCATGATTCGTCATTTTTGGTTACTAATTTTAGTCACATTTTTTAGCTTCTTTTTTATTCAGTCAATGGTTTATGGAAGTGAGTTAAGGGAAAATGAGCGTATTACTAACAATCATTTGTTACCCTGTTCCTCTGAAGTTGCTTGTGTGGTAAGTTGGCAAGAGGAAAGTCAATTTTACATTGCTCCCATCTCTTACCATATTACTAGAAATCAAGCCAAAGAAATCTTGTTAAAAGTCTTAACCGTTGTTCCCAGAACTAAAGTTATTGAAATAAAAGATAACTATATCCTAGCAGAATCAAAGGGTAAATTTTTGGGGGGAATTTATGAGGTGGAGTTTTATTTTCCCCCCAATTTATCGGTGATTGAATTGCGCTCAGCTTCTCGTAGTAGTAAATTTGATTTAGGAGTCAATCGTCGACGGTTAGAACAAATTAGATTAGCCTTAAAAGACCTCAATATTTAATTGTGACAAGCGTTTAGCTGACTCGTGACTCCTGTGCGATAGCGCCGGAACGTAGTGAGGAACTCCTGACTCCTGACTCCTAAAACCAAAAAACTTTGTACCTCACAAACATGGGAATTGCTATATTAAAGGATTTTTTCTAATCCATAAACCAGACTTTTTAACTGAGTCACTTTACGAATACAAAGTAACACCCCTGCCATATAACAAGAGCGATCGCTGGTATCATGACGTAAGGTATAAATCTGTCCCTGTGCGCCAAAAATGACCTCTTGATGAGCAATTAATCCGGGTAAACGCACACTATGAATGCGAATATTATCAGCTACTAAACCTCCTCTAGAACCAGCTATGTTTTCTGTTTCTTGGACAGACTGAGGATTATAGGTTTTCCCTAAATCTGAGAGCATTTGCGCTGTTTTAATCGCTGTTCCACTGGGTGCATCCGCTTTTTGATTGTGATGAAGTTCAATAATTTCAACATGGTCAAAATATTGAGATGCTTGGATGGCTGCTTGTTGTAATAATACCATACCAATGGAAAAATTAGGAATAATTAAACATCCCGTACTTGCTTTATCCGCAAACTCTGCTAACTCTTGTAACTGCTTATCCGTTAGTCCCGTCGTTCCCACCACCGGACGCACCCCATAAGCGATCGCACTTCTAACATTATCATAAACGCCGTCAGGGTGGGTAAAATCCACCATAACCCCTTGTACTTGTTCTTGGGTTGCTACCACTAGAATGCTCTCTAAATCATCAATAATAGGCACTTCCAAAGGACCACATCCGGCCACTTCTCCCACGTCTTGGCCACGGTAGTTGGGGTTTTTATCCACCGCTCCCACTAACATCATATCCTCTGCTTGGGACACTGCTTTGATGACTTCACGACCCATTTTACCAGCAGCACCATTGACAACGACGGGGATAGGGGTTTCGACTGTCATTTATCTTTTTAATCCTTAAATATACCGAGATTTAGTTTCATTTTACCTGAAACGCTGAACTCAATTTTAAGAAAATAATTAAGAATAAAATGATCACTCATAACTTTATTTTGGGAATTCTATTGATAAGAACACGTTATAATCTCTTGCTCCAGTAGAACATGATTAGTCATGACCCAGAAAAATAAACAACTAAATCAGATCATTCTTGATGAAATTGCACGAATTACAGAAAATAATTCAGTCAATGGCAAAGTGCTAGAAGATTTTGCCTTTTTTGTGATCGATAATCACAATAAAAAATTACCGAACCCTGGCAAAAATGAATTATCTAAAAAAACAAAATCCCTAACTTTATCTCAACTCAAGCAAGCAGTTTATGAGTATTTTGAAGTTAAGAATACAACAGAACTTAAAAAGTCAGATGCTTTCAAAATGGCCATCAGTGTTTGGGATAAATTAAATCTCAGTAAACGAGAAAGTTGGGAAATAATTTATCGTCAATTTATTGGTATTCTTCCCGAAGAAGAGGGAGAAACAGGAAAAGATTGTATTAACGGAATTCATCTTTTTAAGTATTTTCGTCCCTATCAAGTGTTTGGACTCGAACCCAAAGAAGCGAATACCCAAGATATTAAAAAAGCTTACCACCGACTCTCTAAAATTTATCATCCTGACAACCAAGAAACAGGAGATGCTCGCATTTTTGATCGCTTAAACATCATGTATAAATCAATTACAACGGAGTTTAAATAAAATGGGTAAAAAGAAAGAACGGTTTACGATCAAAGATCAAGAACTGGCAACCTGGTTTTCTATTCAACTTCAAAGGTTAGATGAAATTATCGATTTTTTTGATGCTGATCCTAATGATGAATGGGACTTAGTGGAAAAGAAAGATTATATTTTTATCAACAAAAAGATGAAAAGTCGTAATTTTTCCCCACAAGGTGCGTTAAAAATAGCTGCTTATTTAGAGCAAAATGAAACCAGAGGAATTATTTATAAAATCAAGGATTTTATAACACAACATGACGCAAGAATTCGTAAATCTATTGCTCGTAAAATCATAACTGAGGAATTAATAGATAATGGGAAAATTATTGTTTATCATAACATTGCGATGATTCATAAACAAAGTCTTCGTCGAATTTTAGAAACCAATGGAGCAAAAATGAATGCAACTTTTAGAGAAATCCAAGCATCCCATCAACCTTTAGAATTAGAAAAAGATTATGCAGAAATAGAGCAACAATTGTGGTTTGGTGAACGAGGAGTTTTACTCATGTCTAAACAAATGAGTGAAACTTTACAAAATCAATCTAGGAGGAAAGCTTGTAAAATTATTTGTGGTGAATTTCCTAGACAATTTAAAGCTCTTTCCCACTCATTAGTTAACGATGCAAAAGATATACAAACAGCCAAAAAGAAAGCAAAAAAAAGAGATGACTATACTTGTCAAATAACAGGTAAAAAATCGACAAAGTATGATAAGTTTAATATAGCTGTTCACCATTTATACTGCTCAAAAAGATATCCTCATTTAGCCACTGTAGGTCATAATCTTATTACAATTACAGAGGATATTCATAAAGAATTTCATGGATCTTTAGGAGGATTTGATAAACCCTGTACTCTTGATGATTTCATTGAATTTGTTCATCATAACTACCCTGATCATCAACCTGAATTAACCGTTAAACTACAAAAAGCCAAAAAAGTATTAGGTAAAGTGTCATAATTAATATCAGGAGTGGTAGGGTTGGTATTGTCCACCCTACATTTTTATCACTTCACGACCCATTTTACCAGCAGTATCATTAACAACGACGGGGATAGGGGTTTCAACTGTCATTTATCTTTTTAATCCTTGAATACACTGAGATTTAGTTTTATTTTACCTGAAACGCTGAACTCAATTTTAAGAAAATGATAAGGAAAAAGTTAGGAAAAGATTAATAGTCAATTTATTAACTAATTTAGCGATCGCTGATGTCATAACGCCTAAGTATAACAACTTATTATTTACCATTTCAATCAGTTTGTGATCGCCAAAAATTATTTTAACTCAGTATAAATTCTTAGTTGATTATTGATTGTTATGGTAAATTTAATCAGGTGTACTGAGGATGAGTATCAAGAATTTACGAAATTCTAGGGATTGTCAAATTGTTCAAATCTTTTGATAATTGAGAAAAGACAACCTATTTAAGTTTTTTACGTCTTGATTATATCAATAATTTTTATTCTAATAAAGCCATGATACTCAACTCAGACGATATTGAGACTCAAGTGACAGAACTGCTTCCCCTAAAGTCACATCAAAGAAAGACGAAAAGAGTGGAAATTAATAAAGGTCAATTAGTAAAATTAGTTTTGAATCAAGAACAAATTTATTGTCCCTGTCAAGCAACAATTATCGATGATTCTTTTAATGGATGTGGTTTACTGGTTAAAAGTGGAGAAAAGCTCTCTAAGGGTCAAAAATTGTTAATTTTAATCGAAAATCTTGAGCCAATTAAAGCTCAAATTATGTGGAGTCAACCCGTAGACAATAATGAATTTAGAATAGGAGTAAAATACTTAAGTTCTAAAAACTTAAAAACAAAGTTATTTTTTCAAAAAACTAATTCTCATAACAGTTGAATTGCTTTTCAAGTTTCACCCTATTAGGTGAAGATGACAAAGTGACATTCCTGAGATAGTAAAAGGATAGCTAGGTAGGGAATTGTATTATGACTGTTCTTTTTAGATTTATAATTGCTGCTACGATTGTTTTTATTATTGCTGATATTGTTCCTTTTCCTAACTATCCTTCAGGATATATTGCCACAAGGATTAATCAACAAAATCAGAAGACAAAATGAGTTAATCTGAAGTTGGGAGAAGAAAAACATAGTCTATGGTTTGCAGAATTAATGGACTGTTAAACATAAACTACGTTTAAGAGTTTTCTCCCTTGTATTTAGCTCATTTGATTATCAATGGTTTATCTAACTGCGATAATTTCTACTAATCTTGCTGCCAATGTTGCTAAAAGTGCATAAATAATCATTGCGGTAATGGTATTAATTTCAAGGATACTATTACCCAGATTAATATCGTTAAAAAGATTTATAAACGGTGCAACAAAAGGACTTGACCAGCCATAAATTACTTGAGAAAATAAACTATCAGGATTGGCATTAGCAAACTTTAACAAAAACCGTAAAACTAGCAAAGTTTCTAAAGCACTGACTAAGAAAAACATTCCTTTCAATAAGCGATTAACAATAAGGTTACGACGAGCTTGTTCTAGACGACGTTCTTCTTGTTGTAACCTTAGTTCTTCTTCCTGTAGTTGAATTTCTTGCTGACGTTGTTGATAATCATCACTTGGGTGAGTGGTATTATATTCAGAGTGTTCATCCATGATTTTTGCTCCAGAGAAAAGACACAAATTTAACTAATAACTAATCAGTAATAATTAAGGAATTTCCTATCGTTAAAATCTAGGTTTTGCCATTAAAACCACACAAGATCGTCCATTAGTTGTATAATTTTGGGTGGTTACTTCAACAGCAGCTTCTAATTCACAAAAGGTTTCATTTAGGGGTAAAGAAGTATCAAGAACACGATACCAACTCTCTCCATTTTCCAACCAAGGTAATTCAAATTCTAAGGGTTCCCAATAAGCATTAAGCATGACGTGAAGGTATTCTGCTTTCTCAGGATGACGCAAACTAAACGCCAAACAACGGGAATAATCGGACCAATCTGCTTCTCCTAATTTTACCCCATGCCAACTAATATGAGGATGGTTAGGACTATTATAAGCGACTTCTAACCGTTCCTCTTGTTTGAATAATTCTAACCCTTGAATAAAGTAGATCAAACGTCGAACAAAACACCATAAATCATATTCTTTTTCCACCCCATCCCAATTAAACCAACTTAACTCATTATCCTGACAATAAACATTATTATTACCCCGTTGGGTGCGCCGTATTTCATCCCCCATTAATATCATTGGGGTTCCTTGGGATAAAAAGAGAATGGTGAAGAAATTTTTAATTTGTTGTAGTCGTAATGCGTCAATCGTAGGATCATTTGTTTCTCCTTCTACCCCACAGTTCCAACTATTATTATGATTATCTCCATCCCGATTATCTTCTCCATTTCCTTCGTTATGTTTTTCATTGTAGGAAACTAAATCATTAAGGGTAAAACCATCATGACAAGTGACAAAATTAATACTACGATTAATATCAACATCTTCGCGGTGATAAATATCGGGACTACCGAGAATACGACTGGCTAAATGGGGAACCATTCCACTCTCCCCTTTGACAAAACGACGCACATCATCCCGAAATGGTCCATTCCACTCAGCAAACCAGTCCGCTAACTCTACGAATCGTCCCACATCGTATAATCCAGCAGCGTCCCACGCTTCGGCAATGAGCTTTGTCCCTGCTAAAATGGGGTCAGATTCGATAATCCAGAGAATGTCAGGGGTTGTCCCTCGCAACTCTTCTAAGGGGTTGCCTGAGGAATCTCTAGACAAAATAGAAGCGAGATCAAAACGAAACCCATCCACGTGCATTTCTGTCACCCAGTAATGCAAACAGTCTAAAATAAAACGGCCCACAATGGGATGATTTCCCCGAAAGGTATTACCGCAACCTGCATAATTTTTGTACTGAGAATGGTCTTGTTCTAGGATGTAATAAGTTGAGTTATCGATACCACGAAAATTTAAGGTTGGACCTCGTTCGTCTCCTTCTGCGGTATGGTTAAAAACCACATCTAAAATGACTTCTATTCCTGCTTTATGTAACGCTTTAACCATGTCCCGAAACTCATTAACCGGACCGATAGGACTTTGATCACAACTATAGGGACGATGGGGAGCAAAAAATCCGATGGTACTGTAACCCCAATAATTTTTCAGTCCGGGTTTAACATCTTCTACATCAAAGTAATGAACCGGTAGCAGTTCAACTGCTGTAATACCTAAACTTTTTAAATAAGGGATTTTTTCGATCAGTCCGGCAAAGGTTCCCCGTTTTTCAGAAGCTATTTCGGAACTAAGATGACGGGTAAACCCACCTACGTGCATCTCATAAATAATACTTTTAGAATAGGGAGTACGTAAACGAGGGGTTTTGTCCCAGTCCCCTTCCCAATCATAGATTTCCGTGTCTACCACCACACTGCGTAACGCTTGAGCGCAATTATCCCCAGGTTGTACGGCTGCTTCTCGATTATAAATGGAAGACCCAACAATGGCTTTAGCGTAAGGGTCAAGTAAGACCTTTTCAGGATTGCAGCGATGGCCTTGACTCAAATCATAAGGACCATGTACCCGATAAGCATACACTTGTCCCGCTTTGAGTCCCTCAACAAAAATATGCCAATAATAATGAGTACGATTTAGTTTAGGATCTAAGGGGATAATATGGGACGGTTGGGGGTCATTTTGTTCAGTAAATAATAATAATTCTATAAATGTTGCTTGTTTTGAGAAAATACAAAAATTAACCCCATTTTTTCCATCTTTTTCGACTGTTGCACCGAGGGGATAACTTTCGCCTGGAAGGGTTTTGAGGTTCATGAGGTGTGGTTAGGAGTGATTAGCTAAGATTACTAGCACCTTACCTCAGATTGCTTTAATTATGGTTATTTTTTAGTATGTTTTTAGATTAGTTAATCTTTGATTCTTATCGATTTTAATTTAAAAACGTAAATTTTACGAATTTAAGTATAGCTTTGAGCCAGTCTTCTTTCCTGAGAGCATTTCTGGGAATTACTGTTTATTTTTTTACCGAACTTTTAACAATCAACTCAAATTTAAACACTTTAAATTCATTTTTTAGGAGTATGTTTAAATATAAACAGTTATTTTACTACTAATTTATTAGACATAAAACCATTAAAATAATCTTAATTTTCACGACTAAAATTACAATTGCCAAGTTAAACTATGGCTAATTATTAATCAGATTTTTGCAAAATAGAAGAGGTCAAAATGGTAGATTTACTTAATGTATTTGAGCAAACCATTTTATTTGATAATCTTTTACCACTTCCTACGAGAATAGACGCGACTCAAGGAGGCAACTATACCGTTGTCATGCAAGCAACAGAGCAGTTTCTTGGGTTGTATGAGTCAAATACAGATATAGACAGTCAACTTCAAACCACAGTGTGGGGGTATGGCTTAGAAGGAGAAACAGTCACTTACCCTGGCCCTACTTTTGTTGCTCAAAGTGGGGAAAAAATCAAGGTTAAGTGGGTCAATGACCTCCCATTGACAGGATATTTTAACGAAGATGGCAGCTATTTTCTGCCCATTGATTTAACCCTGCACCGTGCTGATCCTAAAAATCGATTAATTGAAGATGGCTATGTTCCCACCGTAGCCCATTTACACGGGGGTCATACTCAAGCCAAATATGATGGTTATCCAGAAGCGTGGTTTGTTCAGCAAACCAAAGAAAAAGGAAAAGCCTATGACGGCAATAATTATACTTATGACAATGATCAACGGGCCGGGACGCTTTGGTATCACGATCATGGTCTAGGTGTCACCCGTCTTAATGTTTATGCAGGGTTAGCGGGTTTTTATCTGCTCAGAGATGACACCGAAAACACCTTAATTGCTGATGGTATGTTGCCCAGTGGCGATTATGAAATTGAAATGGCCATCCAAGATCGGGCGTTTACGGCGAATGGAGATTTGTTCTTACCTTCTAATAGTCAGGAGCAAATCGCACTCTATGGAGAAGAACTTTTCCCCAATACCGATCTTTACCAACTGACTGAGGCCGTTACAGTTGAAGAAGTAGAATACCTTCCAGGCACCATAGTCTTCAGGGATACAGAAGATGGAAACTATTATCTTGAAGGAGAGACTTACGACGATAAAGTTCTGTTTGAAGACTTTGATCCTAACGATAGTTCTCTATCAACTCAAGTTCCCAGTGCTATGGCCGAGTTTTTTGGCGATGTCATTATGGTTAATGGTATGGCCTGGCCATCTTTGGAAGTTGATAACACTCAGTATCGCTTCCGTATGCTCAACGGCGCAGATTCCCGTTTTTATATCTTCGGACTTGAAGATACCAATACTGAAAATGGGATTCAGTTACCAACGGTGTATCGTATTGGTACTGATGGAGGATTATTAGAAGCAGCCTCAGAGGTCGTTTTTGGGGATTATGATGAGTTTGGTGTTTTGCAGCCTGGGGATCTCAATGGAGATGGATTTGTGCAAAGTACCCTCGTCATTGCCCCTGGTGAACGCCATGACCTGGTGTTTGATTTCACAGGTTTGGAAGGAGAAAGCATTAACCTACTTAACTTTGGACCGGCCAGTGAGCCATTTGGGGGTGAATTAACGGGGTTTGATACAGGGTTCGATCTCGAAGTTGGTGATCCCAATTATTCTTTCTCCCAAGTGGGGAATATTATGCAATTTCAGGTGCAAGATAATCCTGATGCACCGTCTTTTGGCATTGCAGAGGGAACTAGCTTAGCACCTGATGATCAACCATCAGATGTGTTACCTGAAGAAACTGATGTAATTCGCAAGCTTGGACTGTTTGAAGGCATCGATGAATTTGGACGCATTAATCCCTTGGTTGGCCTAGTGGAAGATGTCTATAATACTGACGGAGAGTTGGTGGGAGAATTTGGTCCCCAAAAATGGGCAGAACCTACTACAGAGAAAGTTCTGCTTGATTCGACTGAAATCTGGGAATTTTATAATTTTACTGGGGACGCTCACCCTGTCCATATACACTTAGTTCAATTTGAGGTGCTTGGCTGGGAAACCTTTGACTTTACTGATGCCGATGAAGATGGTATCCCTGATGATATTACAGGAGATGGGGAAATTACAGTTGGTGATGACATTCTCTTAAGTGGAAACCTAATCACTCCTGAAGAGCGATATGAGGATGGTTGGCAAGACACCACTTGGGTAGGGCCAGGGGAAGTTTTGCGGGTCAAAGCTCTGTTTGATCTGCCTGGTGAATATGTCTGGCATTGTCATATCCTCTCCCACGAAGATCATGAAATGATGCGTCCTTTTGAAGTGGTTAACAATCCTAATGATGTTATCGCCGCCACTGAATTTTTGCCCCTTGGCTTGAAGTAGTTTATCAATATTATAGACAAAAGTAGTCTTAGGTGGTCAAATGTCCTCAATGATATGATATAATCATAGGGTGGCTGGTATTGACTTAGGAGTTAGCAACTTAATAGCGTTAACTACCAATGACCCTACCATTAACCCGATTTTGATTAATGGACAACCCCTCAAATCAATTAATCGGTTATACAACAAAACCCTGAGACGTATCCAATCATCTATTGGAGAAAACAAGTCAAGTCAAAGACTTAGAGGTATTACGTTAAAACGTAACAATCAAGTTAATAACTATCTTCATCATGGCTCATCTGTTGTAGTCAATTATCTCAAAGCTAACAACATTACAATGTTAGTAGTGGGAAAGAATGACGGATGGAAACAAAAGATAAAGATAGGGAAGCGTAATAACCAAAACTTCGTACAAATACCTCATGCTAAGTTGATTGAGATGCTTGATTATAAGTGTCAATTAGCTGGCATCAAGCTGGTACTGGTTAATGAAGCTTATACCAGTAAGTGTTCAGCATTGGACTTTGAACCTATTTGTAAGCATGATTCGTATTTAGGTAAACGGGTCAAGCGTGGATTGTTCAAGACTGCCAATGGTCAAGTTATCAATGCTGACATCAATGGCAGTCTCAACATCATTAGAAGGTATTCCCCAGAGGCATTTACTGTCGAGGGGATAGCGAGTTGCGGCGTTCAACCCCTAAAGGTTAATCCTTTAGAAAGAGTTGGATAGGACTGACTACATTTGTCTATTCTAACTTTAACGCTAATACCAATGGAGTTTACAAATTGCCAAAACCCTTCTTTTTCTTATTTTTCTTGGCTTTTTTCTTC
This sequence comes from Crocosphaera sp., assembly GCA_030065735.1. GTDB lineage: Bacteria > Cyanobacteriota > Cyanobacteriia > Cyanobacteriales > Microcystaceae > Crocosphaera. The sequence continues at coordinate 21,351 of JASJDD010000041.1, forward strand.
TTACCCCCACTATAACCCCGAAATCCTGGGGCTGCACCTTGACCAAACATTCCACCCATTCCGGGCATTCCACCACCCATTCCAGGCATTCCACCACCCATTCCAGGCATTCCGCCACCCATTCCAGGCATCGCAGGCATTCCCCCTTGTCCCATTTGCTGCATCATTCCTCGCATACGGGTGAAATTCTTGATCAGTTTACTCACTTCTGCTTCAGGATGGCCGGAACCCTTGGCAATACGACGGCGACGATTAGGCGATTTTGCCAATAAATCGGGGTTTTTTCTTTCTTCTAGGGTCATAGAACTGATCATGGCTTCTGTGCGCTTCAGTTCGCTTTCTCCTTTTTCAATATCTGTACTACTCAGTTTATTCATCCCTGGAATCATCTTCAAAATGCTGCCAAATGACCCCATATTTTTCATTAAGCGCATTTGTTTGAGGAAGTCGTTAAAGTCGAATTTAGCCTCTAAAATTTTCGACTGCATCTGTTCCACATCGGACAGATCGATCTCTTCTTGGGCCTTTTCGACTAAGGTTAAGACATCCCCCATACTCAAAATACGGGAAGCCATGCGATCGGGATAAAACGGTTGTAAGGCCTCTACTTTCTCCCCAACCCCCACAAATTTAATGGGTTGCCCCGATATTTGCCGTACAGAAAGGGCTGCGCCCCCTCTGGTGTCCCCATCCATTTTGGTTAAAATTGCCCCTGTCACCCCAATTTGTTCGTGGAAGGTACGGGTAAGGTTAGCGGCTTCTTGCCCAGTCATGGCATCTACCACTAACAAGGTATCATCAGGGTTAACCGCTTTTTTGACACGGGCCAACTCTAACATCATTTCTTCATCGATTTGCAGTCGCCCGGCAGTATCAATGATAACTGTGTCGATGCCCATTTCTTTTGCTTTGGTTACCCCTTGAGTGGCAATATCAACCGGGTTGGCCTGATTTCCTAATTCAAAAACGGGGACATCGATTTGTTGTCCCAGGGTTTTTAATTGCTCGATCGCTGCTGGACGGTAGATATCCGTTGCCACCATCAAACAGTTTCGCTGTTGTTTACGCAAGTATAAGGCAAGTTTAGCGGTAGCGGTGGTTTTTCCTGTTCCTTGCAAACCTGCCATTAAAATGACGGTAGGTGCCGTTTCTGCTTGTGCTAGAGGGACGTTACTTTCCCCCATCACCTTCACTAACTCATCATAGACGATTTTGATCAATTGTTGGCCAGGGTTGACCCCTGCGATCACTTCTGCACCGATCGCTGCTTTTTCTACCTCTGCAATAAAGGTTTTGACCACTTGCAGGTTAACATCCGCTTCTAGGAGGGCGCGACGCACCTCTTTTAAAGCGTCTTGCATATTAGCTTCGGTGATCTTATCTTGACCCCGTAATTTTTTCCAAGCGTCTTCTAAGCGATCGGCGAGAGCATCAAACATAAGGCTTTTGGGTTATTAGGTTATGATTATTGACTATTTTGCAACTCTCTCAATTGTACTGGATCGATTATCAAATTCTCTGAGTCCTTTTTATAGAACAAATAAACTATACAAAAAATCGAATAGTTTTTTAAGAAAACTCCCCTAGCCATCAGCCAGGGGGAATCAAATCTAATTAGAAGTTTAACCTATGGACAGTATAACAAACAATAGACTAATTCTCAATCCTTTTGAGGATAAACCCCACTTAATTGCATGACATCTTCGATAGTTGTACAGTAATTTTTCATACCAAAAGTAGCAGGGGTTACGGTATCTTTATAAGTAAAATGTCGGTAATTAATAGAAAAATAGTCCCAATCTTCCATGCGTAAACGAAAAACTTTGATAAAAAAGTTGACTAAGATAATAGACAAAGTCATTTGAAAATAAATTCTTTTATTGAGATAGTTACAGATTTCTTGTATAGCTTGATTCACAGTTGTTCTTTTATTCCCTAAGACTAAATTTTTATGATCTGATTCACTGGGGGGATTTTCGACTAAATATTTAATCATTTGAGCGATATCCCTAGCATGAATATAATGAAAACTACCATCTGCTTTGAACCAGCGAATTAAATCAATCCATTTAATCACATCTTTGATGCCTCCGGATAGATGAGAATAGGGTTTATTGGCTTCACCACCAAAGACTAAAGTAGGGAAAACCGTCGTAATTTTGTTATAAATAGGGAGTTTGTGTAACTGAGTGTAACATTGATATTTTGTTCTTATATAATTAGTTCCTAACCTGCCTGCTTCCGATAAAGGTTGATTATTTTTATCTAAAATACTAGCAGTAGAAAAGTAAATAATTTGCTCACAAACATCAGGATTTAATAACTTCATTAATCCCAAAGTTTTAGTAACATTAATTTCAAAAGATTCGGTAATTCCACCCCAACTTGTGGCTGCTAAAATAGCGACATTAACTGTCTTCAAAAAGTCACTAAATTTTTCAATATTTTGTAAATCACCGATAATAAGATGAACATTGGGACGAGTTTGATAACGAAATTGTAATTTCTCAGGATTTCTCACTAAAAAATAAAGTTCATGATCGGTTTCTTTGATCAAAGCTTCTGCCATATAATGACCAATACAACCACTCGCCCCTGTAATAAAAATACGTTTCATCAACACCATACTTATTAAATTCCGTTATAGATAACGGCTTGACGATACTAATGTAGCATAATTGTCCATGAGATTTTAATAAAAACCATTTCTTTTACACTTATAAGCCAAAATATAAGCTGGTTTTTGAGCCGTATCAAATGATTGAAATTGTTGATAATTTCAGTTAGCTAACATTAATAGCACAGAAAATATTAATAAGTAATAATCCGTTAATCGGCTGAGATTAAACCCAACCTCCAAAAACAGCTAATCCCAAGAATCGCCAGGGGTTGGCAACGGTTTTAAATCCTGCTGAAGATAACATAGTCAAATGAGTTTCTAACTGACATCTTGCACCTTCAAACTCAATCCTAATTTTGTCTGAGGCAGGAGTGGAAAGGCAGTAGGCAGGAGATTTAATATATAGCAGAAGAGTAAAATTATCGATAATAAGGCATTTAAAAGTTAAATAATCCTATTTTTAAGTTTTTTTCCTCCCTTCTGCCTCCTGCCC
>JASJDD010000042.1 GCA_030065735.1 Crocosphaera sp.
GATTTAGATAACGCTTTTAAACGTTTCTTTAACATCAAAGGAACAGGTTATCCTAAGTTTAAAAAGAAAGGAATTAAAGATAGTTTTACTCTGGATAATTGTGGGAAATGGATATCGTTAGGGTCAACGAGAATCAAGTTACCCTTTAAAGGAATTGTCTCTATCAGAGCGGATTTATCGTTGTGAGTGCGGATTAGAAATGGATAGAGACTTAAATGCCGCCAAAGTATTAGCTAATCAAGCGGTAGGCTATACCGTTTTAGCCTGTGGACAGAGTGCCGCCGACGGTTCTGGTTGAAGCAGGAAGTAAACCTCAATGTGTCATCATGTGTCGCGTTGTATCAGTTTTATGTAGCAGTTGAGTTAACTGAGATTTTCGACTGATTTTTGAGGGGTGGGACTGGATAAACTTCTGAAATAGAAACTTCCTACAGTTAATAGAAAGAATAGATAAACAATGACTTGTCCTAAGTATAAAGTTTGTCGATAGCCAAAGAGGGATTTAAGAATAATTCCTGGAAAGGTTTGATCTGGTAAAATGTCTGAACCATCCCAAACTAACGGACCTAAAATACAAGCGTCTCCAGGGAACAAACACCATTGAGAGAAATTCGGATCAAGTTGCCCTAAAAACATCACCACTAAATTAAGATGTTTGAGGACTCCTAAGACTAATCCCCCTACGACTAACAATAAGAAAATTCCCATCACTTTGAAAAAGAGACGAATGTTAATTTTAACCCCCAACTGAAAGAGGAGAAATCCTAAAATAGCTGCGGTTATTAATCCTAAAGTGGCTCCAATACTCGGAATTTTCCAACTGTTTTCAAATTTAGCAATAATAAACAAAACGGTTTCAAACCCTTCCCTTAAAACCGCAATAAAAACTAATAAGAAAATGCCTTTTCCTGCTCCATTTTTTTCGATTAATGCCTCTTGAATTCCTTGTTCTACTTCTGCTTTTAAATGCTTTCCTTGTTGGGTCATCCAAATGAGCATCCAACTCAACATTATCACAGCTATTATGCCAAATAAAGTAGCTAGACATTGTTTGATTATTGGAGTGTAAGGACTTTGATAGGTATTCACTCCCTGAAGAATTCCTCCTAATAAGAATCCCACTAGAATACTAGCAACAATGCCTCCGCCAATGCCTTGATACACCCAACGATTAAGTTGGGTTTGTTCAACTTTTTTTAAACAAGCTAAGACAATTCCTACCACTAGGGAAGCTTCAAATCCTTCTCTTAAGGTAACAACAAAGGTTGGTAAAGCAGCACTGAAATCCATGATTTATGAGGACTTATTGATTACCTATCGATTATATAATTTTCTGAGATTATTTTCTAGATCACCCCAAACAAGATGTCTGAGGTGATCTTAAATTACTTAGATGCAATCAAACATAGTCCCGTAACATTTTTTTCAATTCTATGTTATGAACTTCTTCTTGCCCAATCATTCCCCGCGCAAATTCTTCGATATAAATGCTGGCATTTTCTACCACTTCTAAGAGTTCCTTATACAAATCTAAGGCTTTCTTTTCGTGGTTAAGACTTTCTAGGAGAATGGCGTGTAAACTATGCTCATTGGTCTCTTCCATAGGGGCAATGTTTAAGCTAGGATGGCCTTCTAATCCTGTTAGAATTTCCCCGACTTGTTGAGCATGAAGTAAAGATTCTGTGGCTTGTTGTTGAAAAAATTGTACAATGGGAAGACGGTGGGGACCTGTTACCATCAAAGAATAATGAGTATAGCGAACAACACCAGCCAATTCATATTCCATGATGGTGTTGAGAATGTCATTGGTTTTTTCTCGGTCAAGTTCTCTCATATTTTACCTATTGAGGAGAAGAATTTAGCTGACAAGGACAACATTTTAAGTCTATTTTTTGAGGACGATTAACTTATTTGTCCAGCGACTCTAACTTTAGATTATCCTATTTTTTCCTCTTCTCCTGTAAAATAAAGCTTAAGTTTTTTATCTCAGACAATTATTGAGTTTATTGACTAATTTGATTTGAGTTAGAGGGAATGGTTTGAGGAGAACGCTTTTGATAAGTTTGAATCATCATCAATCCAATAAAAACAATAATTCCCATAAAGATCCATAGGAATTGATTATTACTGTTTTGATGTTGTTTTCTGAGTTTTCTCATTCTTCGTTGAGCTTCTTGATATTCTCTTTCTGTTGTCATAATCTTTTGAATAAATAAAAACTTTTGATCACTATTTTATCTTAACAAAAATAAAAAGACATGGGAGAAAATATAGAGAAAATTTTATGTTTCACTCAGGGATGTTACAGAAGGATCTAAGAACTTCTATCTAAAAACTGGAAGAAAATTTGATAACTAGGGGTTAAAATATGTTAAAATAAAAGATGTATTATTCAGTAATTAATCATTATTGGTCTCCCATGTCCTCAGTAATTGCCCCTGAATCTTTGAATTGGTTATATCGAGGAACCAGCGAAATCTTTCCCAGTCAACCTGACTCTAATAACCCCGAAGAAAACTTAGAAAAATTGATAGAAAAAGGTCATCGTCCTTTGAGGGTTAAATTAGGAATTGATCCCACCGGAACGGATATTCATCTAGGTCATAGTATACCATTTAGAAAGTTACGGGCGTTTCAAGATGCAGGTCATACCGCAGTGGTAATTATTGGAGATTTTACTGCACAAATTGGCGATCCCACGGGGAAATCAGAAGTGCGTAAACAGTTAACATCTGAAGCCGTTAAAAATAATGCAAAAAATTATTTAGAGCAACTCCGACCTATCCTCGATTTTGAAACCCCAGGAAGGTTAGAAATACGCTACAATTCTGAATGGTTAAGGGAGTTAAATTTAGCCAAAATTCAAGAACTATTAGCAACAATGACCGTAGGTCAAATGTTAGCAAAAGAAGGATTTGCTGAACGGTATAAACAAGAAAATCCTATCTTTCTTCATGAATTTCTTTACCCCTTAATGCAGGGATATGATTCAGTAATGATCGATGCAGATGTAGAATTAGGGGGAACCGACCAAAAGTTTAATATTGCCGTAGGAAGGGACTTACAAAGACACTTTGGAAAAAAGCCTCAATTCGGATTATTATTACCTATTTTACTCGGTACAGATGGCAGCCAAAAAATGTCAAAATCTCTCAATAACTATGTAGGATTGAAAGAAGATGAGTTATCCATGTATTCTAAACTAGAAAAAACTCCCGATGCTATCATCAAAGATTATTTTGAACTATTAACCAATTTATCCTTGGAGCAATTACCTGAAAATCCTAGAGACTGTCAGAAATTATTAGCCCTAGAAATTGTCTCGCAATTTCACGGAAAAGAAGCAGCCTTAACCGCACAAAAAACCGCAGAAGATTTAGTTAAAAATAAAGGCACTGGCTCCACAGATGCGGTTCCGGAATATGACCTATCTAATGTAGAATTTCCGGCCAAATTATTCTACATTTTAAATGCCAGTGGATTGTGTGGAAGCAGTGGAGAAGGAAGACGACAAATACAAGGGGGTGCAGTACGTTTAAACGGAGAAAAAATTAGTGACGTTAATATAACCTTTGAGGAATTAGAACAACTCTCAGGCAAAGTTTTACAAGTGGGTAAAAAGAAGTTTATCAAATTAGTTTAGGTCTTTCTAGCTTCAAATTCTAGTTTAGATACTTTCGATTTTCTGTTTTGTCTTTGATAAACTAGAATACAAGAATGTCTCACTTGAAGAGCATAACAACGTTATTTTAACTTGACATCTTAAACACAACCTTGTACAAGCCAAGAGGATAAACAGTATTATGGGATTATTCGATCGCCTAGGCCGAGTGGTTCGAGCCAACCTCAACGATCTCGTTAGTAAAGCAGAAGATCCAGAAATCGTCTTAGAACAAACCATTATGGATATGGGGGAAGACTTGATCCAGTTAAAACAAGCCTTTGGCCAAACCCTTGCTTCCCAAAAACGGACAGAGAAACAATACAAACTAGAACTCAAAGAAGCCAATACGTGGGAACAACGGGCAAAATTAGCCTTGTCTAAAGGAGAAGAAAGTCTGGCTAGAGAAGCCTTAGTCCGGAAAAAGTCTCATACCGATACAGCCAGCACCCTCAAAGAACAACTGGATCAACAAAATGTTCAAATTGAAACCATGCGTCGTAATTTGACGGCATTAGAAAGCAAAATTGCTGAAGCGAAGACCAAGAAAAATATGCTCATCGCCAGAGCGAAGGCCGCTAAGGCTAACGAAGCATTACAATCAACCATGAGTGGGCTTAATACCAGTGGATCGATGGCCGCCTTTGAACGCATGGAAAACAAAGTGTTAGACATGGAAGCTCGTTCCCAAGCGGTGGGAGAATTAGGGGGATCAAGTCTAGAAAATCAATTTGCTGAACTCGAAGCCGGAAGCGGTGTAGAAGATGAACTGGCCATGCTTAAAGCCCAAATAACCGGATCAGCTGAACCCAAAGGGGCCCTGCCAGAAGGGACAACTGAGGATAAAACGACTCCTAAAGATAACGTAGTGGATGCAGAGTTAGAAGACTTACGCCGTCAACTGGATAATCTTTAAAAGTCAAGAAAACCCAGTTGAAGAAATTGGCCAAACTTGTAAGCTAATAACTGGTAACGGAATCATTGATCACTGATAACTAAACTATGAGTAGTGTTCTCGAAATTAAAGATCCTCAATTTGATACAGAAGTGTTTGAGGCTGACACCCCTGTATTAGTCTATTTCTGGGCTTCTTGGTGCGGTCCATGTCGTTTGGTATCTCCTTCTATTAAGAAGATTGCTGATAGCTACGGCGATAGTCTTAAGGTGGTCAAATTAGAGGTTGATCCAAACCCCGATGCACGGACAAAGTGCAAAGTAGAAGGGGTTCCAGCTTTACGACTGTTTAAAGATAAACAGCTTTTAGCTGAACATGAAGGGGCGATCACCAGACAACAATTAGAAGAGATGCTTAACAAACATCTCAAATAGTGGGGAAGGTTGGAGAGTTAAACCTCTCCTCTCCCCTAAAAACCTTACCTGATCAATACTACGTCGGTTGTGGGACAAATTTAGAATTTAGAATGCGAGAATTTAGAATTTAGAAAATCAATAAAAGAAAATGGTATCGATATAGCAGTTCTATAGTTTTTCAATTATTTAATTTATAAAAAAAATCTGCTAGTTTTTGTGATTGTGATTGACTAAAACTGCTTTTGTCAATGCGAAACTCCTAAATGGGTCAAAGTTGATGCGATCACCTCCAACAATATTAAGGAGCGATCGCTCTTTGATAATTAGTGTGAGGTTTCACTCTTACTTACTTGGTGGGCTACATAGGTTCGTAGTACATCATTAATTAAGGTTTGATAACCTCTTATTTTAGGGTTGTTTTTGGCGGTATTGCGAAACCATTCTAGAGTCTCGGTATCAACTCGTATTGATATAGCTTCTGTTGCTGGTTTTCGTTTTACTAACTTGGCATTCTTAAAAAATTCTTCATCAAGCTCAGGAATATCTGAATAGTCTATGTCCTCATCGGACATATTGACTAACTTACTATGTCTTTCTTCGGGTGACATATCAAGACTAAATTGATTGTTGCTCATAGAGTTTTCTCTCCTTTCTACTTGCTCGTCGTGCGGATATGATTCTGGTCACTCCGTTTCTGTCTGTATGGACGACTAAAACCACAATAACTGGTTGCTTGGGCAGGAATAGTTGACCGATTGATAGTTCTCTTGTTTCTTCATAGTTAAAGCGATCATCTATATAAGTTAGTAAATTTGGGTCGTTGAATATCTCCAAAGCTTCTTGAAACGAAATACCATGTTTAACTATGTTAGTTTTGTTTTTTTGTTCATCCCACTCAAATTCCATACTTTTAATATACCTTTTTGTGTATACAAAATCAAGGATACTTGGTATGAGCAGAAGTTATTCTTATTGACCTCGAATAATTGATAATAATTTTTACTCATTTCCGAAAAAATCGATATCAACATTAAAAAAATCTGCTAGTTTTTCTGATTGTGATTGACTAAAACTGTCTTTTCCTTCCATTAATTCTAATACCTTTTGTCTTGAACCAATAACTTCTATCAAATCTTCAGGTTTATAGTTATTAGATTCCATCAAGTGCTTTAACATACTATTAGGTGTCCCTTGAGGAATGGGATAATACTGTTCTTCAAATCTTTCAATTAAGACAATTAATAATTCTAAAAGTGTATCTTCTTCAATTGTACGGTTTGCCTTATGTTCTAATTCGTTGGCTAAAGCAATTGCTTGTTCGTTTTCATCCTCAGTTGTAATGACTTTTGGTTGATATTTAGCGAGTAATTGTCCATAAGATTTAGGATTTAAAATAAGGGTCATTTTTCCAACCTTCCTTATCATATTGAGCATGAGTTAAAACGGCTTTAATATAAATCCGTTGACTTGAGTAAATTATATCTACTATCAAACGATAGTGATTCCCTTTGATATTGAAAACAGTAAAATTACCAACTGATTCCGCACTTTTATATGTTTTTTGCACATCATTGAGATTTTGCCACCTAGCTTTACTTGCTACTCGATACCAGTCAAAAAGCGCATCACAAGCATCAGCATGACTCTGACAAAAATCACGGAGAATTCGACGACTGATAACGTGCATTTAGACTGTTTGTTTAGTTGACTCAATCCTATTGTTTCTATTCTACATCTGTCATCTTCATGACGAAACTGTTTATGAGAACCTTTTTGACACAATAAATAATTTTTACTTATTCAAAATTATGAATTATATTTGTATTTTTAAAGTACATGATCTGACTAAAAACAGTAACATTTTATACAAAAATCTCTAAAAATGTTCACTGTGATAAAAAATGAATGAAAATATTATTCAATAAGCAACGAGAGAATCAGCTTGACAAGCCGTACTACTTTTTTATATAATTTATTCTAGTTAGGAAGTAACTTGGGGCTTTTATATCTGCTTGTAACCCGATTGTTTATTTTATAGCCAAAACTGGCGATCGCCTTCTAACATTCCAGACGGATAAATCCCTTTTAAGCGTAATCCCGCCATTTTATCAGCACCATGTAACGGCATAGGTAAACGAGGGGTTTTTAGTGCGCCATGATGCAATAGAGTTAGTTTTAACGTGGTATCTATAACTGTTTCGATACTCACCTGTTTTCCTTCTTCTCGAATGGTTAAACGTAAAGGACGCGCTAGTCCAATGTTTTTCTCGACTTTAGTGGTGACTAAAATAGCTTCACGAGACGACATTTTTAAACATAAACCTGGTTCTGGTGCATCAATTTTTTGGTTATGTACTTTGTATAATCGTGGCGTTTGAGATTTTTTGCATTCTACTAATATTAACTCACTATTAATCGCTTCTGCTCTCTCTAATAAGTTATTGACTTCTTCCCCACGAAAAGGACCGTCTCTATAGATTAATATCGTTTTATCCCCTAATGTGTTATGAGGTAGTAAGTCTTCTAAAAATCGTTGAGGAATTTCTTCTCCTTCAATGAAATCACCCTGTAATTTGTAATTGATAAATTCTCCCCTTGGTCCATAAAGACGTACACTTGCACAAGCGTTTATTGTTCCTGGAGATTTTTCTTTTTTTCGTCTCGAAATATCCAAACCTATAAAATAGTCAGCAATGTTTAAAGGTTCAGCTAAGACAAAAGGTAAATTACCTAACTTAGCTAAAATACCAGGAATTATCTGAGATAATATATAAGGAGTTTTGACTTTTTTAAAAGTATCTTCATAAATAAATTGACTCGCAGTATTTCTTTTAAGTAATTGTGAGTAAATTTTGTCATAAAAACTTACTTCTTTATAATTGTCTGAATAGCGATCGATTTCAGAAAGAAATACTAAAACAATATCAGGATCAAACTCAATTAATCTATCAACAGTTTTTTCAATTTCCGCTCGCATTTTCCCATTTTTCTCACCTTGAAACTCAAAATAATTTTCTTCAATAATATCACTTTGAAATTTATAAGTATTTAGACGATTTTGAAGTTGATCAATAAAGGGATCAAGGTTGATGTTATATAGTTTGAGAACAGAAATTTTAATTTCTTCTGATGTTCCATATTTTTGCTTTTCAAAATCTTTGTGGCGTTTAAAAACTCCTCCTTTTTTTAATCCTGATAGGATACTATTTTGAGATCCAGTGACTCCATTGCCAAATAAAAGTAAGGTTTGATTGATCGGTTTTTTAGTAGTCAGAAAGTTCTCAGAATAATCATAACTATTAACTGGTCTTTTTTCTATAATTATTCCATATTTACTTAATAAAATATGTGCTTTTTTTTGTGCATCTTTTAATAACTTTTGTCTGTCTGTAAAATTTTTGATTTTTGTATATTTTAGTAACTCTCCATAATCTAAATCTAACATGGGTCCAGTTTCCGCAGTAACAATAGGGTTTAAAGCTGCCATTGCATAGGGATATTCTTTATTACTGCTAAATTTTACTAAAACAAGTGGTTGATGATCGGGTGCATTTTTTAACGCTTGTTTACTGGTTGAACCTGCTGCCATTTCTATTAGTTTATTTCGATGTTCTCCAACAGTTCCAGCTAATCCTACAATTGTTCCTGAACCAAACCCAAAATCATTATTTTTAACTTTTAAACCCCTTAAAATCTTCTCTGGATCTTGACGTTCAGGATGATTATCAAAAAAATCTGCCAACGTACCTTTAAATTGTATTGAACTTTTAATCGTTAAAATTAAACCTGCCTTTAGTTGATTTTTTAAGTCAATAATTTCAGACCAAAAATCAATCTCTCTTTTAATAGTTACTTGCTTTTCTTTATAAACTTCTTTAGACTTAAAAGGTCGATGGGTTATTAAAATCTGATAAGCTAATTTACCAATAATTTCAGAATTCACTTGAGGTTCATTAACCCATTGAAATGACCAATAATAAGGCTTGAAATCATCAAGTTTTTGAATTTTTGTTAATGCTTGTTTCCATTCTTCTTGACTAGGAAGTTTAAGATTTGTTTCAGCTAATACAAAAAAAGTCCCTTTATTCCAAATCACAATAACCCCAAGAAACTGTTGAGAAAAGCGAAAACTTAAACGATTTCCTAATTCTTTATTAACTGAAGGAGTGAGACGGAATCCCGTTATATTAGACTGAGTAAATGTTAAGGGAAATACTTCACTTAAAGCATGATTTGGTTGTTGATTACTCATTATGCAGAAACCTCAATAGTAGAAAACTCACAGATCGAGTTAAAAGGACAATAACGACAAGGTAAACCAGGGTTAGGAGGAAAAATTTGATTAAATTCTTGTTTATTTCTCCAATAATATTTAAGTTGTGATTGATGCTTTTTGGAAATTTTAATCAATTGCTTTAACATTGCTTTCAACTGATTAGATGTCGCTGTAATCACATTAGAAGAAACCTCAGTTTCTAAGTTATAAAATGAAGCAACTGCCTCATGTTTAGGATAAAGATATTTTGCTGCAAGCAAGTAAATGTAAGCTTGTCGTCTATCAAAATCGGATTTACCTGTTTTGAAATCTAAAATATGAATTGTTCCGTCAGATTCTTTGAAAATGCAGTCAATAGCAGCATATAAATTGAATGTGTAATTATCATAATTAATTAAAATAGGTTTAGGAAATCCCTCATCCCCTCGGTTTAATTGGATAATATTTTTACCTAATAAAAAGGGATGATTATGATAATTCTCAAGAACTTTTGTCACCCTTTTCTGTACAATCTTTGATTGCTGAGATAGACTTATAGTAGCTGAAATCTTTTCAATTGCATCTTTTCGATACAACATCAAAGGATCATGATGGAATTCATACACTCCTTGTTGCGCTAAAAGTCCAATCGCTTGAGGAGTCGTATCTTGTTCTAATAATGCTTTAACTTCAGGATCTCGCTTTTTCGCTTTGATAAACCCCCGTTTCATGTCACAATGCCAGTATTCTTGTCCTATGGGCGGAGAAAATAAGGATAATAGGTTATAACTGGCAAAATTCCAGATTTTTCGCATTTTATTTAAGCTCCTTTTTGGTTGAACAAATAATTCAACTTTTGTTCTTAAGCGTAGATGATTGTTGTATCAGTATATTTAATATGAATTTAAAATGCAACTCTAAAATGTAAAGTTATATAAACTTGAAAAAATTTTGCAAACCAGTTATGCTATTTCTAAGACACATTCATTAAAGGATCTCTATGTCTCTCAAAAATAAACAGAGCAAAAGCTCATATAAGCATGAATAAGTATGAAAATCGCAGTTTTGGCCATAAAATATGGCAATCACGCCGAAAAAAGAAGTTAAGTCAGCGTGAAGTAGCTGATTTGATAGGGGTTGATCACACTTACTTATCTAAATTAGAAAATGATCGTGTTGAACCCAGTCCCAAAATAATCGATGCTTTAGCCAAACATTTAGACTTAAATGCTGAAGAATTAACCTATCTTGCGGGTAAAATGACGCAAGAAGATTCCGAAGCGTTTGAAGAACTTATTAAAGCTAATCCTCAAGAAATGGTTGCTTTATTTAGACGAGTTCGAGAAAATCCCAGTCTAGATTCTTTAGTCAAAACAAGAGATGAACAAATAGCAAAATTACAAGAGGAGAATCAAAAATTAAAGATTCAATTATTAGAAGCAAACTCTGAACTCAACAAATTAGAGGAAATTCTGGCTAAAACTGTTGATATTTCTCCTATACAACGATCTCAATTACAAAAAGTGGTAAAAGGGAGAGATTTAACTAATTGGCGACATCTTTATGGAATTGCTGATGAACTAAATACAACCATTACTAATCTTGTTTATCATTTACAACAATTAGGATGGATTAAAATTGCTAAAGGTTCTAAAAAAATCTCTTTGGTACAATCACATCTCAATGACGATGTTTTTTAGTGTAATAATTAAGGATTAACAATATTATGAGTGTTATTAAACCCTATCAATTTTACGATAAAACAATTATTGAGCAAAAAGCCTATGAGGTATTAATCAAAGCTGAAAACGAAAATTATGTGCTTAATTGGGGAGAAGGGATCGCTCATCACATTCTTAATATTCTAGAACTAAATACTCTTTGGGATGTAATCTATAATGATGACCAAGGAGAAATTGTTGCTAAAATTGAACCATCAAAACGCCTAATTACTCTGAATGAAAATATTGATAAATTGAAAAATGATCAAGGATTTCAACAATCAACAATTGCTCATGAAATTGGACATTGGATATTGCATATTAACCAAGATGAAGCTGACGGATTAATTGAACAATTATCTTTACCCTTAAATTCTCTAACTGAAGAACAAGTTTTTTTATGTCGGGTTACGGGACAAGAAAACCTACAAAAAATCAAACTAGAAAAACAAAACTATAATAGAGAATGGCAAGCACAATATTTTGCTGGTTGTTTATTAATGCCAGAATATAAATTACAAGAGTGTAAAAGGGGACGAGATTTAACTAATTGGAAGCACTTATATGCAATAACTCATGAATTATGTGTGACTATTTCTAACCTCGTTTACCGTCTTCAACAGTTAGAATGGATTTATATTCCGAAAGGATCTAAACGAATTTATCAAGGTCAATATTTTAAGACTAAGCTTGATTTTTAGATGAATTATAATATAGCTAAGAATAGTCAACGGTAATAATTAAACCTGCGAATAATTCTTTTAAGGTACGTTCTTCAATTTATCCTATTTTATGATTAATTGTCATCTTATTTTATTCCTCTCCATCTACATCCCAACAGTTTACTAAATCAGGCTCATTATTAAAAACTTCAGCCATATTTTCCATATAAGGCGATAAGAGTTGATGTCTTTCTTCGATGGTAAGTTTAGCAATTTCTTCTAAGGGAGGAAGAGGATTTAAAGAAGGTGGAGAACTATCCCATGAATCTTCTTGAGGTGAATTTTCCACGAGTTTTATATCATGAGACAATAAAAAATTTTCAACAGTAGTTGTTATTACTCTTGTTATTTTACCTAAAAAAGCGATCGCCTTTTTTACATCTTAACTAATTTTTGTACTATGGAGTTCGTAGGGTGGGCAATGCCCACCTTACTTATTCAACAAAAAAAACGGCAGAAGGGCGAAACTTCTACCGTTGCTTGAGGGTTAAATCTGAATCATTACGAGTCAGTGGCCTTAGCTAAAACGGGTTGTTGTTTATCATTAGCAACCACTTTAACTTTGCCATCTTCGCCGATATCCACTACAGCGATATCCCCTTCACCTACTCGTCCGGAGAGGATCTCTTCAGCTAAAACATCCTCTAAAAGACGCATAATGGCACGACGTAAGGGCCTTGCACCGTAAGCAGGGTTATACCCTTCTTCTACAAGACGTTCCTTGAATTTATCGGTAACTTGTAGAGTAATCTCTTTCTCAGTTAACCGTGCAAACACTT
The DNA here is from genome assembly GCA_030065735.1 of Crocosphaera sp. Taxonomy (GTDB): domain Bacteria; phylum Cyanobacteriota; class Cyanobacteriia; order Cyanobacteriales; family Microcystaceae; genus Crocosphaera. The sequence continues at coordinate 12,450 of JASJDD010000042.1, forward strand.
CCTTGAGAAGAATTTCGGAAATTTCCTTGACCTCTTCTTTGTTCAACTGACGGAAGACGATAATTTCATCCAGTCGGTTGAGAAACTCAGGTCGGAAGTATTGCTTCAATTCTTCGTTAACTAAGTTACGAATACGATTGTACTGTGCTTCGTTTTGGTCGTCTTCAAACTCAAATCCGAGGCCACCACCACCCTTCTCAATGACCTTAGAACCGATGTTAGAGGTCATGATTAATAAGGTGTTCTTAAAGTCCACCGTACGTCCTTTAGCGTCCGTTAAACGACCGTCTTCTAAGATTTGCAAGAGCATATTGAAGACATCGGGGTGCGCTTTTTCAATTTCATCAAATAGCACTACCGTATAAGGACGACGACGAACCGCTTCGGTGAGTTGTCCCCCTTCGTTATACCCCACATATCCTGGAGGCGAACCAATTAACTTAGACACCGTATGACGTTCCATGTATTCGGACATATCCAGACGAATCATGGCTTCTTCTGACCCGAAGAAGTACGCTGCTAACGCCTTGGTTAACTCGGTTTTACCCACACCAGTGGGTCCAGAGAAGACGAAACTAGCAATGGGACGGTTGGGGTTCTTTAAGCCAACTCTGGCCCGACGAATGGCGCGAGAAACCGCTTTAACGGCATCTTCTTGACCGATCAACCGTTGATGCAAGGTATCTTCCATGTGCAGAAGTTTTTCGGATTCGGTTTCCGTCAACTTGTTCACAGGAACCCCAGTCCAAGAAGCCACAATGTGGGCGATTTCTTCAGCATCCACAAAGGGTTCTGCGCTCTCTCCTTCCCCTTTCTTGGCGGTGGAAATAGAACGAATTTGCTCTTTAATATCCATTTCTTGATCCCGCAATTCTCCAGCGCGATCGAAGTCTTGGGAGCGAACCGCGTCGTCTTTTTGCTTCAAAATCGTCCGCAGTTCTTTGTCTAATTCCTTGGCCGCAGGAGGGAGTTGAGAATTAATCAAGCGTACCCGTGATCCCGCTTCATCGATGAGATCGATGGCTTTATCGGGGAGATAACGGTCAGAAATGTAACGATCTGACAGTTTGGCCGCTGCTTCTAACGCCTCATCTAAGATTTTCAGCTTATGATGCTGCTCGTAGCGTTCCCGTAGTCCAAAGAGAATTTCGATGGTTTCCTCAACGGAGGGTTCTCCTACCATGACGGGTTGAAAACGACGTTCTAGGGCTGCATCCCGTTCGATGTGCTTACGGTATTCATCGAGGGTGGTTGCCCCAATACATTGTAATTCGCCCCGTGCTAAAGCGGGTTTGAGAATGTTAGCAGCGTCGATCGCTCCTTCGGCTGCACCCGCACCAATGAGGGTATGAACTTCGTCGATCACTAGAATCACGTTTCCAGCTTGACGAATTTCGTCCATAATCTTTTTGAGACGTTCTTCAAATTCCCCACGGTACTTGGTTCCGGCCACTAATAGACCGATATCGAGGGTGACGACTCGTTTTTCTTCGAGGATGTCGGGAATATCCTTGTTAGCAATGCGTTGGGCTAAACCTTCTGCGATCGCCGTTTTACCCACACCGGGTTCTCCGATCAGGACGGGGTTATTTTTGGTACGACGGCCGAGAATTTGGATGACACGCTCAATTTCTTTTTGTCGTCCCACCACAGGATCGAGTTGACCATCAGCGGCCAACTGGGTTAAGTTGGAACCGAATTCGTCTAAGGTAGGGGTTTTGGTCCGTCCTGGGGTTCCACCACCGGCAGCCACTTCTGCGGTTTCTCCTAACTGGCGAATCACCTGGGTTCTGACTTTGGAGAGGTTTACGCCGAGGTTTTCGAGAACCCTAGCTGCGACTCCTTCTCCTTCTCGAATTAAACCTAAGAGAAGGTGTTCGGTGCCAATATAGTTGTGTCCTAATTGTCTGGCTTCCTCTAAGGAGAGTTCCAGCACTCGTTTTGCTCTTGGGGTAAAAGGAATTTCCACAGCGACGAAACCTGAACCCCGGCCAATGATTTTCTCAACTTCAATGCGAGCGTCTTTTAGGTTAACGCCCATTGATTTGAGAACTTTGGCAGCGACTCCGGTTCCTTCACCGATGAGGCCAAGAAGAATTTGTTCCGTCCCCACGAAGTTATGACCGAGGCGACGCGCTTCTTCTTGCGCCAACATTATTACCTTGATAGCTTTTTCTGTAAAGCGTTCAAACATATCTTTATTAATCCATCACCTGTTGCTTACCCTTGTTAGCTGATTTTAGCACAGCTTTTTTGTCCTTATTATTAATGTAGGATTTTGTAGCATTCACTACTGTTTTTCAATTTTTCCTTGATTTTTTTCTGTTTATTCCTCCATTAATCATGTTTTAGGGTCAATTGTTTTTATGATTTTGACACAGAATTTTTGATTTGTTCGCTCAAATCATTAAGACTATCTAAATTTAACCGATAACTTAGGGGATGAGCAATGAGGCGAGCCGTACTTTGGAATAGGGTATCCACTTCCACCAGTCCATTTTCTTTGAGAGTGCGCCCGGTGGAGACTAAATCAACGATCGCTTCTGACATTCCGGTGATGGGTCCGAGTTCAACCGAACCATAGAGGGGGATAATTTCTACCGGTAAGTCTAGCTGTTGAAAATAGGTTTTAGCACAGTTGACAAATTTTGAGGCAACTTTGCTATTGGGGGGTAGTTCTGTAGGGTTTTGATAGGGACTGGTTTTGGGGACAGCGACAGACATCCGACACCCGCCAAAGTTTAAGTCGGCGAGATGGGCAACTTCTGGGCTTTTTTCTAATAGTAAATCGTAGCCTACTATTCCTAATTGTGCCTGTCCATATTCGACGTAAACGGGGACATCGGTGGCTCTCACTAAGAGTCCTTTGGCGGTATTTGTGGGATCTGTTATTTGTAATTGACGGTTTTTGGAGTCTAAAAAGGCACTAAAATCTAAGCCAATGCTTTTAAATAGTTCAATGGAATCTGATAATAATGCGCCTTTGGGGAGTGCAATGGTAATCATTATTGATAGTTTCTAGGAATATGTTTTATTTTATAGCATTTTGTATTGACTGAAATTTAATATTACACAACTAAAATAAAACTGCTATCTTATTGATAGAAAGATAATTATTATAATTCGGGTTTTTATGAACATTAATTTACCAATTGAACTTCTAGAAACAGCCCAAATGACTGAAACAGAAATGCTTAGAGAAATTGCTATCATGCTTTACCAGCAAGAGCGAATTTCTTGGGAAAAAGCGGCTCAACTGGGTAGGATGACCAATGATGATTTTTATCAACTTTTATTGAAACGAAATATTATCAATTCGCCTATAGATAATGAGGATGAAAATAATGTTCTAATTATCGCTAGTTTGCGAACTTCTCTACAACAAGTTAAAGAGGATAAAATCCATCCTATCTCTGAATTATGGGATGGTATTGATGTCTGAAATTAATCTATTTTTATCGTATATTCTTCTGATAATTAAATTGTAGGGTGGGCAAAACTAGGAATATTTTAACCAATCATAAATCATTAAATTTTGCCCACATTCTCGAAGAAAGATCAAATATTAAAAGGTGGGCAAATACTAAAAACATCTGAACAAATCATCTAACGTTTAAAGTTTGCCCACCCTACGTTCTATCTTTTATTTTATATTAGTTACAGTAGGGTGGGTTAGACGGCCATAATCTAAGTTATAACGACAAGATAACAATCCATCGTAACCCACCAATTTAAGTTAAGTAATCACCCAAAATTTTTGATTACAAAGCATAAAAATTAAGGCTTTCGGTGTATTACGCTACCCTAATACACCCTACGTTCTTGAAATTTACACTTTATTAAATTTATATTAAAATTGTATTTTTTCCCTTGACTTTCCCCCCCCCTCATGTATCTTAAGGACGGACTTTTAATACAACATTTGAAACATGAAAAATTGGCTATTTCCTGCCGTTTTATCCACTGTGTCAGTAGGTTTCTTCGCTTCTACTGCTCAAGGGTTCACTTACACCTTTTCTACTTCTCAACCTTGTACATTCGGGTGTACTGGAAATATTGACGTAATGGGAACCATTGAAACCGATGGGACTTTGGGAGCTATTACCACGGCTAATATTGTAGATTGGGAGTTGGTCTTCAACAGTCCCAACTATTCCAACAGCATCCTCTCACCCAGTAATGGTGAAATTATTGCTAACGGTTCTCTTAACTTAATCGCGACAGAAACAGAAATTACCTTTGAGCTATTGGGTTCCTCAGACTTCGATGGTTCAGATTTGAGCTTTTCTTCTACAGTTGGTTTTCCATTTAATCTGAGTTATTCGTTTCAAGGAGGAGATATAAATCCTAGTCAGTTATTTATTACCAATGCTCCACGAAGCGACTTTAGTGATCCTTCTGATGAATCTTCTACAACTATATTTGATGGAGAAGGTGGAACAGTGGTCTTAGCAACCAGAGAAGCAGCAGTAGAATCGGTTCCCGAACCCTCAACTATTTTAGGTTTAGGTGTAGTAACTGCTATGGGTTTGGGTAGTTCCTTAAAGCGTAAGTTAGGTAAGAAAAAAGCAGCATAACCTTTAATATTTTCACCTTTTTTTATACCAATTTTCGTAGGGGTCAACGGCCGTTGACCCCTACAAAGTTAACATCTGTAGCCCAAGTTGATGAAAATGATATAACATCAAAACCCTAGCACTATAGTAAAAATTCATCTCTCAATTTTGGCCACACTACTAGAGCGCAACAGTGAAAATTCATCTCTCAATTTTGTCCACACTACTAGAGCGCAACAGTAAAAAAGGCCATCCCTGATCTAAGATCAAAACCCTAGCACTAGAGTAAAAAGTCATCTGTCGATTTTGCCCACATTAGTGTAGCGCAACAGTGAAAAAGCTATCCCTCATCTAAAAGATCAAAACCCTAGCACTAGAGTAAAAAGTCATCTGTCGATTTTGTCCACACTACTAGAGCGCAACAGTAAAAAAGGCGATCGCTCATCGACAATCAAAACCCTAGCACTAGAGTAAAAAGTCATCTCTAGATTTTGCCTACATTACTAGAGCGCAATATTAAACTTGATATAGTTGTAAGATGAACAGTAAGAAAAAAAATCAAACAATGAAGCTAAACGAATCTATACAAGAAAAACGAGAAGAAATATTATCATTAGCTACTAAACATGGAGCATTTAATGTCAGGATATTTGGTTCAGTAGCGAGAGGAGAAGAAACAGAAAATAGTGATATTGATTTTTTAATTGATTATGATTTATCTAAAACATCTCCTTGGTTTCCAGGAGGTTTATTAATGGACTTGGAAGATTTATTAGGACGTAAAGTTGATATTGTTACAGAAAAAAGTTTACATCCATCTATCAAAGAAAAAGTATTAAAGGAAGCAATTAAACTATGAAAGATGATACAGTTTATTTAGAATATATCTTAGATTGTATTACAAAAATTAAAACCTATTCCCAAGCTGGAAAGGAAGAGTTTTTAAGTAATACAATGGTTCAAGATGCTATTATTAGACGCTTACAAACTTTAGCAGAATCAACGCAAAGATTATCGCCAGAATTAAAAGAAAACATGAAAGAAGTTGAATGGCGTAATATTTCTGGTTTTAGAAATATTTTAGTTCATGATTATTTAGGAGGAATTGATCTCGAAACAGTTTGGGATGTAGTTGAAAATTATTTGCCTGTTTTAGAACTAGCAATAAAAAATAGAAAAAGTTAATTTACATTCTACACTTCTCTATTGAGATTTTAAATAGCTCAAAAATTCTTTAATTTCATCTTCAGTTAATAAGGTTCGTGAACATTTTTGATAATGTTTTTGTAAATAATCTCTTCCTTGATCAATTGTCCACCCAATGCGTTCCATTTCCACTAAAATCAAATCAAAATCCGAGAATTCCACCACTCCTGCGATTAATTTCCAGCAAGGATTACCCTCTTTCTTCCAATTTTTGGGACGATATGGCATACTTAAACTAACAGTAACTAGACAGGGATTTTGAGGACGATAATCAATTTCTAATCGTTCAGTAAATACGGGATCAGTAATATTTATATCCTTTAATTTTTGACCATTTCTAGTAATAATTGAACCTTTCCAGACGGTTGCGGTTAACATACTTCCTGGTTGTTCTTTAATCAGTAATTTTTCTGCATAAACTAACTGAAGTGTATGTCTTTGTTCAATGAGAAGACTTTGTAAATCAGCAACAGTAACATATTTAGATGAATTATGTAGGATATAATCAGTTTCATGACAATAATTAAGTAAATCTGTTGCTGCTACAGACTTGATTTTTTTCCATTTTCCTGGTGCAATGGTCAGATTTTCTGACTCAAATCCAAAATCATTACCTGTTGTTTCTAAAGGGATATCAATAACATCTAATAATGATGGTTCCTTATTATTAATTAATCGAATTGAAGAGGGAATGCGACCATCATCAGGATATTGAGAACAAATGGGACGAACCCAACAACCGGTTTCTAGATTAATTCCAGCAATACAGCGTTCTTGAAGTTTTAGAGAATTCGCTAAACAAATAATTTCGGTCATATATTTTAGAGGATTTGACGGGGATATAATCTTAAAATACCCAAATTATTAGCTACATCAATAAATATTAGAGATGAACTATATTAATATTTCCCCAGTGATTGCTTAGATATTCTGCAACTAAACGACGATGACAATGATGCGGTTTTGCTTCACTACATAAGAGACAACTATCTTCTATTATTTCGGGAGCAAGTTTTTTTTCTATTTCCCTTTTAGTAATTAAATCTTTGAATCTTTTTTCATAAACTGACCATTCTCCTTTCTTTTTTTTATAATCATCTAGGATATCTTTGGTAGGTGCTAAATCTATAAGATGAATATAGTCAATATCAGCAATTTCTTTAAGAAAATATTGTAAGTCTTTCTTTTTAGCAAATCCTGCAAGCTGAGAAACATTATTTAAGCGAGTATCAATTACTCGTTTAACTTTCGCTTTTTTGAGCAGTTCAAAGAATTCTTGCGCTGTTTTTTTAGTAAACCCTATGGTTGATAAATTAATGGTTTTTGGCATCGTTTTTCTCTACATAAGCTATTTTATCCCCTTGTTTTCTATAAGCTTCTTTTAAAGCTTCTTCTGGTGATAAACTTGAGACAGAAGTTTGAGCAGAATTATTATCAAACAAACTTAATTGTACAGTAGTTTCTTTTGCTGATTCACCTAAATTATGAATTTGTAATAATCTATTTTCTAAACTTTGATGAGACTCTAAGCTCCCATCTTGTAAAATATGATTAATATCTAATGGTAATTGCCTTAAATGTTGACAAACTAACACGGAACGATGACAAGTAATAGGATCTTTTTCAGCACACATTAAAGCAATATTATAAGTTTTAGAACCTTTACTTAGTCTCTCAATTCCTTGAAAAAATAAGGTCGTTTTGGCAATATTTTCATAAACAGCTTTCCCCTCAACATAACAACTTCTATCTTTTGGTCTTGCTCCTAATTCTTCCCCTAAAAAAACATACTTTATTCCAAAATTCGATAAACTATTTTTCAAATTTTCTTTATTAAATTGACTTACATATCGACTATAAGGAGATGAGCGAACATCTGCTAATGCTGTTACATTATGTTTACTAAGTAGAGAAATAAAGTCTTTTATATCTAGATTAGAATGACCAATGGTAAATAATTTATTTTTCATAATTACTAGAATAGTAAAAAAGTAACTACTCTTACTTATTGTAGCATATAGCATTTTCATTTGAGATGTGAATTGTAACACAGTCTCCTAGACTCTACAACCAGGATGGTTGAGCTACAGTTTTCATGATTTTTTACAAGAGGAAATGAAGTGCAAGACGGCATTGAAAAATGTAGTGAATATGGTAGAATAAAAGTGGTCATGATAAGACTTTTAAATCTACGTTTAGAGGCTGAGAGAATTTACACCCAACATCTGAATTCGCAGGGTTTAAACAAATATCGGTACGCCCATAGTGACTAATGTAGTAGCCCTAAGAACTTCTGGAAACAAAATAATAACCATTCTCTCAGAGATACATTATGAATTTGAAGAGAGAGAGGTAAGAATGTCATGAAGCTACACAAATCAAATATTCTACTAATTAATACGCTAGTGAGTCTTTTGGGGTTAGTCATAGTCTTAATTGGTATCGTTTTTGAAGAAAACAACCCAAAAGTTAAAGCTTTTCTCGATCCAGTTGGAATAGGTTTGATCGCCAGTGGAGGTGTTAATTTTCTTGATAAAGTGTTCACTCAAGAAAATGATGAAGATAGTAGCAATAAAGTTGAGATGGTTGGAAAAAACCGTACAAAGCTCCTAAGGGTTCATGACAAACAATATTCGGCTAAGGAGATAGATATTGTTGGAGTTAACCTAAACGACTGCTTACGTGGGATAACAAAAGATCCTTACCAGAAAATGATCAAGAATATTTTCTCAGGCAAGACAGAAAGTCTAACATTACTGTTTGTTGATCCCAATGCTCAATTCATAAGTCAACGTGCGCGAGAAGATGGGGTTGGTGAGCCAGAAATCATAGGAAGGCAGAGAGAGAGCATTAAGATGTGTATCGAGTTCTATAAGCTCCTTAAAGATGAACGAGATCAAAGACTTCATAATAATGAGACGAATGGACATTGTAAGGTGGAAATTAGACTCATTGATTTTTGTCCACATATAACAATTGAAAGATATGATGATGAGTGTTATTGGGGACTATATACGTCTGACGATATTGGAGTACACTCTGCAATGTTTAAGGTATCCAGTAAGGAAAACGATCCATTATTTGAGCAATTGAAAAAGCATTTTTATGCTCTTCAAACAAAACATCTCGACGATACAGAAGATAACCTTTTATTGAGAATGACTTTAGGACAACCTTGGCTCAATGAGCCTTTGGTTGAAAGTCGCCTTGACATCCATGGCAAAGAATTAGCAAAGCTTGTAGGCTCTAGGGTGTAGACTATTTATTACCAACAATGATAATTATTCTGATAGAAAGGAGGGAGGGGTAAAGGACTAAAATCCCCTATACTCATGAGTTCATAAGCCCTTTAAAAATAAGCTAAACAAGCAACTAAGTCTTGCTCAGGAGTTGTAATAGGTTGTAAGTTGTAAGTTTCTGAGAGGAATTGTAAAACATTGGGGGTAATAAAAGCAGGTAATGTCGGCCCTAAACGAATGTCTTTAATTCCCAAATAAAGTAAGGTCAAAAGAACAGCTATCGCTTTTTGTTCATACCAAGATAAAATCATGGATAAAGGTAAATCATTGACACTTACTTGAAAAGCTTCCGCTAATCCTAGTGCAATTTTGATGGCGGAATAAGCATCATTACATTGTCCAACATCCATTAAACGGGGTAATTTTCCGATCTCCCCTAACTGTTTATCAAAGAAGCGAAACTTACCACAAGCAAGGGTTAAAACAATACAATCTTCGGGAACTTTTTCTACAAATTCTGTATAATAAGTTCGCCCTGGTTTCGCCCCATCACATCCTCCAACTAGGAAAAAATGACGAATTTTACCTTTTTTGACTGCTTCAATTACTTGTTCAGATACACTTAAAACCGTATTATGAGCAAATCCAACCATAACGTGACGGGGTGCTTCATCTATAGTAAACCCCGGCATTTCTAATGAGGTTTGAATGGCTAAACTATAGTCAGGAATATCTTGATCATCTGAGGGTAAATAATTAATCCCTGAATAGCCTACAGGTCCAATGGTAAACAATTTATCTTCATAGGTTTCATGGGGAGGCATTAAACAATTTGTGGTAACAATAATTGCCCCAGGAAAACGAGCAAAGTCTTTGGTTTGGTTTTGCCAAGCTGTGCCATAATGACCGTAAAAATGGGGATATTTTTGTTTTAAAATAGGATAACCATGTGCCGGCAATAATTCTCCATGAGTATAAACATTTAGCCCTTTATTAACCGTTTGTTCTAGTAATGCTGCTAATTGTTTAATATCATGACCAGACACTAAAATAGCTTTACCTTGTTTGGGGTTTAAAGGCACTTGGGTAGGGGTAGGATGTCCATAGGTGGTTGTATGTCCCTTATCTAATAATTCCATCGCTCGTAGGTTAATTTCTCCTACTTTTAATGCTAAATTAACCCAGTCTTCTAAACTCAAATCCTTGCGATCAAGAGAGGCTAAAGCTTCTTGAATAAAAGCGTAAACTTTTTCATCTTCTTGTCCTAATTCTTGAGCATGAAAGTTATAAGATGCTGCACCTTTAATTCCATAAAGAACTGTTAATTTTAAAGAAAAAATATCAACATTATTAGTAGATTGACTAATAAAAGTCAACGCTTTTTCTCGACCTTGTTCTGCTAAACTTTCTGAAAAATCGGGTTGATAATTAGAAATTTTAGACCAGTTTATGAGTTCGTTACTGAACTTTTTGATGCTACTTTTTAATGCTTCTCGAATGTCAATACATTGACGGATATAGACAGTGAAACGTTTGCTTTCAAAGTTAACATTGGTCATAGTAGCAAATAAGGCTTCCCCTGTAAAAACGTCAGCTTCATGACAAGAAATCCCTAATTCTCTAGCTTTTATGGTAACAGGAGCAAGCCCTCTTAAACAGTACACTAATAAGTCTTGTATTGCATTAACTTCTGGACTTTTTCCACAAGCTCCCCATTGATGACATCCGTTACCACTTGCCGTTTGTTCACATTGCTCACAAAACATAATTTAAGACTCCTTGGGATGGAAAATAAGGCAAAATTGTATTTTGAACAAAATCGTTTCGCGCAGTCCCCATCTAAAATCTTTGATTTAGATGGGGTTAGCGAAACCAATAAATAAAAGCGAAGCATCCTTATTATTCTGGCTTTTCTTGATTCTGCACATATTCTATAAGTCGTTCTAGAGGAGCTTGTGCGCCAACACTAATGATAGCATAACTACCAGACCAGAATTGAGGTTTAGAACCCCAATAAAACTGAGATAAATGTTCTTTATATTCAGTAAGACTAAATGATAAATTAGTCTAAAAGCACTGTTACTGCGAGTTTTTAAGGGTAACTGCATTTATCAACTAAATCTGTAACTAATTGATATTTTTGAGCATACATGGTAAGATTAGATTAAGTCAATAAGCTTTTGTCGAGTTATGGGTAAGTCTAAAGCTAACCGTAAAACTAAAAAGAGAAAGCCAGACTCTATGATTCGTACAGATGTCTGGGATCTCAAAGTAACCTCATCCCAAAAAAAGCTATTATTATTGACAGTTGCAGAATATAGGAAATTTCTCAAGCCCTTAGTGTTTATTGCTAATGCTGAATGGAAATTACTTGATAATTTAACCGATAAAGAGAAAGTAAATTATCTAGAAAAATCTATCCATGTAACTAGCAAAAATCCCCAGACTAAATATTCATATTATCAAAAAGTTATTCATAAATATCCATCGTTTCGCAAGTTTCCTAGTTATTTAAGAAGAGCAGCTATAGCGGATGCGATTGGCATTGTTTCTAGTTTTCAAACTCGTTATAGAGAATGGCAATCAGGGACGAGAAAACATAAGTTGGTTAGACCGCCTCGCTTAACAGCTATGTGTCAATCTTATCCTGCCTTATATAAAGGTCAACAAGTTAAATATAATAATGCTTATCAAAATGTTTCTCTTAAAGTTTGGAATGGTTTTGATTGGGTTTGGTTAGAAGAAATCCCAGTAAGAGTCCATGGACTTAACCGACATAAAGTGATAGGTAATCAAATCAAGTCACCTGCTTTAGTGGTCAATTCTAAGACTTGTCAACTTTCAATGCCAGTTAAAATTAAACCGATAAAAAAGGAGGAATCTGATTATGTTTGTTCCGTAGATTTAGGCATTAATAATGCTGCTACTTGTTCGATTGTCGGACGAGACGGTACTGTAAAAGCTCGGAAATTTATCAATTCGGCTAGAGACATAGACCGTCGAAATAAACGGAAAATGATGATTACTAAAAAGTCAAAACAGACTCATCAAAAGACCGGCAAAAAGTTTGTTAAAGGCTTTTGTCGAGGACTTTATCGGAAGTCGAGTAATATTAATTTAGAGATTTCTCGTAAAGTTTCTAAAGAAATTATTG
>JASJDD010000043.1 GCA_030065735.1 Crocosphaera sp.
TGGCGGCGATCGCAGTTTTAGTTATATTAATTGTTGTTCACGAATTAGGTCACTTTTCAGCCGCGCGGTTACAAGGGATTCATGTAACCCGTTTTTCCATCGGCTTTGGCCCTGTTTTAGCCAAATATAAAGGCAAAGAAACAGAATACACCCTCTGCGCCATTCCTTTGGGGGGATTTGTGGGATTTCCTGATGATGATCCTGAGAGTCATATTGCTCCTGATGACCCGAACTTACTGCGTAATCGTCCTATTTTTGACCGTGCTATTGTTATTAGTGCTGGAGTCATCGCCAATCTTATTTTTGCTTATTTCCTTTTGGTAGGACAAACAGCCACCATTGGGGTTCAAGCGTTACAACCTGGTTTAATGATTCCCCAAGTGGATGAAAATTCCGCAGCAATGGTAGCAGGAATCGAATCAGGGGATGTGATTCTTTCAGTGGATAATCAATCTTTAGGAGAATTTCCTGAGGCAACAACCGTCTTTATTGACAAGGTTAAAAATTCTGCTGATCAAGCTCTAAAGTTGGAAGTTAAAAGGGAAGAGCAGAGGTTAAATTTAACCGTGATTCCCCAAAGTAATGAAGAAGGAGAGGGAAAAATCGGGGTTGGATTATTACCCAATGTGCAACTCAACCGCGCTCAAAATTTCTTGGAAGCTTTCACCTACAGTGCGCAAGCTTATGAAAATGTGACCCTGTTAACCCTGCAAGGATTTTGGCAATTAATTAGTAATTTTCAAGAAAATGCCCAGCAAGTTGCCGGTCCAATTAAAATCGTCGAGTATGGGGCAAGTATTGCTCAAAATAATCTGGGTAATTTGTTCCAATTTGGAGCTTTAATTAGCATCAATTTGGCCATTATTAACACCCTTCCTTTACCGGCTTTAGACGGAGGACAATTAGTCTTTTTATTAATTGAAGGATTATTAGGTAAACCTTTACCCCTAAAAATTCAAGAAGGAATCATGCAAACCGGGTTAGTTTTATTACTCAGTTTGGGAATCTTTATTATCATTCGTGATACGGTTAATTTAGCAATTGTTCAAGAATTAATACAACAAATTGGACTTTGAAGTTGCCAAAGAAAATGATTCCCCAATACCTGACAAACGATTAAATATTGACTTAAAATTGTACCAGCCCGCAATCCTAAAGGAAGAGTACCAATTTTTGATATTACTTATCTAGATGAAACCTTACGCATTGGTAGAGGGGGAGATGGGGGAATCTATATATTATCTAAATCACTTGAGGATCTCCCGTTGACACAACAGGAGATCCTCGATTCTACTATGGAAAAATAGTTAAGGGATTACTGAAAAGCCCCAAACTGAGTAACATCTCCGTTGTAAATGGTATCGTTAGGCATTCTCGCGCGGAATAAATCTGCGTCTACAAAATTAGCCTCAGTAAAGGTAGCGTCTGAAAATCTTGCATCTCTCATCGGTGCAGAGGTAAAATCAGCCCTGGATAAATTAGAGCGAGACAAAATTGCTTGGTTGAAATTAGCCCCCTGAGCGATAGCTTCAGACAAATTAGCGTCAGAAAGAATGGCTGCTTCAACATCCGCTCCGATTAAGGTTGCTGCTGATAAGGTAGCGTGATCCATCAAAGCATTATATAGTACCGCGTCAGAAAGATCCGCACCCGTCAAATCCGCATAGGATAGGTTAACAGCCGATAACTCGGCATTAGAAAGATTAGCCCCGACGAGCTTAGCTTCCTTGAGTTTAGCCTCAATCAGTAAAGCACCGGATAAATCGGCTCCGGATAGATCAGCCCCAATCAGTGCGCTACCGTATAAATCTTTATTGGATAAATCCACACCTCTGAGATCGCAGCCATTACATTCATTGGTGTCCAGTAAATGAACGTAATCTAAGTTCAGGAACGCATGGGCAGGCAAGCTAAACAGGGTTAAGCTCAGAAGCAGAGTAAGAACAAAAGCAGACAGTTTACGAAACCAAGGTTTAATCGTCATTTTAGACCTCTAATAAGAATTAGTTGCTTGAAGCAGGTAATGGTTTGGGAATGATCGGAGGGTACTTCCAAGTCTCATACCCAGGCGCTTTCGCTGCGGGGGGATTGACACCGACGGTTTGCCAGACTAAACCTTCAGGATAAGCATAGGGACTGGCAATAAAGGTACTATCATTAATTTTGTAACCAAATCCAATCTTCCACAATGAAGGAAGTTCTTCCCAGGTGGCGATATACCAAAGTTTGATGATGTTGCGAGCAATGGGACTAAATTTTCCCGATCCTAACACCCAATCGATCCCCTGGTTGTTAAAGGTTTGTAGGAAGTCTGCAAACATCTCTCCCCCAATTACCCCTCGAACGGTATCAAAATAAAGAGAAGCTTGGCCAGTTCCTAGCAGATCAAACCGAGAAAACCCAGTCGCAACCACAGAAAAATCTAGGAAATAGTCCATAAATTCTGGTTGATCAATAGTCACTCGTGATTTACCTCCACAAATTTTTCAAGACTTGAATAAACAGAAGACACTTAACGGTTGACAGGTGCTGGCTGAGGAACACTGTAAATAGGCGCAGCATGAACCCCATCCTGTCCAGGAATAGGATTGCGAATCAGACGTTCAGCCAAGTCTCTGAGTTTGAACATTCCTCCAATGGCCGGTAATAAGAGATCGGGACGACCATTAAAAGCAATTTCAATCTGTTTGAGAAAATTACTGTAAGCCTTTTGAAATTTTTCGGCCGCTGCACGGACTTCTGACCCCTCAGGATAATCGGTGAGTTGGGCATTTTCTAAGACAGGATACACCGCATCCCAGTCTATAGTAAAGCTTTCCCCACTGGGATAATCGGGTTGATCAGAATTGAGGGGATCATCTTTATCGATTACATAGTATCGCCCTAATTCCAATTGTTGAAAACGATAGTAATGACACAGTTCCCGTTCTGCATCGTAGATAGTTCCGTGTCTTGAACCTTCCCCTTGCTCTTGAATGATTCTCAAAGCACGAACCGCAGAACGAATATCGGTGACGGGAACAATGTCTCCTGCTCCATCGTAGTAATATTCAGGGGTAATTTGTTTGCTGGGATCGCCACTGAAGAGGTTTTCTCCTCTTTTTTTATACTCTCGATCCAGTTCCTGCATCCCTCGGATCACCTCGGTATAAAAGAGTCCAATGCTGTAGTACCAGTCGTGGGGATCGCCATTACGAACTGGTAACCATGAGAGGACACCATGACGAGGTTTAACTAAGGGTGCGTCTTCCTCTACCTCTTTCGAGCGTTCGATATTGAGAAAGGTTTGCACCATCTCTGGAGAAAACTTACCCACGCTCACTGTAAAATCCACTGCTCCGGTGGGTAAAGGAGTGGGATAAGTGGGGACGAAATCATCGGCAGTTAAGACCCCGTTCATGTCCCCTCCTACCGCATTAAACACATTGGCCGCTAGGGTGAGATGGAGCATTTCTTCAACGGCGATCGCCCGAATAATGTGGAATGCTTCGAGATTACTACCGGGTTTAAGAGAGTAAAGGGCAGTCAGATAAGGGGGAAAAGTAGCGTGTTCTATCTTCATACCTTGAATCAGGTAGTAACGCAGGTCTTCCACCGTTTCAATGAGCTTTAAACGATCAGTCATAATACCTCTGCTGACAATAGTATTAACAGTTTTGCAATTAAGAAAGGGAGACTGGGGTTTTGGCTAAGTTTTCTAGCATTTTCTCAGAAGCTTTAAAAGCAAGAGCAGCAATACTCAGGGTTGTATTAGAAGTCCCAATGGAAGGCATACTTCCCGCACCCAGTAAGTATAGATTCTCATGATCCCAAGAACGCTGGTCAGCATTAACCACAGAGTCATTGGGCGAGTTTCCCATGATATGAGTGCCTGAAAAGTGGTTACCCCCTCGGAACCAATAACCTTGCCCTTCGTATTCGTAATAGGCAGGATCTTCATCTGTGTATTCGGTATGATCTTCTGCTCCTAACTGAGCAAAGATTTGCTTAGAAATTTCCCGACAGTCAGCTAAGGTCTTTTTACAGTAGTCAGGAAGGTTAAAATGAATAACAGGACGATAAATTCCCAGTTGATCTTTATACTCAGGATCGATGGTCACTCGGTTACCCGAATCTGCCGGTAATTCGCACATAAAGGCCAACAGGAGTTGTCGTGAAATTTTGTCGATCAATTCCTGGCGGAGTTCTGCTCCATATTTGTGCTGCTTCTCCACTGCTTCTCGTACAATATCGCTGGCTCCTGTTCCTGACCATCCCCAACCATCGTTGTGGATATCGACTCCAAACGCACATTGTTGGGAGCGAAAGTCTCCTCGACGAAAGTTAGCGATCCCTGACGTTACCAAAGGACCACGCATGGTACCGGCTACTTTAGGCAATAATCCCCAAGCCAGTAGGAAGGGATGATCCATCAGATTACAACCCATCAGTCCACTGCTGCTAGGCAAGTTAGACATGAGCATCAACTTGGCATTTTCCACCGCACCGGCCGCTAAGACAAATAAACGACCTCTGGCGGTGCCAACGGTGTGTTCAGGAGAGCCTTTATCGTAATAGTGTTTGTAGTGAATGGCACTTACCTGACCGGTTTCGGAATCAATTTCTACCTGAGAAGCCACCGCTTGCGCTAGTAGATGCACTCGCTCAGGAAAAGCAATGGTATTGAGGGTTTTTCGAGCATCATACTTGGCTTGAACGGGACAAATAGAGACACAGTTGGCATTTCCTTGACAGCGTTCCCCATATTCTACGGGGTTTTTACTGGCGACTCCATCGGGAACGAAGGTATACCCATTGTTATAATTTTGGTAGTCGGGGTTAGGAACACTATTGCGAGCCTGGGGAAAGGTGCTGAGGCTGATGGGAACATTAGCTCCAGCAAAGGGAACTTCTAGACCCTTAATTCCATCACGCACTTGCTCATCCAAGTAAGAGGGAGCAAGTTTTGTCATGGGGAAGACATAATCATCATGCTCAAAACGGATACCTAGTTCCCGTTGTTCGGCTGCATCCCCAGATACGCCCATCTCATATTCTGCTTGGCGATAATATGGCCAAAGGTGTTGATCGCTGATCGGCCAGTCGCACCCTTGGTTGTAGTTTGTCTTTAACTGGAAATCTTCGGGTAACATTCTTAGGGTTTTCCCTTCCCAGTGCATGGTGGTTCCTCCCAACGTCCTCGTATAAGAACCACTTAAGGGAAGAGGGCCTTTTTCTTCAAAGTAGCCATACTTGCCATCTGTTGGGCTTAGGGCATTGAAATTTACAGGATAGGGGGCGTTGGCGTTTTTGTCTACGGCACCATAAAAAGTTTCAACGTGGCTTTGAAACCCTTGTAAGGTTAAACTTTGGCCAGTTCCAGCTTCCAGGATTAAAACGCTTTTTCCCTGTTCACTCAACTGCTTGGCCACAATGGCACCAGCAACCCCTGCTCCCACGATGACGACATCATAGAAAGTATCAGTAACAGTCTGGCAATCAACCGATTTTATCGTTGCATTTTGGCTCATCGGTTACTCCTTCAAGTTCAAGAATGGATGATGGATGATTTTTGCTTCCCATAAGGGAAAAAATTGCATTTTTTCCGTATATTTTGTTCTTTTATCCCTTATGGCAAGAGAAAATTTTAATTCTGAGATTGTTGATTGGTTCAACAACACTATCAACTGGAGTTAAGACTGCTGTCTTAACCCTCTAACTGATTCACACCCTGACCTTGTTCAGTTTAAACTTTATTGGCTTTGTTTTGAAAACTATTTTTTCTCTCAGTACCTGGATAAAAATAAACGTTACAGTTGAGAAGAGGCAGGAGGCAGGAGGCAGGAGGCAGGGGGCAGAAGGCAGAAGGGTTTTCAAGCTTTAAAGCTATCAATTTTAAAAGGGGGTATCTCAATACTGCTCGGTTAATAAAATTATCTGTTGAGACAGGGATGGGGAAGACAGGGAAGAGGGGGAAGGGTGGGAAGAGAAAACCATATTTTAAGCTGATGTCCCCCCCCACACTCCCCACACTCCCCACACTCCCCATTTCATCAACTTTTTCAGCTTATCCGAGTAGTATTGGGGGGTATCTAAATCGGATTTGATATGACTTCTGACTTCTGTGCGATAGCGCCGGAACGTAGTGAGGAACTTCTGACTTCTGACTTCGTTAAGCATCAATGACAACTTTACCTTGAGGATAAGCAATACAAGCTAAAATATAGCCTTCTTCTGTGTCGTTGGCATCTAAACCATCGGCCTCCCCTTCATAACGAATGTCTCCTTCTAGTTTCTTCACCTTACAACTACCACATCCTCCACTCCGACAACTAGATTCAACCTCGATCATTTCTTCTTCAGCTAATTCTAATAAGGACATTTGTTGATCACAGAGAACCTCTTTTCCTGACTTCGCAAAAACCACAGGATAAGACGTATTATTACTAGAAATGGGAACAGGTTTTGATGAAGCAGAATGATCATTGTTGGCGATATTATTATGGGGTGCGACAAGAGATGAATTATCATTTTTTTCTCCAGAAGATGATGAGGGTTTTTTATTAGAACTTCCAAAACTTTCTTGATAATAGTTTTCCATAGGAAAACCTAATCCTTCTACTAAGTTTTTGACTCCTTTCATAAAGCCATCAGGTCCACAAACATAGATAACTCTTCCTGGGAAATCAGGACAAATAGCTGGTAATAAAACCTCATTTAAACGTCCTTGAAAACCCCACCAGGGTTCTCCCGTTGTCTTGCGAGTAATGGTTAATGCTAGATGAAAATTACTATGATTCGCTGCCATTGCTTCCAATTCTTTTCGATATATAATATCTCTGGGACTTCTGGCACTATGCACAAAGGTAATATCTCGATTAGCTACTGTATCTAAAGCCCAACGGGACATAGACATCATGGGGGTTATGCCACTTCCTGCGGAAATAAATAACAATTTAGCTGCATGACTATCCACACAGGTAAACTTACCTGATGGTCCAGTGAGGGTTATTTCATCTCCTACTTTAAGATGATCATGCAACCAGTTAGAAACTAATCCAGGGGGTGCGTCCGGAACATCAACCGGAGGTGGCACTCGCTTAACAGTAATTTCTAAGGTATGGGGACGAGAAGGGGAGGAAGAAATCGAATAAGCTCTTTTAACTATCTTACCATTAATATTTACATTTAGGGTAACAAATTGACCCGGTTTATAATTAAATAAGGTGGGTGATATGCCAATAAAGCGAAAGGTTTTAACATCCTGAGTATCTTCGATAATATTGAGACAGCGAACGGCGATTTTCCCTTTATTCCACCAGTTGATTCCTATCTCAGTTGGAGGCTGAGATTGTAAGGTGGTAAGAGGCAATTTTCCAGATTTTGAAGAAGTTTGACTTTCTTTTTTGGTTGTGGGTAAGGGAGGAGAGATAGCAGCAGTAGTCGAGGAACTAGCAGCCGAAGAACTTGGCTTAGATTGATAGTTATTTAAGGTTGTGTTAGGGTCAATCGTAATTTGATTCGATTTGTCTGGAGTTTCTGTTTTTTTATCAGCAGAACGGCGGTTTCTTCTCGTTAAAGCTTTAATACTTTGCAAACTTCTTTTATTAGATGAATTGCTATTTTTATTATTTTTATTTTTTCTGAACTTAGATTTTTTTTTAATCGGTAATCCATCCACAATCAAGACAAATTCACCAATACGAATAATATCATCGGTTTCTAAGGGATAGGACTGTTTTTTATTAACCGCTTCGTCATTATATTGAGTCATTCCTTTTTCGGTTAAAGCTTGAAAGTAATACTTACCTTTATCGGTAAAAAACTTACCATGCACTTCCTGGACTTTAACACTAGGAAGCATTAACCCACAACTGGGAGAATTACCAATTAAACACCCGTCATCTTTGAGGCGATGATCACTTAATTCTAGTTCCTGATGTTCTAGAGGATGTTGCGGGTTAAATAACTTAATTTTTAGCATGGGATTAACTAAAATGAAAAAGGAGGTAGAGGCTGAATCCTTATAATTCTAGAATGCCCAAAAAACTGCTACAATTAACAGAGTCAGGATCTTTTTTTTTCGGATTGTTATGAAAGGTGTTATTTTTAATCGATATGGTTCTCCTGATGTTCTAGAATATACAGAGGTAACGAAACCTTCTCCTACCGCTAAACAATTACTAATTAAAGTTTTTGCCAGTAGTGTTAATCCTATCGATTGGAAAATTCGTCGTGGAATGCTACAGGTTGTCACAGGAAAAAAGTTCCCTTTATCTTTGGGTTGTGATTTTTCTGGGGAAGTGGTAGAAGTTGGGGAGGAAGTCTCTGATTTTCAGCCAGGGAATCAAGTTTATGGTTTTTTCAGTCCCACTTCTGGTAAAGCTTACGGAGAATACATTGTCACAACCTCTCAGTTCATTAGTGATAAACCCACCAATCTCAACCACTCCCAAGCAGCAGCCGTTCCTTTAGCTGCTTCTACGGCGTTGCAAGGCTTACGAAATCAAGGAAAGGTTAAAAAAGGTCAAAAAGTTCTAATTAACGGTGCATCAGGTGGCGTAGGGACGTTTGCGGTACAAATTGCTAAGGCATACCAGGCAGAAGTTACAGGGGTTTGTAGTGGCAAAAATATTCCTTTGATTAAAGAATTAGGGGCTGATTATACCATTGATTATACTCAAGAAGACTTTATCCAAAATGAAGAGCAATACGATATGATTTTCGATGTTGTTGGTAACTATTCTTTTAGAAAATGTCAGAAAAGTTTAAAACCTCAAGGAAGTTATGTGAGGTTAACACCGAGTTTGCCGTTCATAATTGATAGGTTGTTTGCCTTTTTTTCTCGTCAACAAGCACAATTATTGTTAGTCGAACCTCAGCCTAAAGATTTAGCTGCATTAAAAGATTGGATCGAACAAGAAAAGGTTAAACCGATTATAGATTCGACCTATCAACTATCAGAAATTATTGCAGCCCATACTTATAGTGAAACGGGCCACGTCGTCGGTAAAATTGTTCTGGAAGTAGAAAAAAATTGAGATAACATTATGCTCTTTCGTCAATTATTTGATAATGGACACAAAAAAATGCAGGCACTTTCTACCTGCAACGATCAAAGGTTTGCTCTGAAATATGGAATTTATGCTTTTTTATCGTTCTTTTTGCCTTGACCTAACTTACGCTTGAAAGCGGTTCCGAAACTGATAGCAGCACCGGCACCTAATATGGTGAGTGGTTCGGGAACAGCAGTTGTTTCGGAAACATAGAGAGTCAAGTGAGAAAGATCAGGAACATTGGGATTGTTGGGATTACCGACTAATTCTACTCCTGCGGTGTTAAAGGTTCCACTATCTACAGGACTACCTACATTATCCCAGAAATAGAGGCTATAAGAATTACCTGCTTTGATAGCGAGTGCAAATTGATTGCCACCGATGTATGCAGGATTAAGAGTCCAACTACCAGATTGTCCGCTTGCGGTGAAATCGTCATCTGTAGCAACTTGACTCCAGGTTCCTAAATCTCCGAAAAGACCGCCATCAAGTAGATTCAGAGCATCAGAAGGTTTGTCATTACCAGAATAATACCCCCCACAATCTTTATAAGCGACTCCTTCTGCAGTTATTCCACCAACTTCACAAGTACCGGCACCACCGACAATAGCAGCAGAGGCAGATTGAATATTACTGAATAATCCAACTGACGCTAATACAGAAGTTCCAACTAAGGTAGAAAGAACTTTTTTCATAATTTACTCCTTCTCTATGTAAACCATTAACCCCTGTCTAAATTGAGGTTAACTCGGATGAGGATTTTACTTACGTATTTTCCCTATCCCATCTATGATAAAAACCCTATGTAAGTGTTCGTGTTAGCGTAAATGTATAATTTCGTGTATGACTTAAGAATTTTCTGCTCCTTAACATCCTCAAAGATACTGGGGACAGACTTTTATAAGAAAAATCATCTACAGGTTAATGGTGTAATTCCCTAAATGTCATCAAACCTAAATATTTTAGCTTTTTTCTTGACGTTACCAATTATTCTTCAATGAGATAAACCCAAGTTAATGTATTTTTCACAGAATTATAAAGTTTTTTATCTGATGTGTAAAAATCACCATTTAGGTGTTCTGACAAAGCGAGATAATGCGCATCATAAGCAGCAGGAAGTTTCAATAAGTTAGCTAAAGTTAAAGCTTTTTCGTGTAAAAATGAGTCTCCATAAATTCTAATTGGTAAATTTAGTGCCTCTCTAATATTGCCTTTTGCTGTTTCTAAATCAATTTGTTTTGCTAATACATATCGATAAAAAGCATTAGCTATTTCGTAATAAAATAAACTGGGGGCTATTATTAGAGATTGTTCTATTTGCCATTCTTGCCAAATGATAATAAAAGGAGAGTCTTCTGAATTACTATTAAGTAAACGAATGACAAAACTAGCGTCAACACCAATAATTGTACTACTCATGGTTAATTTTTTCTGAAAAATTAGGGAAACAAGCATCCATTAATTGTTCTGTTCTTTCTTCTCTTTGCTGTCTAATAATTTCTTCAGGAGAAGGATTTAATGGTTGTCCACCTCTTGCTTGCTGACTTGCTTTACTTCTTTCAATAATTCGCTTTTTGGTGTTTTCCCAATTCGATGAAGAATAAGATGTTTGTTTTTTTTTCTTTTGTTCTAACCTGGTTTCTAATAATAGACGATCTTCTTCAGGAAGGGCATCAATAACTTGTAAAATAGATTCTACTAATTGTGTATTCATAATTTGGTAATGTCCTTAATTTATCAATATCAGTTGACGTAATATAGCAGTTCTCGCGTCTTGTGATGGACAGGAGTTTTTAGTATTAGGGAACAGGGGATAAAATTAAGGTGTATCTCATGAGTTCGAGAAACGCTATAACCACCCTCTTAATATTTTATCATTATATTATGATAGTTATCTTTAGCCTTCTTCTACAATCTCAAAACAAGTCCTGCTTGTTATAGCCTAGAAGGCTGTGTTACTCTGTTTATATATTGAATGGAAATACTATCGTTAAGTATGATAATCGAAATAATCTTATCCACTGTTCTTGTTAATTAATTATGTCTTTAATTTCCTTACCTCAACTCACTAATTTTAAAACATCTCATCATAACAGTGAACAACGTTTAATTCTAACTGGAATTTCTTGGGAAGAATACGAACAATTTTTAGACTCATTGGGAGATAGTCGAACTTATCGAACTATTTACTTAGAAGGAGTTTTAGAAATTATGTCACCCAGTCGTCGTCATGAAGTTAGCACAGAAAATATTGGTCGATTATTAGACATTTATTTAGAAGTGGCAGAAATTGACTTTTGGGGACTGGGTTCTACTACCTTACGAGTCAGAGAAGGAGAGGCAGGAAAAGAACCGGATAAATGTTATTGTTTAGAAACAGAAAAGGAATTTCCTGATCTTGCAATTGAAGTTATTGTTACCAGTGGAAACATTAACATACTAGAGGTTTATCATCGCTTAGGAATCAAAGAAGTTTGGTTATGGCAAAATGATAAACTTGATATTTATTGGCTCGAAAATGAACAATATTCTCTCCAAAAAAACAGCCAACTTTTACCCAATCTAAATCTTAAGTTACTTTGTCAATTTATTAATCATCCTAACCCTCGTTTAGCTATGAAGGAATTTAGACAAAAATTAAGCTATCAAGAAAATAATGAATAATTTATAGTTAAACTGTGGATATATTTTAAATTTGAGTAATACTGTATAAAACCTTGTTTTTTTGTTGATTATTTACATTTATAAACTTAAATATCCAATTTTGTGCTTATATCAGCTTTACCTGGATATCTTTTTTTTATTCTGGTATGATGAAGACTGAATTCTGGATTGTTGATCTAGCAATTTCCATTAAGTAATTAAATGAAGACAATATTTTCTAAAATCAATCCGGGTGATGTTATTGCTTTTTCAGGTAATGGACTAGATTCCAGGATTATCCGTTGGTTCACTCGGAGTCCTTATAGTCATGTCGTCGTTGTATTAGATACCAAGAATAGAGATGAACAATCTAAGGATATTCTCATAGCAGAATCAACAACTTATACAACCGTACCTAACTTTAATGAACAGAAATGTATAAAAGGAGTCCAAGTTCATCACTTAAGCCATTGGCTCGATGCCTACAAAACTTGTGGAAAAGCATGGTGGTTTCCTCTAAAGCAAAAGTTATCTCAAGATAAAATAACTCAAATGCAATCATGGTTATGGCATCACTATCATAATCAAACGCCCTTTGCTTGCCATAAAAGTGTGGTTGCTGGGTTGACAAGAAATAAATATTTGAATTCAGAAATACAAGAAAAATTAGCAAAAACCAAGACTGGTTTTTTTTGTTCTGAACTTGTCACTGAAGCTTTACAAATAGCTGGTATTATTAATTGTAAGATTAATCCAGCTTCCCAAACACCTAAAGATTTAATGAATCTTGATTGTTTTCAAGAGCCAAAGCTTATTTTATCATAATTAAATTCAATCATTATGTTAAAAATTGACCGTTTGTTAGATTTCGGATTTCGTTCAATACATCAAAATAATCTAGTTTATGTAACTTGCTGGGAAGATCCGAGGTTAGACAGACTCGCCATGAAGCTAACCGAAAATGATACAGTTTTGGTTTTAACTTCCGCAGGATGTAATGCTCTTGATTATGCCCTTGATGCGCCAAAACATATTTATGCGATTGATGTTAACCCTCGTCAAAATGCTCTCCTGGAATTAAAAATAGCTGGAATTAAAGAGCTTGATTATCCTAGTTTTTTTAAACTTTTTGGAGAAGGTTATTTATCCAACTTTAATGAGATTTATCAACAACTTCGTGTTCATTTATCTCCTTTTGCTCAACAATACTGGGATAAGAATGGATTAAGATACTTTGCTGGCAAATCTTCCTTTTTCTTTAATGGGACAACCGGAACTTTTGCTCGATTAATTAATTTTTATATTGATAATATAGTTAAGCTTCGAGATGATTTTAATGAACTATTGAAAGCTCAGACAATGGAAGAACAGCGTCGAATATATGACAAAAATATCAGTGATAAGTTTTGGCAAAACTATCTTCATTATCTGATGGATAGTAACTTAACACTTTGGATGCTGGGGGTTCCTCCTGAACAAAGAAAACAAATGGAACCCTATTTAAAAAAGGGAGTAGCTGGATTTGTAGAAGATTGTTCTCGGACAGTTTTTAGCGAAATTCCGATCTGGGATAATTACTTCTGGAGAGTTTTTCTTGAAGGTAAATATACTGCCAATTGTTGTCCAGAATATTTGAAGCCAGAAAATTTTAAATTACTAAAAGCTGGATTGGTTAATTGTATTTCAGTCCATACTAATACAGTAGCTCAGTTTTTAGAGGAGCAAAATGTCAAAATTTCTCATTTTGTTTTACTCGATCATATGGATTGGCTTTCTAATTATCAATATAAAGAGCTACAGCGAGAATGGCAAGCTATTGTTGATCGCTCTAAAGAGAAATCACAAATTTTATTCCGCAGTGGGGGTTTTAAAGTTGAATATGTCGACCCTATTCCTGTCTCTATCAACGGTCGAAATTATTTTTTAGCAGATATACTTAATTACCAAAAAGATTTAGCACGACTATTGCATTCACAAGACCGCGTTCACACCTATGGAAGTTTTTATATTGCAGATTTAGTAACAGCTTAAGGAGAAAAAAATGTCATTTGTGGCTGATTTGATTGAAGATATTAATGTACTGTACCACTTAATTAAACCCATTCAAGGTAATAACCACCAAGAAAGATTAGAAAGCTTCTATAAAGGTCAAGCTAAGAGTTACGATAGTTTCCGTAAACGTCTACTTCAAGGCAGAGAAGAACTGTATAACTCTCTGCTAGAATATCCCGGAGATATTTGGCTAGATTTAGGAGGTGGAACAGGAGCTAATCTTGAGTCAATCGATGCAAAGCTTAGTCAATTTAAGAAGTTCTACATTGTTGATTTATGTCCTTCTTTATTAGAAATAGCAAAGCAGCGAATTATTACCAAAGGATGGTCTAACGTTGAGACTATTGAAGCCAATGTTACTGAATTTACCCCACCAGAGAAAATGGTTGATGTCGTCACATTTTCCTATTCCTTAACCATGATTCCAGATTGGTTTGTAGCTATTGATAAAGCCTTTGAGTTATTAAAACCTGGTGGAATAATTGGCGTTATTGATTTTTATGTTGCTCGTAAATATCCTCTGGCACAATGGTCTTCCCATTCCGTATTTTCTCGTTATTTTTGGCCAGCATGGTTTGCAAAAGACAATGTGTTTTTATCCTCTGAGCATCCACCTTATCTTCATCACCGCTTTGAAAGTGTTCAATTTACGGAAAGGATGGCAAATCTTCCCTTCTTGCCTGGAGTTCAAGTCCCCTATTACATCTTCATCGGCAGGAAAAAAAGAGAAATTGACTCAAGATAAATCGTCTCTGTTGTCTCAAGAGTTGCCACAATGCTAACTTTAAGCTTTGGTAAACTTTTCTTTATAATTGGTTAAATAAGGAGCGTCAAATGATTGGAAAAATATAAACACTTAATTGCCTTCATTGCTCTTAGCCATTATACTGAACTATGAGTCCTCAAATTGACTTCGTAGACAGGAAAAATTCTTATATTTAAGCCTGTTAAATGCTCAAAATAAGATATCATTGGAGTTATAATTAATGGTTGCAACACCCGATAAACCGCAAGTACAAGAAACTCCCCTATCCCCCGAAGAATTGAGAAAAATTCATGCTTACTGGCGTGCTTGTAACTATTTAGCCGTTGGCATGATTTATCTAAAAGATAATCCGTTACTCAAAGAAACCCTCACAGAAAACCATGTTAAAAATCGTTTATTGGGCCATTGGGGATCAAGTCCTGGCTTAAGTTTTATCTACATTCATCTTAATCGCCTCATCAAAAAATATGACCTCGATGTTGTTTACATGGCAGGACCTGGTCATGGTGCGCCTGGAATTTTAGGACCGGTTTATTTAGAAGGAACCTACTCGGAAGTTTACCCCGAAAAAAGTGAAGATGAAGAAGGAATGAAAGCCTTTTTCAAACAGTTTTCTTTTCCCGGTGGTATCGGTAGTCATTGTACCCCAGAAACCCCTGGCTCGATCCATGAAGGGGGAGAATTAGGTTATAGTTTATCCCATGCTTACGGATCTGTTTTAGATAACCCGGACCTCATTACCGTTGCCGTAGTGGGAGATGGGGAAGCAGAAACCGGACCTTTGGCCACTGCTTGGCATTCTAACAAATTTATTAACCCCATCAGAGACGGAGCGGTTTTACCCGTTTTACACCTCAACGGTTATAAAATTGCTAATCCCACCATTTTCGCTCGGATCTCTCACGAAGAATTAGAATATCTCTTCAAAGGGTACGGATATAAACCCTATTTTGTGGAAGGATCTGATCCCGACCTAATGCACCAAACAATGGCTGCTACTCTCGAAACAGCGATCGCAGAAATTAAAGCCATTCAAAAAGAAGCTCGTGACACAGGAGTGGCCAAACGTCCCATGTGGCCGATGATTGTCTTACGCTCTCCCAAAGGATGGACCGGTCCGAAGCAGGTAGATGGCAAAAAGACCGAAGACTTCTGGCGATCGCACCAAGTTCCCCTCTCAGGAATGCACGGTAACCCTGCTCATATCAAAGTTCTAGAAGACTGGTTAAAAAGCTACAAACCCGAAGAACTATTTGACGAAAACGGAACCCTAATTCCAGAATTAAAAGAGTTAGCCCCCACAGGAAACCGTCGTATTAGTGCCACTCTTTACGCTAATGGTGGGTTATTACGCAAAGACCTGAAAATGCCTGATTTTCGGGAATATGGGGTAGAAGTGGACAAACCTGGTGCCGTAGAAGCAGAAAATACTCGTCCTTTGGGCGTGTTTTTACGGGATGTCATGGCCAATAATATGACCAGTTTCCGTGTCTTTGGCCCGGATGAAACCGCTTCTAACCGTCTCAATGCCATTTATGAAGTCAGCAAAAAAGTATGGATGGCAGATATCATCGATGCAGATGCAGACGGAACAGAAATCACCACCGATGGTCGGGTGATGGAAATGTTAAGTGAACACACCCTACAAGGTTGGTTAGAAGGGTATTTATTAACCGGTCGTCACGGCTTTTTCCACACCTATGAAGCCTTTGCTCATGTGGTTGATTCCATGTTTAATCAACACGCAAAATGGTTAGATATTTGTAAGAATGAAGTGCCTTGGCGTGCGCCTATTTCTTCTTTAAATATACTCCTTTCTTCAACCGTTTGGCGACAAGATCATAACGGTTTCTCTCACCAAGATCCCGGTTATGTGGACTTAGTTACTAATAAGAGTGCAGAGGTGGTTCGGGTTTATTTTCCCCCCGATGTTAACACCTTATTATCCGTTGGTAACCACTGTTTAAAGAGTAAAGATTACGTCAATGTTATTGTTGCCGATAAACAAAAACATCTGCAATATTTAAGCATGGACGAAGCCATTAAACACTGTACCAAAGGGATTGGAATTTGGGAATGGGCCAGTAACGATGACTGTGGAAAAGATCCCGACGAACCCGATGTGATTATGGCTTGTTGTGGGGATGTTGCGACTAAAGAAGCATTAGCAGCAACGGCTATTTTAAGGGAAGAGTTTCCTGAGTTAAAAGTCCGTTTTATCAATGTTGTTGACTTGTTTAAATTGCAATCAGAAACCGAACATCCTCATGGTTTATCTGACCGAGATTTTGATACCTTGTTTACCGTTGATAAACCCATCATCTTCAATTTTCATGGCTATCCTTGGTTAATTCATAAGTTAACCTATCACCGCACCAACCATGATAATCTTCATGTTCGTGGCTACAAAGAAAAAGGTAATATTAATACACCTTTAGAGTTAGCCATGAATAACCAAATTGATCGTTTCAATTTAGTTTTGGATGTGATTGATCGGGTTCCCAAGTTAGGATCTGCTGCTGCTTATGTCCAACAACGCATGAAGAATGCGATTATTGAACATCGGGCTTATGCTTACGAAAATGGCATCGATCAACCCGAAATCACTAACTGGAAATGGCCTTTTTAAGCATTTAAGTTAAGGTCGTTTGAATCTAAAGTTAAGGCATAAGAAAAAATTATTAATTCTTATGCCTTTTCTCTATAAAAACTAGATAATATCTTCTATATTTACGATGAATATTACTGCCAAGATCAAAGATATTTTTCCAGCAAACTCCTGGGGGGCCGACATAAGGGGTCAAAAAGCCGATTGAATAATGGTTGCAGACCTAAGACCTCTCGAATATAAAAATACAAGGTTAAAGTTATGGAAATTTTAGTTATTAGTAATGGCCATGGAGAAGATGTCATTTCAGTGTCTATTATTGAAGCATTAAGACAGTTGCCCCACATTTCTAAGATTTCTGCATTACCCTTAGTAGGGAAAGGTTACGCCTACGAAAAAGCAAACATTCCCATCATTGGCACGGTGAAAACTATGCCATCAGGAGGGTTTAATCAAGAATTTAATCAATTATGGCGCGATGTAAATGGAGGGTTATTAAGCCTTACTTACCATCAATATCAAACGATAAAACAATGGGGACAAAAAGGCGGAAAAATTTTAGCAGTGGGGGATATTCTTCCCCTGTTTTTTGCCTGGTTAAGTGGGGGTGAGTTTGCTTTTATGGGAACGGCGAAATCCGAATATTATCTTCGGGACGAAACGGGATGGTTAGCTTCTACATCTCCTCTTGAACGTTGGCTGGGATCGATGTATTTTCCTTGGGAACGCTGGTTAATGAATCGTTCTGCTTGTTGCGGTGTTTTTGTGAGGGATAGCCTTACTGCTCAAATTTTACAAAAATGGTCAATTCCTGTGTATGATTTAGGAAATCCCATGATGGATCATTTCTCTGTTAACCCATCCCTAACCTTTCCCTCGGAAACTGAACCTTTAATTATTCTTTTATTACCCGGTTCAAGAATGCCGGAAGCCCAACATAACTGGCAATTAATCCTGCAAGCGGTTGATAGTATTAAAGCAGTTTTTTCTCAGCGATCGCTATTATTTTTAGCAGCGATTACCCCCAGTTTCAATTCTATTCCGTTTCAAGAAGATTTGATAGATAAGGGTTGGCAAAAACAACCTGTCAACACCGACAATTTACCGATTCCAGATACCCAAGCTATCTTATTTACTCAGGGTCAAACTAACTTAATTCTTAGCCAACAAGCCTATGAAAATTGTTTACAATTATCTCATATTGGTATTGCCATGGCCGGAACTGCCACAGAACAATTTGTGGGGTTGGGTAAACCTGTGATTAGTTTCCCTGGAAACGGTCCTCAGTTTACCCAAAAATTTGCCCAGAATCAAACCCGTCTGTTAGGGTGTTCTGTTACCTTGATAAATAGACCTCAACAAGTCGGAGATACCTTAACTCAATTAATAAACGATCCCAAACAATTAGAAAAGATTGCTCAGAATGGTCAAAAGCGTCTGGGATCACCGGGGGCAGCCCAGAGAATTGCTGATTGTTTGGTTAATGAATGTTTTATTGAGTTTTTTCAAAAATCAATAAGTTAGTGGTTGCTATACTAGGAGAAAAATTCCAATCGTAGCATAAGTTATTTAGTCTTAATAAGGTATTTCTGACAATGCCTTTAGTTCTTCGTTGAATTTCAGTAAACTCTCCAATTAAGTGATGAATTTTTTTAAATCCATATGCTTCTAAATATTTACTCACTGCATCGGTATCAAGTTCCCAAACCCACAGATCCTCGTTATGAAGATTATAATAAATACCTTTTCCCATTGGCAATTTTTTCTGTTCTGGTAAAGGCTTATTTAATAACAATCTGATAGCAGAGAATTCTGTTATACATAGGCATTATAGTCTAATTTGCCCATCCTACTGTTAATCTCATTGATCTTGATTCAGTAATTCTGCGATCGCCTTTTGTTGGATTTGATTGTTATCGGGAAAGATTTGACGGGAATCAGTAATTAACCAATCCAAGGCTGCTGCTTGCACATCAATGGCGGCCCCTGTTTTATCCACACAGTACCGTCCAAACACCAATTTATCCACTAAACGAACCCCTGGACCTAGACGAGAATATTCAAAAATCACGCTATTATCCACCGTTGCACCACTACAAATCCAACAATTGGGGCCAATCATACTCGGACCAATAATGGTGGCCCCATCTTCGATATGAGTCATGGCACCAATATAAACCGGTCCTTGAATATTAACCTTATCCCAATTAACTGCCACGTTTAACCCTGTATAAATGCCTGGTTTGACTTCAATGCCAGGAATTTGCACATTTTTGATTTCTCTTTGTAAAACACCACGAATGGCGTGCCAATAATCGGGAACTTTCCCAATATCCACCCATTCAAAGTCCATATTCACCGCATAAAATGGCGCACCTTTTTCCACTAACATCGGAAATAATTCGCCCCCAATGTCATATTTCTGATTGGGAGGAATATAGTTAATAATTTCTGGCTCAAAAATATAAATTCCTGTATTGATATTAGTGCTGAGGGCTTCTTCGACGGAGGGTTTTTCTTGGAAGGTTTGAATCCTTTCGTCTTCATCGGTTACCACTACCCCGTAACTTGAAACGACTTCTTTGGGGACAGACTTTGTAATGATAGTAGCGATCGCCCCTTTTTGTTTATGGTATTTGACGGCTGCAGTCAAATCTAAATCGATAAGAGCATCTCCACACAAAACGATGAAGGTATCATCAAAAAAGGGATTAAAATCTTGAATCCGTCGTAACCCACCGGCTGATCCTAAGGCTTCTCCCACTAAATCCCCATCGACAATTTTGCCTTCAAAGGAATAGCCGATTTGTACCCCAAACCGTTGGCCATCACGGAAATAACTTTCAATTTCCTCAGCCAGATGGCTGACATTTACCATAATTTCATCAAAGCCATGCTGTCGCAGAAGTTCTAGCAAGAACTCCATCACAGGCTTTTGCAAAATTGGGATCAACGGTTTCGGTATGGTATGGGTAATGGGACGAACACGAGTTCCTTTCCCAGCGGCCAGAATCATGGCTTTCATGAATACTATTTCCTCAATCTTTGCCACAGGTATTTAAGGTGACAATGCTTAGTGTACCATTAACTTTTGCCAAATCCCGATAATCATCTCAAATCAGTGAGCAGTGAGCAGTGACCAGTGATAAGGTAATAGATGATAGATAATTGAATTATCCCTCGTCACAGAGGACGACAAATGCTCTTACTGCTATTTCATCTCGGGGATGAAAGATACGCGATTGACAGCACAAAGGTGGTGGAAATCATTCCACAAGTGCTAATGAGAAAACTCTACCAAGCCCCAAAATACGTAGCTGGGGTGTTTAATTATCGGAATAAAATCGTACCGGCCATCGATTTATGTTATTTAATTGGGGATTATCCCTGTCGTCATTGTCTAAGTACACGCATTATCATAGTAAATTATCCGATGCCTGACGGAACGACCCGCTACCTTGGCCTGATGGCAGAACGAGTAACGGATACCCTCTACAAGTCAGAAAGCGAATGGATTGCTACAGAAGTCACCTCTGAAGTGTTGGCTTGCTTTGGAGAAATGATTCCTGAAAAAGACGGTATGATTCAAAGACTACGGGTTGATAAATTACTTTCGGATTCTCAACGAACCTGGTTGTTACCTGAAAATCGCTCACAGTAATGCCCCGTTAACGAAGTCAGAAGTTCCTCACTACGTTCCGGCGCTATCGCACAGAAATCAGAAGTCGTTTTTGAGAGTCGGAGTGAGTTAGAATGTCGGTTCGACGAAAGTCCCCAAGAAATCAGTTAGCTAGAAAAATTTGCATGGGATAAGATTCAGCTACTAATTGATTAGCTTGAGTTTCAATGTTTATATTGGATTGGAAAGAAGATTTAGGCTTAGTTTCTTCAAAATCAAGTAACGTTTTAATCCGTTGATAAGCTTGATAAGCAACAGTGGGAAAGAAGGAAAACTTACCGGGTAATACACACACATAATTACTATCTGAATTAGATTCAATCCAATAACTATAACGTCGTTTTTGTTCTTCTTGACTAATAAATTCGGTTTTCACACATTCATAACTATAGAGTTGACGACTATATAACTTTTCTTTACCAAAATAACGTTCTGCTGACTCTAAAATGGGTTCAATATCTACTCCATCTATACTATCATCATTGGCATAGCCAGAATCCGCTAATAAAGAGTAAATATACTTTTCGTTTGCTAGTTCTCTATGTTGCACAAAATGATTAAAATGAAAACGATTTTTAGTTGACATTCTCACAAAATTAGTATCCACTAAAGCAGGATAAGCGACCACCATTGCGCTACGACTTCTCTTTAATTTTGCCCTCACTTGTAAATCCTGTAAAAAGGGTTCAAAGCCTTCTCCAACTGCAAAGATAAATAACTTTGCTTTTAATCGTTTTGAACGACCTTCTTTAGTTTTACATAATAAACTTTTGATTCTAAGTTTACCATAGCCATCGATTAATAATTTATCAATTTTTATGCCAGTTTCAAATGTCACCCCATGACTTAAACAACTTGCAACTAAGTCTTGTAGAATTCTGCTAGTGTGCATGGAACAATCTAGGGTTTTAATAAAGTCATAATTAGAGAATTTTATATTATACGATTCATCAAACTGATGGCAAAGATTACGGATAATTTCTGTTGAATTTTTTAAGGAACAGTTTAAACCTTCATAGTTTTCTACCTGTGCATAGGTTGGGGCTAAACATTTATTATTAACCAACCAATTATGTTGTTTTCCATAGGCAACTTCTAATCTTCCTAAGACTCTATTTCGTTGAATATTGATTTGTATAGCATCACTTTTTAAGCGAGATGAGCGAATTTCTGGGGCATCTTCTTGAGGATGAATTAAATAAACAGGTGCATCATTAAACCAACCTTGAGAGTTAGGAAAAATAGTAGGAGTAAAACAATTAGTATCTTTTTCTACTAAATTAACATTACATTGCTTCCTAAAATAAGGGGTATATAAATTAATTAAATCTTCTACTCCATTGACACAATTAATAAACGTTTGAGCATCATCTTGACCGGAATATAAGGCTCCTGTATGATACCATCCTTCTAATTTTCCTGAAGCTAAAGTGCCGAGTTGGGGGTGTTTTTCTAATAGTTTAATGGATAAATTACTATGACGGGCTAAAAATTCAGCAATGGCAACTCCAGCAATACCACCACCCACGACAATGACATCAACGTATTCAATTTCTGAGACTTGAAGAGGTTTCATAAAGAGGATAATGAGATGATTTTTTAGACTAATTTTATAGATCAAACCAGATTATAGCCTAAAATCAAAAAAGAGGTTATTACTGCTTTAATATTTAATAATAATTTTGGGATCTCATCCAATGATTGTTGCCACTAGATTCAATCAGCAATATGTAAGCTAAAGTCAAAATTAGCTATAATATACACCTTAGTTAGATTCACAAATGACAGTTAGCTATCTATATGAACTTTTCCCTTCCTGTTGAATATCGTAGCTTTTTACCTCGCTTTTATCGCCTCGCTTCAGTCAGTGTTTTATCTAATATGATGGTTCCCTTAGCAGGGTTGTGTGACACTGCTTTTTTAGGACATTTAGAGGACATTCGTTATTTAGCAGGTGTCATTCTCGGAAGTATTCTTTTTGACTATCTATATCGGGTTTTAAAGTTTATTCGTTCCGGAACCAATGCTATCACCGCACAAGCAGTGGGAAAAGATGATGAAGAAGGAATATTACTCGCTATTTTACGCAGTGGTTTAATTGCTTTAACCATTGCTTTTATTATACTTATTTTACAATATCCTATTGAAAAAATAGGCTTTACTTTATTATCAGGTTCTCCCGAAATCGAAGTATCAGGAATTGATTATTTTCGGGCTAGAGTTTGGGGTGCGCCTGCGGTTTTACTCAATTTTGTTTTCATTGGTTGGTTCTTAGGAAGAGAAATGAAAGCAGCAATTTTCTTGTTATCTTTTGTCGGTAATTTTTCTAATGTTGGCTTAGATTATCTCATGATTTATCGTTGGGGTTGGGAAAGTATGGGAGCCGGTTTAGCTACAGCTATTAGTCAATATTTTGCTTTATTTGTTGCTCTTATTTTTATGATAATTAGTGTTAACTGGAATAGAATTACAGAAATCATCAAAAAAGTTTTAAAAAAAGAAGAATTAACATCAATTATTACTTTAAAAGGAAACATTTTAATCAGATTTTTAGCCCTGATTTCTGCCTATTCTATTTTTACTAATTTAAGTGCTTTATTAGGCACAGAGATTTTAGCAGCGAATGGGTTATTATTACAAATTGCTTTGTTAAGTCAATTTACGATTCAAGGAATAGGAATGACCACCCAAACCTTAACAGGAAACTTTAAAGGAAAAGGAACTATTGAACAAATTATGCCTTTATTAGTTATCTCTATTATTAATAGTTTTATAATTGCTTCAAGCTTTGCTATTATTCCATTTATATTTCCTGAAACTATCTTTAATGTATTAACAGATCACCAAGAAATTAGTGAAAATGCTATCGAATATACCTTATGGTTACTACCTCTTTTATGCTTAACCGCAACTGCATTTATGTTAGAAGGGTATTTCATCGGTTTAAAAGAAGCTACTACCTTGAGAAATGGAGTATTAATAGCCTTTTTTATCGGATTTTTACCGCTAGCAATTTTATCTTATTATTGGCAAAATAATCATTTGTTATGGTCAGCTTTAACCACTTATATGGGAACTTTAATGATCACACTATTTCTACAATTACCTAAAGTGCAAAAAGCCCATATTTTTCAATTTCAAGAATCAGAATGAAATGATGACAGGATTTGGTATCAGAACGAAAATAAAAAAATCCTGACCGAAATCATATCGATCAGGAAGAAAATAATAAATGTCAACGGAAAAGCTTAAGCAAGGGCTGCTTGACGTTCTTTCGCCTCTTTGATGACCTCTTCTGCTACATTGCTCGGACAAGGATAATAATGAGAAAACTCCATAGAAAATTGACCCCGGCCTGATGTCATAGTCCGTAAGTCACCAATGTAACCAAACATCTCGCTTAAAGGAACATCCGCCTTAATACGCGCCCCCATAGGAGTCGAATTTTGCGACTTAATCATACCACGACGACGGTTAATATCCCCGATCACATCCCCCATATAATCTTCAGGGGTGAACACATCCACATTCATGATCGGTTCTAGTAATTGAGGACCGGCTTTGGGAATAGACTGACGATACCCTGCTTTAGCCGCGATCTCAAAAGCGATCGCAGAGGAATCCACAGGGTGAAACCCACCGTCGGTTAAGGTTACTTTGAGGTCAACACAAGGATAACCGGCTAAAACACCCTTATCGATGCTGTTTTCAAAGCCTTTCTGAACCGCCGGCCAAAATTCTCTGGGAACGTTGCCCCCAGTTACCTTAGACTCGAACTGGAAGCCACTTCCGGGTTCTCCGGGTTCAATCACATAATCGATCTTACCAAATTGACCAGAACCCCCAGATTGTTTCTTATGGGTATAGCTATCGTTAATGGTTTTGGTAATAGACTCCCGATAAGCCACTTGCGGTTTACCCACTTCTACCTCAACCCCATGAGTCCGTTTGAGAATATCCACCTTAATATCCAGGTGTA